>CAINDP010000090.1 GCA_903847405.1 uncultured Myxococcales bacterium | reverse complement strand
GGGGAATTGTTGTCGCGTTCGGCGCGGGGTGCAAGGCGTCCTGGCGGTCCCCCTCGTTGCGCCCGGGCGCGCATCGGACTATGGTGCAGCCATGGAAAGCCGAATCACGGACCTGTTCCTTTCCCTGACCCCGGAACGGGTGCTGGACGCCGTCGAGGCCGCGGGCCTGGACTGCGCGCCCGTGTGCCACCCTTTGAATTCCTTCGAGAATCGCGTCTACGACGTCCTCCTCCGGGACGGCAGCCGCATCGTCGCCAAGTTCTACCGCCCCGGCCGCTGGTCCCAGGCACAGATCCTGGAAGAGCACGCCTTCATGGCCGAACTGGTCGATGACGAGGTGCCGATCTGCGGCGTTCGGCCGTTCCCGGACGGCACCACGCTGAAGCGCATCGACGACGTCTGGTATTGCCTTTACGACCGTTTCGGCGGCCGGGCCCCCGAGGATCTGGACGACGAAACGGTCGAGCGCCTGGGCATGATGGCGGCCCGGATCCACAACGTGGGCGCCCGCCGCGACGCCCCCGCCCGCGTCCGCATCACGGCCGACACGTACATCCGCGACGACCTCGCGTGGCTGTCCCTGAACGGGTTGCTGCCCGCGCACCTGGCCGACCGGTTCGCGAAATCGGCCAACGCCATCGCGGACCTGGCCGACCGCCTCCTGGAGGACGTGCCGACCTTCCGCATCCACGGGGATTTCCACGCCGGCAACCTCCTGGTCCGGGAAGGCCGCTTCCACGTGCTGGATTTCGACGACATGGTGGTCGGCCCGGCGGTGCAGGACCTGTGGCTGCTGCTGCCCGGCCGCGACAGCCACACGATCCGACAGCGCGAGGTCTTCCTGGAGGCCTACGAGCAGTTCCGGGCGTTCGACCGGACCACGCTGGACCTGATCGAACCCCTGCGCGGCATGCGGCGCGTGCACTACGCGGCCTGGCTGGCCCGGCGCTGGCACGACCCGATCTTCCCGGCCACGTGGCCGCAGTTCGGCACCGAGGACTGGTGGACGGCCGAAACCACCGACCTCGAGGACGTCCTGGCCCACGTAACGTCGGGCGGCGTCGCGACCGGGCAGGGACGGGACGAAGGCGAGGCCCTGACCAACGCGGATCTGTTCTGGGACTGGGACGGCCCGTCCGAGGCCGCGGGGCAGGCAGAAGCCTCCGGAAATGCCCGGGAACCGGAACCGTCCGATCGTGATGCCCCGGACAAGGATCAGCCCTGACGTTCATTCCCCCACACGAAGGCAACCCTGCGATGGATTTCCACCTGTACGCCACGTGCCCCGACGAACTGGTCCCGATCCTGGCCACCGAAATCGCCGAACTGGGCGGCACCGACATCCGGTCGGTCTACAAGGCCGTCCATTTCCAGGCGACGAAGGAGGTCTACTACGCTGCGCACCGGCAGTTGCGCACGGCCAGCCGCCTGCTGCGCGTGGTGCGCGAATCGGCCGCGGCGACCTCGCAGATGCTGTACGACCAGGCCAGCCGCATCCCCTGGCCGGACCTGTTCGACGTGACGCGCAGTTTCGCGATCGATCCCATCGCCGCCGACGGCAAGGAGTCGGCGCTGTCGCCGGCGGAAATCCTGCGCCGGGTCCGCGAGGGCGTGATGCAGTCGTTCACGCGCCGGCAGTTGAAGCCGCCCCTGGTCGACGCCGAGGCGCCGAAGGTGACGATCGTCGCCTACGTCCAGCGGGGCCGCTGCACGTTCGCCCTGGACTCCTCCGGCAAGAGCATGGACAAGCGCGGCTACCGGCTGGAGGGCCACCCCGCGCCGCTGAAGGAAACCCTGGCCGCGGCCATCCTGCGCATGCTGGACTACGACGGCACGATGCCCCTGCTGGACCCCATGTGCGGCAGCGGGACGTTCCCGATCGAGGCGGCGATGATCGCCCTGCGCAAGCCCCCGCTGATCCACCGGGGCAAGGGCGAATTCGGCGTCGAATGGATGGCGGATTTCGACAAGGACCTGTGGCGCGCGACCGAGGAACGCCTGCGCGCCCAGCGGGTTCCGGCGCCGCCTGCCCCCATCTTCGCGTCCGACATCGACCCGAAGTTCGTGGACCTGGCGCGCAAGGACGCGCTGCGGGCCCGGGTCGAGCGGGACATCCAGTTCTCGGTGGGGTCGTTCCAGGACCAGCGGGCACCTTTGCCTGCCGGCCTGCTGGTGGCGAACCTGCCCTACGGCACGCGCATCGGTGGCGCGGCCGACGACGTGAAGCAACTGTACAGCGACATCGGCGACACCCTGAAGCGCCACTTCCAGGGCTGGACCGCGGCCCTCCTGGTGGCCCAGGACTCCCCGCACAAGTTCGTCGGCCTGAAACCGAACCGCAAGATCGCCCTGATGAACGGCACGATCCCCGCCTGGCTGCTGGTCTACGAAATCCGCGCGTGGCGCCCCAAGGTCGACGAGCCCCAGGACGCCTGACGAGACTGCCGCCGGGGAGTCCCGGTCACCCTTCTTCCTCCGGGTCCAGCACGTCCAGGTTGCCTGCCGGCCCCTCGCCCTGCGTCGGGAGTTCGACATGGAAGCGCGTCCCGGCACCGGGCTCGCTTTCGAAGCGGAGTTCGCCCCCGTGCTCGTTCACGATGCCGTAACTGATCGAAAGCCCCAGACCGGAACCCTTGTCCCGGGTTTTCGTGGAAAAGAACGGGTCGAACACCTTGCCCGCAACTCCCGGCAGGATTCCGATGCCGTTGTCCGCGACGGTCAGTCGCACCCAGGACACCCCGTCCTTCAGGAAGGCGGACGCCTCGATCCGGATCGTCTTGTCGGCCGAAGGCGTCGGGAATCGCAGGTTCACGGCGTCCCGGGCGTTCGTGAGGAGGTTCATCAGGACCTGCTGGATCTGCTGCGGCCGGCATCGGACGGTCGGGAGGTCCGCGGGAACGGCGCACTCCACCGTGATCTGATCCTTCCGCAGCAACCCGTGCAGCAGGGACAGGGTGATTTCGACCACGGCGGCCAGTTGCGTGGGTCCGTGGGATTCCCTCTCCTGGCGGGCGAACTTCAGCAGGCTGCGCACGATGACGGCGACTCGCTCGCTTTCCTTCACGATGTTGTCGGCAAATTCCTTCACGGTGATCGGGTTCTCTGGGTCGTCCAGGATCAATTGGCCGTAGTTCATGATGATATTCAGCGGGTTGTTGATCTCGTGCGCGACACCGCTCGCCAGGATCCCGATCGATTCCAGTTTCTGTCGCTGTCGCACCGCCTCTTCGAACCGCGCCCGCTCGGCAACCAACCGCGTTTCTTCGGTCACGTCGCGCAGCAGGCAGTGCATGCACCAGAAACTGCCGTCCGGGTGGAGCCCCACCCGTCCATCCAGCGAAACGATGAGCAGGGCACCATCCTTTCGTCGAAGATGCAGCACCTCGCCCTCGGCGCGACCGGCCGCCAGGAAACCAAGGTACCTCTCCCTGAACGAAACCGGGTCCTCCTCTGCCAGGAAGTCCCCGAACCATCGCCCGAGGACCTTTTCCTGCGAGTAGCCAAGCATTTCGATCCAGCGCGGGTTGACGTCCAGGAGAAGGCCTTCCGCGTCCAGGGACTGATAACCGAGAGGCGAGTCTTCGTAGAGTGCGCGGAGTCGCGTTTCGCTGGCCTGCAACGCCTCCACGGCGTGCCGATGCCCCTTGCGCAGGTCCCATTCCCGCAGGACGCGCTGGAGGGTGTGCTGGATCCCGGCAAAGGTGTCTGCCGACTTGACCACGTAATCCAGGGCGCCGGCCTTCATCGCCGCGACGGCCACCTCTTCGTTGCCCTGGCTGGTCATCACGACGACGGGGAACATCCCCTGCTCGGCCGGAGTTCGCAGGATGTCGATCGCCCGACCGTCCGGCAGGTTCAGGTCCACCAGGGCGATGTCCGGTGGCCGGGCATCCGCGGCGCTCCGGTAGGCCGCCAGGGTCTCGCAGATCTCGATCGTGATGCCCGGATAGGTCCCGCGCAGAACCCGCTCGATGGCCACGACGTGCGCCGGATCGTCGTCGACAATCAGGATCGAACACAGCGGTCGGGTCCTGATCTCTTTCACGCGCACCCCCAATCAGAAAGCGATCGCACGAAATCCGCGTCTACCGCGCCGGAACATCCCGCATCCGCCGCGTCAGCACCCGGTCCAGCGCCGATGCGAATGCCTGCCGGTCCTTGGGCGAATAGGGTCGGGGCCCGCCGGTTTCGATCCCCGACGAACGCAGGCCGTCCATGAAATCCCGCACCGAAAGGCGCTCGGCGACGTTGGCCTCGCTGTACTCGCGCCCTCGCGGGTCCAGCACGATCACCTTCCGCTCCACCAGGATCGCCGCCAGGGGGATGTCCGCCGTGACCGCCACGTCGCCCACGACCGCGTGCTCCGCAATGTAGCGGTCCGCGACGTCGGGGCCGCCCGCCACCACCACGGAGCGGACCGTCGGATGGTGCCGGGGCACGGCCAGCGGCTGGTTCGCCACCAGCACCGTTTCCAGCCCCAGGCGCTTCGCCGTCCGGTACACGATGTCCTTCGCGTCCCGCGGCGCGGCGTCCGCATCGATCCACAGCGTCACGTGCACCTCGAAATCGGTGTCTGTCCCCATTTCCGAAAATCGGTGTCTGTCCCCATTTCCCGGGAACTGTACCGCACTTGGGGTCGCAGGGCTCGCTTCCGCTGTGGCCCCCCCCGCCTTGTGCTATCCTCGGCCAGGACCCAGGCCCTTCCCTTCACTGGAGGAATGTCATGGACTTCAAGGGCTCCCGCACCGAACTGAACCTGCTGGCCGCCTTCGCCGGCGAGTCCCAGGCCCGCAATCGGTACACGTACTTCGCGTCCAAGGCCCGCAAGGAAGGATTCGTCCGGATCGCCCAGGTGTTCGAGGAAACCGCCGACCAGGAAAAGGAGCACGCCAAGCGCTTCTTCAACCAGTTGCAGGGCGGCGACGTCACGCTGACCGCGACCTTCCCCGCCGGCGTCGTCGGCACGACGGAAGAAAACCTGCGCGCCGCGGCGGCCGGCGAAAACCACGAGTGGACCTCGATGTACCCCGGGTTCGCGGCCATCGCCCGGGAGGAGGGCTTCCCCACGGCGGCCTTCATCTTCGACGCGATTTCCGTGGCGGAAAAGAACCACGAGCGCCGCTACCTGGAACTGCTGGACGAGGTCACGCGCGACCACGTGTTCCACAAGGACCAGCCGACCACGTGGCGCTGCCTGAACTGCGGGTACGTGCACGAGGGTCCCGACGCCCCGACGGCCTGCCCGGCGTGCGCCCATCCCCAGGGATACTTCGAAGTCATGACGTGGTGACGGTCCCCGCGCCCGGTCGGCCTACACCCAGCCCCGCTCGAACACCCGCAGGCTGTTGCCCCACAGGATGTCGTCGATTTCCCGCGGCGTGAAGTGCTTGCGCATGTGGTACGCCAGCCGGCCCAGTTCGTCGGGCTTGCAGCAGTCCGTGAAGGGATGCGTCAGGCCGTCGAAGTCCGTCCCGATCCCGATCACCGATACGTCGCCCGTCAGGTCCCGCACGTACCGCATCACCTCGATCAGGTCGTGGAGGCCGTCGGCGCCGCTGTTGTGGCACTCCTCGGGCGACAGCAGCCACCGCTTGCACAGGATCAGCCCGATCACGCCCCCCAGTTCGCGGATCCGCAGCACCTCGGCGTCGGACAGGTTGTACTCGTGGTTGAAGAAGTGCTGCAGGCCGTTGTGAGACAGGACGACGGGCCTCCCGGCCTGGGCGCACAACTCGTAGACCTTCCAGCGGGCGTGCTCCTGGACGTGCACCAGGTCCAGCACGATCCCCAGGCGCAGGCACTCCCGGGCGAACTCCTCGCTGAGGTGCTCCGGATCCCCCCAGGTCCACGTGGCGCGCTTCATTTCGAAAAACTGGTCGTCCCGCACCGCGACGACGTGGCCGTCCTTCACCTTCGGGATGATTTCCGTGCTGTCGATCTGCGGCGCGAACTCGTTGTCGAAGAAGTGCGACAGCCCGATCATGCAGACTCCGCGCTGCTTCAGTTCCGCCAGCCGCAGTTTCGTCTGCTCCCAGAACGCCTCCCTGGACACGCCCGGCGCCCGGTCCCCCAGCGCGTGGGCGCCCTCGATGGCGTGCATCACCGCGATTTCGTCCCCGGTCAGCCCCTGGAGGTCCGCGAACCGCGTGGCCAGGCGCAGGCGCTTTTCCCCGGCCTTGACCCGGCGGTTCGTGTTGGCGATCGCGTCCTCGAGGGTTTCCATCATGCCCTGCAAGGTGACCCACGGGTCCGCCTTGCGCATGCGGCTGTAGTGCGCCGGAGCCAGGGCCCAGGCCAGCGTGCGCCCCAGTTGCTTGATGCCGCTGGCCAGGAACTTCGACTCGATCACGTAGTGGGCGCAGCAGATGGCGCGCACCGGGCTGCCCTTCAGGTTCCCGTATTGCGTCTGGAAGTTCAGGGGGTTCCAGAAGCGCTCCTGCGCCAGCGCGGCGTGGAAGGTCCGCGTCAGGTACGGCAGGTAGTACATCTTCAGGCTGGGATGGGCGTGCAGATCGAAGAGGCGGTCCATGGTTCTACCCCTGGGTCAGGGGCTAGCCCCCGAACTCCTTCTTGACCAGCTTGAAGCAGTCGTCCGCGACGTCCAGCGTCTTCTGGATGTCCGCCGGGGTGTGCGACCGCATGATGAACCAGTTGTGGTGCGGGTGCAGCAGAACGCCACGCTTGGCCGCCTCGCCGCCGAACAACTGGCTGCGGCGGAAGTTCGTTTCGTTGGTGAAGGTCATGAAGGGCAGCGTCGGCGGGCCGCTGATGGTGACCTGCAGGCCCCGGTCCTCGGCCGCCTTCTTCAGGCCCGTCTGCAGCATGGTACCCATCGCCATCATGTGGGTCAGCGTTTCCGGCTTCTGCAGTTCGTCCAGGCACGCCAGCGACGCGGCCTGCTCGACCGCGGACGTGTAGTACGTGCCCGTGAAGAACACCTTCGATGCGGCAGGCTTGTACTTGTTGGTGCCGCAGGCCGCCGAAATCGCGTAGCCGTTCGCCATGGCCTTGCAGTAGCAGGTCATGTCGGGCTTGAAGTCGAAGTACTCGTGGGATCCCTTGATGTCCAGGCGGAAGCCCGCCCGCACGTCGTCCAGGATCAGCGCGGCTTCGTACTTGTCGCAGATGCGCCGCAGGTCCTGCAGGAATCCCGGCTTGGGCATGACCTGGTTGGCGAAGGCGGGGTGGTGGTACGGCGTGATGATGACGCCCGCCACGTCGCCCGGGTACTTCTTGAAGTAGTCCTCCACGCTGGTCGCGTCGTTCCAGATGAAGTCGTGGACGTGCTCGAAGTCGGTGTCGATGATGCCGCCCAGGCCGTGGCGGCACCAGGACTGGCTGCCGTGGTAGGCGCCGTGGGCCTTCAGGATCTTGCGGCGCTGGGTGTGCTCCCGCGCCGTCTGGACCGCGTAGGCGGTGACGTCCGTCCCGTTCTTGCCGAACGCGCACCAGTCGATCAGCGGGATCATGCCGACCAGTTTTTCGGCCAGTTCCACCGCCCGGGGGGTCGGGTGGTTGAACGCCGTGCCCAGCTTGCGCTGGACGTCGGCCGCCGCGTCGACGACCGGGTCGTTGTAGCCCAGCACGATCGGCCCGTACCCGGCCAGGTAGTCGATGTACTCGTTGCCGTCCGGGTCCCAGTACCGGCACCCCTCGCCCCTGACGGCGTAGTAGGGGAAGGACCCGGGCACCGCGAAGGCCGGGTTCTTGTTGCCGGAAATCCCCGAGGGGATCACCGCGGTCGCACGCTGGAACAGCTCGTTGGACTTGTCGAACTTGTAGAGAGCCATGTCCGCCTCCGATGGGTTACTTCAGGTAAAGGCCCACGCGATCGAACAGGTTGAAGTACTCGTCCACCAGCGCCAGGGAACCCGACGCCCGGATATCGCCGCTGCCGTTCGCGGCGAACGTGTCCACGGTGCCCTGGATCAGGCCCAGGGCCAGGTCCAGGGTCTTGATCGTGACCGTCGTCGACGGGTCGGGCAGCGCCCCGGCCCCCGCCTCGATGACGCCATGGTCGATCTTGACGTGCGCCTGGGGCCCGCCGACGACCTCGAAGACCACGGTGCCGCTGGGCAGGTCGTGGGCGATCCGCACGACCTTCGGGTCGTAGTCCACCAGGTCGCGCGTGGCCATCATGCCCACCAGCAGCGACAGTTCCACGTGCTTGGCCAGGAAGTCCCGGTCGTCCAGCATGCCGGCAGGCGGCTTCAGGAACGTCGTCAGCCGGTCGGTCAATTTCGGCAGCAACTGCAGGGCCTTCAGGTGCAGCGGGAAGGCCCGGAACGGGATCGGCGTGACCTTTTCCCCGTCGAACATGCGGTTCAGCGCGTCGCAGGACGGGAAGAACAGGCCCACGTTCCCGTGACCCTCGCGGGACAGCGTGGCCTTCCCGCCGTCGAAGGCCAGGACCGACCGCGGGCCGTCGAAGACGCGGAACTCCAGGGCCACCTTGCCCATCTGGCGGGCGGTGGCGGCGGCCTCCTCGTCCAGCCGCACCAGGTGCGGAATGGCCCCGAGCACCGCGTGCAGGTGCATCCCGGCGCGGACGCGATCCCGCACCGAGGGCGGGGTATACAGCCCCAACCGGGTCAGCATCGGCGTGAACATGACTCCCTCCTGCCTAGCCCATGGTCAAGGAATCGAGGTGCTGCATGAACAGCCCGACATCCTTGCTGCCTTCCATCGCGCCTTCGACCGTGAGGTACCCGTTCTTGACCGCTTCCACGGTGCCGACGCGCTGCGTCAACACCTCGAACGCGGCCGGAATGTCCTTGAAGATCATGTGGACGTAGGGCCGCCGCCGCGCGTAGGTCCCCAGGCCGGCCTTGGACTTCCCCGCCTTGACGCGCAGGTAGCACGCGGGCCCGCCCCGGACCGTGAACTGGAACACGCGGTCGGGACTCTTCTTCGCATAGCCGCCCAGGACCTCGTCGCCGCCCTTGACCAGTTGCGACAGGCCCGACGCGATCATCTGCATCAGCATGCGGACCTTCAGCGCCTTGCCGTCCAGGTCTTCCGGCATCGCCGTCGGCATCAGGATCTTCAGCTTCAGCATGAACGGCAGGAAGCGCACCAGCGTGGGCAGGCCCCGCAGGCCGTGGACCCCCGGCAGCGCCATGCCCCCGGCAAAGAACGTGTTCAGATCCTTCAGCGTCTTGAAGGTCAGGGTGATCGACGGCTCGGGATGCATCCCGGGCTTGACCTCGATCCCCTCCTCCGTCATGCCGACCCAGGCGCCCTGCTCGCTGTCGCGCGCGGCGAACTGCAGGACGCCGTTGGCGCGATGCAGCAGGTGCCGGTACTGCGGACGTTCCGCCAGCACCACCTTCACCAGTGGCAGAGCGGAACGCAGGAAGACTCGCGCCTTCAGTTCCTCCCGTGCATCTGCCATCAGATTTCGTCCTCCCAGTCCTCGTCCTGCTCGAACTCGGCCTTCAGGACCACGCCGATGGCGTCGAGGATGCCGTCCGCGTCGATCCCGTAGTGGTGCAGGAGGTCCTCGTAGTAGCCCACCATCGCGAAGGTGTCCTGGTAGCCCAGCTTCTTGAAGGCGCATCCCTTGCCCGAACGGGCGATGACGTCCGCCACCGCGTCGCCCAGGCCGCCGATGACCGTGTGGTCTTCGACCGTGATGATGCGCCGCGTGTCCAGCAGCGCCTCGCGGACGGCTTCCTCGTCCAGGGGCTTGATGGTGTGCATGTCCAGCACGCGCACCGACACGCCGTTCTGGGACGCCCGCTCGGCGGCTTCCATGGCGTGCAGGACCGTGACGCCGGTCGCGATGATCGTCAGGTCGCGGCCGTCCCGCAGCTTGATGGCCTTGCCGATCTCGAAGTCGAAATCCATGGACTTGTGCATCGGCGGCTCGAAGCCGCGGCCGATGCGGATGTACACGGGGCCCGGATGGTCGATGGCCGCCGCCACCGCGCGGGCCGTTTCGTAGGCGTCCGCCGGCGCGATGACCGTCATGCCCGCGAAGGACCGCATGATGGCGATGTCTTCCGTGCAGTGGTGCGTGGTGCCCGCCTGCCCGAACGACGTCCCCGAGTGCGTCGCGATGATCTTCACGTTGCGCTTCTGGTAGCACAGGTCCGTCCGGACGAATTCCGCCGCCCGCATGGACGCGAAGGCCGCGAAGGTCGACACGACCGGGATCAGCCCGGCTTCCGTCATGCCCGCCGCGATGGCGATCATGTTCGCTTCCGCGATGCCGACGTTGTAGAAGCGGTCGGGGATTTTTCCTCGAACTTGCCGATCTTGGTGGACCGCGCCAGGTCGGCCGTCAGCGCCACGACGCGCTTGTCCTTCAGCCCGATCTGGGTCAGCGTTTCCCCGTAGATTTCGGCCTGGGTCATGTGATCCGCGTCATCGATGGTCCAGGTGAGTCCCTGCGCCTTTGCCATGTCCGCCTCCTCGCGCTACTTCGACTTCCGGATGCTGGCCAGCGCCGCGTCGCGGGTGGCTTCGTCCAGTCCGCCGTAGTGCCAGGCGGTCTTTTCTTCCATGAAATCGACGCCCTTGCCCTTGATCGTATTGGCCACGATCATCACCGGCCGGTCCTTTTCCGCCCGGGCGATTTCGATCGCGTCCAGGATCGCGTCGAAGTCGTGCCCGTCGATGACCAGCGTGCGCCAGCCGAAGGCCTCGAACTTCTTGTCCAGCGGATCCAGTTTCATCAGCGATTCGGTCGGGCCGTCCAGCGACAGCCGGTTGCGGTCCACGAAGGCCGTCAGGTTCGACGCCTTGAAGTTGGCGGCCGCCATGCAGGCTTCCCAGACGGAGCCTTCCGCGCACTCGCCGTCCGACATCACCACGAAGGTGCGCCAGGACTGGCCGGTCTGCCGGGCGCCCATCGCCGCGCCCAGGCCCAGGGCCAGGCCGTGGCCCAGGGAACCGGTGGAAAAGTCCACGCCCGGAACCTTCAGGCGGTCCAGGTGCATCCCGAAAGGCGACCCGGTCTTGTTGAAGTCCTTCAACAGCGCCGGGTCGTAGAACCCCAGGTCGCCCAGGATCACGGCGTGGCCGACGCCCCCGTGGCCCTTGGACAGGATGAACCGGTCGCGGTCCTCCCACGTCGGGCGCTTCGGATCGATCTTCATCGCCTTGTAGTACAGCGCGACCAGAATCTCGTGCTGGCTGAACGCCCCCCCCACGTGCGCACCACCGCAGGTGAAGGCCACCTCGATGATCTTTTCACGCAGTTCGCGGGCCTTGTCCTTCAGCCGCTTTCGTTCCCCGGCGTCGAGCATGGGACGGTCTCCTCGTTTCAGAGGGTGGAATGGGTCCGCACGGTCAAGGAAGGTTTGTACCGCCGCGTTGCGTCACTGGTCAAGGGGGTAAAAATCGGTCAATCAGACTGTTCTTCTTTGGCTGATCGGCATCCGGGACGTCAACGGTTTCGTCTGGCGGACTCCCGGTCCCCGGATGCCCGGTGTCGCCTGACCGGTGGACTCGGACCCTTCACCCTGCTCCGCGCACGGCAGCACTCCTTGCCGCAGTCACTTGTCGACCCAGTCCGTATTGGTGGGCATGAACGCCGTCATCCCGACCTGCGGCCCCGGAATGCCGTCAATGGTACATCGCGCCCGCAACGGAAAGGCAGGGCCGACCGTGGTCGGGTGTACCGCAAGGCGTGGCCTGCACGCCTTTTCTGCCTTGAAATCCCTGCTGCCGCAACCGAAGTTTCAAGGCAATCCTTCGGAAGGGGCCGCCACGAGCGCTACGTCCAGACCGACACCGAGGCCCTGGGACGACACCCTGTCGTAGGCCTCGTGAGCGCACGCCAGGTGGCCAAGGCATCGGGCGCAAAGGTCACTCCCCGATCACCTTGATCATGACGCGCTTCTTCCGCCGCCCATCAAATTCGCCGTAGAAGATCTGTTCCCACGGTCCGAAATCCAGGCGTCCCTTGGTGATGGCCACGACCACCTCGCGGCCCATGATCTGGCGCTTCAGGTGCGCGTCGCCGTTGTCCTCGCCGGTGCGGTTGTGGCGGTAGTGCGACGTGGGATCGTGGGGCGCCAGCGTTTCCAGCCAGTCGTCGTAGTCCTGGTGCAGGCCCGGCTCGTCGTCGTTGATGAACACGCTGGCCGTGATGTGCATGGCGTTGACCAGGCACAGCCCTTCCTGGACGGCGCTGCGGCGCACGGCCTCCTCGACCTTCGACGTGATGTTCACGAAGGCCCGGCGCGTCGGGATGCTCAGTTCCAGGTGCTCGGTCAGGGATTTCACGGGCGAGCCTCCGGCGGTGATGAGGGGATTGTCGCGCGGTGATCGTCGGGAGGGAAGCCTACGGCTGCTCGGCCTTGGCCGTGAAGCCGCGGGACCAGGGGGCGATGCGGCGGTAGGCGGGGGTCTGCTCCAGCTCGCTCTCACCGTCGAGGGGGTTGAACACGGGGGTCCCGAACACGGACTCGTTCACCGTCGAGGGATTGGCGGCAGTCCCACGAAAGGGCCGTGCGACAGGCTCCTCCGCTTCGGCCAGACTGGGGCGCGCGCCGTAGCGGTCGAACTTGGACGACACGGTCGATACCTGCCGGACGATCCCGGAGGACTGCTCCTGCAGGTCCACGCCCGCCCGGACGACCTCGATGTCCTCCAGGCCCGACGCGATGACCGTGACCTTGATCCGGTCGCCCAGGGACTCGTCGAAGGCCAGCCCGAACGTCAGGTTGCCGTCGGCCGCCAGCAGTTCGTTGACGCGCTCGCCGATCAGGCCGTTTTCCGCGTTCGTGCCGTCGGGGCCCTGGACCACGTTGACCAGGATCGACCGGGCGCCGTCGATGGGGGTGTCCTCCAGCAGCGGGTTGCTGATGGCCTGCTCCAGGGCCGACAGCGCGCGCCCCTCGCCGGACGACACGCCCGTGCCCATGACGCACTGGCCGCAGCCGGACAGGACCGCCTTGACGTCCCGGAAGTCGCGGTTGATGAAGCCCGGGCGGGAAATCAGGTCCACGACGCCGGTCACCGAATCGCACAGGACCTGGTCGATCATGCGGAACGCCTGCACGGTGGGCAGGTTTTCCGGCGCCACCCGCGACAGTTTGTCGTTCGGGATGACGATGTAGGCGTCCACGACCTTGCGCAGCCCTTCCAGGCCGTCCCACGCCTTCTGGCCCTTGGCGCGGCCTTCCCACGCGAAGGGCAGCGTCACGACGGCGATGGTCAGGATGCCCTTGCTGCGGGCGATTTCCGCGATGACCGGCGAGGCGCCCGTCCCGGTGCCGCCGCCCAGGCCCGTCGCCAGCACGACCATGTCCGCGCCTTCCAGCAGCGCGTCGATGCGCTGGCGGTCGGCGACGGCGGCCTCCTTGCCCACGATCGGATCGCCGCCCGCGCCGCGGCCCTTCGTCGGGCCCTTCAACAGGATGCGCTGTTCCGCGCGCGACTGGCGCAGCGCCTGCAGATCCGTGTTCACGGCGATATATTGAACGCCGGCGACCTTGTGGTCGATCATCGAGTTGACGGCATTGCCGCCACCGGATCCGACGCCTACGATCTTGATGACCGCCTCGTCCACCTGGAAGTCCGCCAGCTCGTCCACTTCATTGACCACTTCGAACAGTCGGTCCATCGTGTCCCCCCTCCGGTATATCTGTCCTCCGCGACCTGCCGCGACGTCCCCCCTTGGACCACGCGGCCGGACCCGGAATCACCATCCGATCCGTTTCAGGAATCCCCGCCACCCGACCGACGGCTGAACGTCCGTCACGGGCAGCATCGACTTCGGCATGTCCGCGCGCCACGACAGCGCCGCGAACACGGCCAGGCCGTACACCGACGCCAGCGCCGGGCTTTCCAGGATGCTTTTCAGCCCCTGGATCCCCCGGGGCTGCCCCAGGCGCACCGGCAGGTTCAGGATCTCGTCGCCCAGTTCCACCATCCCGGGCATCTGGGACGCCCCGCCCGTCAGCACCAGGCCGCCGGCCAGGTTGTCGTCGTACTGCGTCTTCTGGATCTCGCGCTTGACCATGCTGAAGATCTCGATCACCCGCGGCTCGATGATTTCGGTCAGGACGCGACGGGACAGCGCCTTGTCCTCGCGGCCGCCCACGCCGGGCACCTCGATCTGATCCGATGCGTTGACCAGTTCGCCCCACGCGCAACCGTGCTTGACCTTCATCTCCTCGGCACGCGACATCGGCGTGCGCAGGCCGGTCGCGATGTCCCGCGTGATCAGTTCGCCGCCGGCGCCGATGACGCCGGTGTGGACCAGGCGGCCGCCGTGCCAGATCGTCAGGTCGCCGGTCCCGCCGCCCAGGTCCAGGACCACCACGCCCAGTTCGCGCTCGTGGTCTTCCAGGACCGCCAGGGCCGACGCCACCGGGTTCGCCACGAACTGCACCACGCGCAGGCCCGACCGCTCGCAGCAGCGGCGCAGGTTGTCCAGGGCCGAGCGGGCGGCCGTGACCAGATGCACTTCGGCGTCCAGGCGCACCCCGGCCATGCCCACGGGATCCTTGATGCCGTCGTGCTCGTCCACCGCGTACTGCTTGGGCAGCATCGTGATGACCTGGCGGTCCACCGGCATCGACAGCGCCTTGGCCATGTCCAGGACCCGCGTCACGTCCATTTCCGTGATTTCGCGCGCCTTCGGGGACACCATCGACTGGTTGTTCACGCCGACGATGTGGGTCCCGCCCACGCCCACCAGCACGTCGGACACGATGCAGCCGGACATCTGCTCGGCGTCGTGGCGCGCCTGCCGGATGGCCTCGACGACCTTGCCGATCGCGATGACCATACCCTTGCGCAGGCCCTCCTCGCACTCGGCCGTACCGACGCCCAGGACCGTCAGCCCGTTGTCGTCGATCTGGGCCACCAGGACCGAAATCTTGGTGGTCCCGAAATCGACGGCGGCGACGATCTCGCTGCGGTTCTTCATGGCACCCTCCCGAGCCGGTCGCCGCGATCCGCGTCGGCGAACGGCCCGAAGCCGCCCAGCCGCAACGTCACGCGGCCCGGCCGAATCCCGTCGTCCAGGAACGCTTCGGCCACGGGAAGGCCCCGCTTCTTCACGACCTCCAGCGCCGTCTTCAATCGCTTCATCTTGGCCGGGAACGGGCCCACGCCGAACCGCGCCGACATGCCGCGCGCCGCCGGGGCGACCGTGAAGCCCAGCGTCGGGTCGTGCTCGATCAACAGGCCCTGCCCTTCCCAGGGACCCGCGTCCCGGCCCG
The DNA here is from genome assembly GCA_903847405.1 of uncultured Myxococcales bacterium. Classification (GTDB taxonomy): domain Bacteria; phylum Myxococcota_A; class UBA9042; order DTJE01; family DTJE01; genus CAIZWN01. The sequence goes on along the minus strand of CAINDP010000090.1, from coordinate 20,091 downwards.
TCGTCCGCAGCAGCGCGACCGCTTCCCGCAGCAGGGGCTCCCGCTGGACCGCCGTGGCGGTTTCCGAGGAGCCGACCATCAGGGGAAGGTCCCGGACGTCGAGGGGATCCCAGGGGGCATAGGCCTCGGCGAACGCGTTCACCAGCCACACGCCCTGGTCGGTCGCGACGGCCAGCACGGGCCGCTGCTCTTCGATCTGCACGCGGACCCGGTCGGGCAGGAACGATTCGACCCGTGCCGAGCGGATCCGCGAATCCGCCTCGCACGTCGCCGCCACGTCGGACGGGTCGAGGCCCAGCACGCGGGTCCCGCCGCGAACCAGCCCGCAGGAGGCCAGGATTTCGTCCTCGGGCATCGTCACGGCGCCGACGACGTCCAGGCGCTGCAGCCGGAAGTGGGGACTGTCGCGCACCGTGGACCAGGTCCCGTTGCCGCCCACCACCATCGCGAAACCGGCCAGCAGGGACGCCACGGGCGCAGCGGCGGCGCAGGCCTTCCGACGGGTCGTGGAGCAGGCACACGACCACCGCTGCCGGACCGTCGTACGCTTGCGGTTGCCTCCCCATCGTTTCATCGGCTTCCCCCTCCTGCACCCAGCATCACGGCCACTTCCGCCCCCAGAACGTCCAGCGCATCGCGGCGCCCCTGGCCCCGGCTGGCCATCGCCATTGCCGCCAGCCGATCGGGGCTGGCCACGATTTCGATCAGCGCACCGGCCACGGCGACCTCGTCGAAGGCCTCTTCCCGAATCATCAAGGCCCCGCCCGCAGCCACCAGGGGCCGGGCGTTGGCGGCCTGGTGGTCGTCGGTCGCGGCGGCGAACGGCACGAACAGCGCCGGCAGGCCGATGGCCGACATTTCCGACACGGTGCCCGCACCCGATCGCGATACCGCGAAGTCCGCCCACGCGTACGCCGCCGGCATGTCGTCCACGTAGTCCCGGACGTCCGCCGCCAGGCCCAGGTCGGCGTACAGCGCACGGACCTCGTCGCCGTTCCCGCGGCCCGCCTGGTGCAGCACCGAAATCCCGCCCAGGCCTGCGGCCAGGCGCTTCAGCACGCCCGGCACCCGGCGGTTCAGGAATCGCGACCCCTGGGATCCGCCGAACACCAGGATCTTCCGGCCGGGCCCCGCGTAGGTCCGGGCCGGCACGTCCAGGATCGCGGGCCGCACCGGCACGCCCGTCAGCAGGGACTTGCGGGACGAAAGCATCGCCCCCGCCTGGTCATAGGCCACGAAGATCCGCCGCGCGACCCCCGCCAGCAGGCGGTTCGTCAGGCCGGGGATCGAGTTCTCCTCGCAGATGGCCGTGGGCACGCCCAGCAACGCCGCCGCCAGGACCACCGGCCCCGTCGTGTAGCCGCCGAATCCGACGACCACGCCCGGGTCCAGACGCCGGACCAGCGCCGTCGCCCGGACCAGTCCCATCGGAAGCGACGCCGCGCCCTGGACCCGCGTCCGCCAGCCCATTCCCTTCAACTTGCCGACGCGCAGGCGCTCGACCTGGAACGGGACGCCCTTCAGCACGTCGGCCTCGGCCGCCTCGCCCGACGCCACCAGAACGACCTCGATCCCGCGATCGGCCAGCCACCGCCCCAGCGCCACCGCGGGGTACAGGTGTCCCCCGGTCTGGGCGCCGGTCAGCAGGGCACGGCGATTGCGGACGGCGGCCGTCATTCCCCGTCCTCCGTGATCGCCCTGGGCATCCCCCGCGACGCCTCCTGGGCCGTGACCTCCAGATGGATGCGCTGCAGCAGACCCAGGCTGCCCAGCGTCATCAGCATCGAGGTGCCGCCGAAGGACAGGAACGGACAGGCGATGCCCTTGGTCGGGATCATTCCCAGGTCCACCATCATGTGGACCAGGGCGGGCAGGATCAGCAGCAGCGTCAGCGCGAAGGCGGCGAAGCGCACGAAGTCGTCCTGGCAGCGACGGACCAGGGCGAATCCCCGGATCGCGATGACCATGTAAAGCAGCACCACGCACACGACGCCGACGAAGCCCAGTTCCTCGTTCAGGACGGTGAAGATGAAGTCCGTCGAGGACTGGGTCAGGAAGCCCAGGGAGTGCCCCGGCCCCTCGCCCAGGCCATAGCCGAAGGGGCCGCCGGCGGTCGCCAGGCGCATCGCGAAGTGCGGGTGGTGGCCGACGCCCAGGAAGGTCAGGTTCGGGTACAGCCAGCCCACCAGGCGGGCGAACTTGACGCTGTTGAACACGAAGATCAGGGCCAGGCCGCCCACGCCCGCCAGCGCCAGCCAGGCGATGTAGCGCAGGCGCGTCCCGCCCACCAGGACCATCAGGACCGCCAGCATCGCGATCAGGAACACCGAGCCCACGTCGGGCTGGATCAGCAGCAGGACCATGATCACGGCCAGCACGCCGGCGCCGGGCAGCAGCCCGATCTTCCAGTCCTTCAGCACCGACTTGCGGTTCGCCAGATAGCGGGCCAGGTACAGCGCCACGCCGACCTTCGCGACCTCGGACGGCTGGATCGTCATGAAGCCCAGGTTGATCCAGCGGGCCGAACCCAGTTCCTCCTTGCCCATGCCCGGCAGCCACACGGCCAGCAGCAGCGGCACGGCCAGCCACACCATCCACCGGGCCGTCCAACGGATGACGTTCGCGGAGGCGTGCACCGCGGCGTAGAACAGCAGGCCCCCGACCGCGATGGCGATCAGATGGCGCAGCAGCGCGCCCGTGTGCATCACGTCCTCGGAGCCCCCGGGGCCCATGTGGACGGTGGCGGAAAACACCACCATGGTGCCAACGCTCAGCAGCGCCGCCGCCGCGCCGAACATGGCGAGGTCGAACTCCCCCCCCGCCGGCAGGGCGGTCAGGGGCCGGGCGTGCCGCAGGCGGCGGATGGAGGACACCAGGCGGGTGGCGCTGAAGCGCATCGGGCTACCTCACCTTGATCGAAGCCAGGGCGACCATGGCCAGAAGGAGGGACGCGATCCAGAACCGGACGACGATCTTCGGTTCCTTCCAGCCCATTTTTTCGAACGAATGATGAACCGGCGCCATGGGCAGGATGCGCTTGCCCGTCAGCTTGAACGACGTGGTCTGGGCGATCACGCTGAGGGCCTCGAACACGAACACGCCGAAGATGATGATCGACAGCATCTCGTTCTTGGTCAGGACGGCCATCGATCCCAGCAGCGCGCCCAGGCCCAGGCTGCCCGTGTCGCCCATGAAGATCTCGGCGGGATACGAGTTGTAGAACAGGAAGCCGATCGTGGCGCCCATCATGGCCGACGCGATGATCGACAGTTCCTGGCCGCCCACGACGCTGGGGATCAGGAGGTAGCGGGACAGGTCCAGGGAACCCAGCTTGGCGCCGGACACGTAGGCCAGGATCAGCAGAACGGCGGACGCGATGGCGATCGGACCCGCGGCCAGGCCGTCCAGCCCGTCGGTCAGGTTCGTCGCGTTGGAGGTCCCGACGACGACGAAGGCCGCCAGGCCCAGGTACACCAGGAACGGCAGGTCGATCCAGTAGCGCTCGGCCGACATGAACGGGATGAACAGGCGCAGGTCGTAGTGCACCGACGGCCCGAACCAGTAGATGAATCCGCCCAGGATCCCGAGGGTCAGGGCGAACTCGATCGCCAGCCGCAGTTTGCCGGACAGGCCCCTGGAGTGCTTCTCGCGCAGCTTGCGGACGTCGTCCACGAAGCCCACGGCCGCAAAGGAGGCCCCTAGGCCCAGCGTCATCAGGACCAGCTTGTTGGTCAACTGGCACCACAGCAGCGACGACACCAGGATGGCCAGCAGGATCAGCACGCCGCCCATCGTCGGGGTGCCGGCCTTGGAATGGTGCGACTTGGGGCCGTCGTCCCGGATGACCTGCCCGACGTCCTTTTCGCGCAAAGTCGCGATAAGCCAGGGGAACAGCACCAGGCAGATGACCAGCGAGGTGATGAACGCCGCCATGACGCGGAAGGAAACGTACCGGGCCACGTTCAGGAAACTGAACTGGTCCCGAAGGAGTTCTGCCAGGTGGAACAGCATCCGTCACCCCGCGCTAGTTTCCGGTGTCCGACACGCCCTGCTTGAAGCGGGCGGCCAGTCCCTCGACGACCAGTTCCAGGCCCACGCCCCGACTGCCCTTGACCAGGACCGTATCCCTTGCAACCACCACCGCCTGGGCCACGGTGGCTGCGGCGATGGCGTCCGGCGTTTCGAAGACGGCGCCGGACGGCACGCCCGCTTCCACGGCGGCCCGGCGGATCAACCCCGCCTGGCGGCCCACGGCGATCAGCAGGCCGACACCGGCCCGGGCCGCGGCGCGTCCTGCGTCGAGGTGGGCGTCCTCGGTGGCCTCGCCCAGTTCCAGCATGTCCCCCAGGATCGCCACCCGGCGGCCGCCGGACACCGCGACCAGGGCGTCCAGCGCGGCTCGCAGGGACTTCGGCGACGCGTTGTAGCAGTCGTCCAGGATCCGGATCGTCCCCGCCGAAACGACTTCCATGCGGTGCCGCCCCGGCGTCACGGCGCCCAGGGCCGCGCAGGCCTTCTCGGGCGCGATGCCGACCGCCATCCCGGCAGCCACGGCCGCCGCGGCGTTCATCGCGTGGTGCGCACCCACCAGGGACAGGCGGGTCTGGTGGAAGGCGCCGGCGATCTCGAAGGTCACCGACGCCCGGCCGTCCGAGTCCAGTTCCACGGACTCGATGCGCACGTCGGCGGTCGCCACGGTCCCGAACGTCAGGATGTGGGCCGTCGTCAGGGACCGCATCGCGGCCACGCGCGGGTCGTCCCCGTTCAGGACCGCCGTCCCGTGGGGCGGCAGGGCCCGGACCAGTTCGGCCTTGGCCTCGGCCACCGCTTCCAGCGTCCCCATCCCCTCCAGGTGCACCGCGGCCACCATCGTCACGATCCCCACCCGCGGCGGCGCGATGCGGCAGAGGTCCGCGATCTCGCCGGGGTGGTTCATGCCCATCTCGACCACCAGGACCTCGTGGCTGGGCAGCAGGCGCAGGCACGTCAGCGACAGGCCCAGGCGGTTGTTCCGGTTCCCGACCGTGGCCAGGGTCTCGCGACCCGACGACGACACGGCCCGGACCAGGTCCTTGGTCGTGGTCTTGCCCACCGAACCGGTCAGCGCCACGACGATCGGCGACAGCACTTCCACCCAGGCGGCGGCCGTACGCGCCAGGGCCGTTTCGGTGTCGTCCACGGCAACGATGAACACGCGGGCCGGGTTCGCGGCGGCCGCGCGCATCGCGTCGGTCTCGCGGCCCCTCCGGACCACCAGCCCGGCACAGCCCCGCTCGACCGCCTGCAGCAGGTACTCGTGCCCGTCGAACCGCGGCCCCTGGATGGCAAAGAAGACCTCGCCGGTCCCGGCGGTGCGCGAGTCGATCGAGGCGCCACCCTCGGCGTACAGGCCCGAGCCCAGGACGAGGTCACCCGAGGTGGACTCGGCGATGAATTCCCCCGACAGGCGCAGTGTTGACGTCCGCGTCATGCGTCCAGGATCTCCTTTGCTGTCTCGACGTCGCTGAAATGGACCTTCCGGGCGCCCAGGATCTGGTAGTCCTCGTGCCCCTTCCCGGCCACCACCACCACGTCGCCGTCCGATGCGCCCAGGATGGCGCGCTCGATGGCGGCCCGCCGATCCGGCTGGACCTCGAAGGGCGCAACGGCCAGGCCCTCGTCCCGGGCGGCCACGATCCCGGCCACGATCGCCTCGATGATGGCGTCGGGGTCCTCGCTGCGCGGGTTGTCGGACGTCACGACGACCCGGTCCGCCAGCAGGGCGCTGGCACGGCCCATCAGGGGCCGCTTGCCCCGGTCCCGATCCCCGCCCGCGCCCATCACGACCGTCAGGCGGGACGCGCCCACCATGGGCCGCAGCACGGTCAGGACGTTTTCCAGGGCCTTGGGCGTGTGGGCGTAATCCACGTAGACCCGGACGTTGCGCCGGCCCCGGACGCGCTCCAGGCGCCCCGGGATCCGCGAAACCGCGCAGACGCCGGCCACGAAGGGAACCAGGTCCAGGCCCAGCAACCCGGCAGCGCCGATGGCCGCCAGCAGGTTCGCCAGGTTGTGCGGCCCGATCAGCGGGCTGTCCACGTCGAAGGAACCCCACGGCGTGCAGATGCGGCCGCGGATGCCCTCCAGGTCGTACGTCACGGCCTCGGGGCACAGGTCCCCGCCGCCCACGGCCAGCGAGAACGTGACGACCGGCAGCGGACAGGCGGTCTTCAGGTGACGGCCGAAGGCGTCGTCGCCGTTCACCACCGCGCCCTTCGCGTCGGGGTTCGCGGGCAGCAGTTCCGTGAACAGGCGCTCCTTGGCGCCGCGGTAGTTGTCGATGGTGCCGTGGTAGTCCAGGTGGTCCCGGGTCAGGACGGTCAGGATCGCGACCGCGAAGCGGATCGCCTCCACGCGGCGCTGGTCCAGGGCGTGGGACGAAACCTCCATGGCGACCGCGTTCACGCCCCGATCCCGCATCCGGCCGAACAGGGCCTGCAGTTCCAGCGGGCCCGGCGTCGTCATGCCCGAGGATTCCCGGACGCCGGCATAGCGGTACTCGACCGTGCCGATCAGCCCCGGCACCAGCCCGCACGCCAGGAAGCCGGCTTCCAGCAGCATCGCGGTCGAGGTCTTCCCGTCCGTACCGGTCACGCCCGCCATCAGGAACCCGCGCGACGGATCGCCTTCGACCCGGGCCGCCAGGATCGCCAGGGCCAGGCGGCTGTCGGCGACCGTGACGCAGGGCGCGCCTGCCGGGGCCCGGTCCTCCTGGACCACCACCACCGGCGCACCCGCGGCCAGGGCGGCCTCCAGGAAGTCGTGGCCGTCGGCATGCTCGCCCCGGACCGCCACGAACGCGACGCCCGGACCCGCCTTCCGCGAGTCGGACGTCACGCGGGACCACGCCGCCAGGTCCGCCCCGGGGGTGAACCCGCGGGCGCCCACTTCGACCCGCAGCGCGCTGTCGAATCGGAACATGCTCATCGCTCCGCCATCTGCGTCAGGGCCGCCGGGACAACGGGCATCACGCCCAGGATCGGCAGGCTGCGTTCCACGACGTTCTTGAACACCGGCGCCGCCACGGCACCAGCCAGTTTGTGGACGCGGGGATTGACCATCGTCAGGGCCACCACGATCCGGGGGTTTTCCGCCGGGGCGTAGCCGACGAAACTGCACAGGTACTTGTCCTCGGAGTACCCCTGGCCCGGGACCAGCAGGCGCGCGGTTCCGGTCTTGCCGGCCGCCGTGTACCCCACCGGACGTCCCCGCTTCCCGGTGCCGCGGTCGTCCATCACCACCAGGCGCATGACGTCGCGGACCTGCCGGGCCGCCTCGGCCGAAATCACGCGGATCGGCTCGGCCGCGTCGAAGGTCCGGACGACCGCGCCCTCGACGCTGCGCAGTTCCCGGGCCACCCGCGGGGGGATCCGCTGACCGTCGTTCGTGATCGTCGCGACGACGTTGGCCATTTCCAGCAGCGTCGCCGTGTACCCGTACCCGAACCCGGCCGTCCGGAAGCCGGTCTTGCGCCAGTCGTCGGCGCCCTGGAAGGCGCTGCCGACTTCGCCGGGCAGGTCGATCCCGGTGGTGCGGCCGACGCGGAAGCGCTTCAGGCCCTCGAACATCTTTTCCGGGCCCATCATCATGGCGAGGTCCAGGTGGGCGCAGTTGGACGAAAACTTGAACGCGTCGCTCAGGGGCAGACGGCCCACCGCATGGACGTCCTTCACCCAGCGCCCACCCAGGGGGCACTGGCCGCCATGCCCGTCGAGGATCGTGTCCGGCGTCGCGGTCCCGTCGTCGATGGCCGTTGCAATCGTGACGATCTTGCCGATGCTGCCCGGCTCGAAGGGATAGCCCACCACCTTGTTGGCGCAGGGATTCAGCAGCAGTTCGGGCAGGCCCAGTTCGGCCGCGTGCTTCGGATCCGGCTTGCACGCGGTTTCGAAGTTGTTCGGATCCATCGCGGGCAGGCTGGACATCGCCAGCACCTCGAAGGTCCGGGCGTCCAGGATCACGCCCATGGCCGCCGGCGCGTCCTCGGCTTCCATCTGGGCCATCAACTCGCCGTCCAGGACCGCCTGCATCTGGGCGTCCACGTTCAGGACCAGGTCGTTGCCGTCCAGTTCCCAGGCGATGCCCAGGGCGTCCTTGTAGAAGCCCTCGCGGCCCTTGCTGCGCAGCAGCGCGACGTCCCGGACCTCGCCGCGCAGTTCCTGGTCGTACTTGCCTTCGACGCCCATCCGGCCCAGGAAGCGCACGCCACGGGCCTCCTCGGCCGGGTTCGCCTGGCTGACGAAGCCGATCACCGGGCCCAGGCTGTCGCCGTTCGGGTAGAAGCGCCGCGGCTTCATATCGATCCGCACGCCGTCCACGTCCATGACCTTCAGCGCCTGGACTTCCTCGGGGGTCGCGTGGGACTTGATGCGCGCGAATTCGCCGGCCGTGACCACGGACGACAGGACTTCACCCGGGTCCAGGTGCAGGGCCGACGCCAGCGTGTACGACAGTTCGATGCGGTCCACGTCCCAGGAGGCGCCGAAGTACACGACCTCGGGATCCGGGACCGTCATCGCCAGGACCCGACGGCCCGTGCGATCGCGAATCTCGCCCCGCCGTCCCTGGACTTCCTCGGAACCGGTCATGGCCGAAAGGTCCCGCGCATCCCGGACGCCCGCCTCGTCGAACTGGTACCAGCCGGCCTGGGCCGACACCCAGACGAACCCGCCGAGGATCAGGCCGGTGACGAAGGCCATGCGCAGCACCACGCCTCCGTCCCGGGCGTCATCCGTCCCGGTCACGGCGCGTCGCACGCGTACCCACGCCGACCTGTAGTCCATGGAGGCCCTCCCGACGAGCGTCCGCCTCGCCACACGCGTTCCCGCGGAACCCCGTTCGCGATCACCGCCGGCCCCTGCCGGTCAGCGCCGCGCAGCGCAACGCTGTCCCATCGCCGTTTCCGGTGCCGCCTCGGCGCATTTCTTGAAGGCCTCGTCGGCCCCCTTTGAATCGCCCGATTCCTGCAGCATCACGCCCAGGTGGTACCAGGGCTCGGCGAAGGTGGGACACGTCCGCGTCGCCTTCTCGAAGGCTTCGCGCGCTGCCCTGAGGTTCCCGGTATCCCGATGCAACAGCCCAAGATTGTTGTGTCCGACGCAAAAGCGGGGGCTCAGGAAGACGGCCATTTCGAGGTGGCGGCGGGCCGACTCGAAATCCTTCAGTTCGTAGTAGGCCCATCCGACGTTTCCCTGGGCGAAGGCCGGGGTCGGGTACAGCGGGTCCTCCAGCAGGGGCTTGAGGACCTCGATCGCCTGCTGGAACTGCCCCAGGGCCAGCAACGCGCTGCCCAGGTTGTTGCGGCATTCCTGGAAGTCGGGCTTGGCGGCCAGCGCGGCCCGGAAATCCGCCACGGCGCCGGCCTGGTCGTTCAGCCCCATCCGCACGAAGCCGCGCAGGTGCAGGGCCTCGAAGTTCCGGGGATCCAGCCTCAGCGACTCGTGCAGTTCCCGCTGGGTCATCGCCAGGTTCCGGTCGTTGTAGTAGTTCCGGGACAGGCGGTAATGGAAATCGGATTTCGCCGTGTCGTCGGAGGACTGCGACGCGCCGCAGGCGGCCAGCGCCGTCAGCGCGACCATCCCGCAAATGACGGCAGCGAATCGCGTCTTCGTCACGGCGCCGCCTCCTCGATCTCGTCCGCCTGGATCACCTGGTCCGCACGGGGCGGACGCAGCCCCATCACCTGGGCCTTCACCGTCGCACGGGGGACGGCCATGATCCGGGCCTGCTCCTGGCGCAGCAGGGTCCGCTCGTTTTCGAGGGCTCGGGAAGTGCCCAGTTCCTTCCAGATCGCCCGGCGCAGCGCCAGGTTCTGCTGGGCGTTCCAGACGTGGAAGACGCCCGCGGCGGTGACGATCGACATCGCGAACGCGATGCCCAGGACCGCCCACCCGGTGTTCGTGCGACGGGTCCGAATGCGAAGCCCCGTCATCACGACTCCTCCGTCGGACGTTCCAGGATCCGCAGATGGGCCGCCCGCGAACGACGGTTGCGGCGCTGCTCTTCCTCGGTGGGCCCGATGGGCTTGCGCTGGGGCAGCCTGAATTCCTTCGTCGTCGCCAGGGCCTTGAACCCCTGCTTGACGCGACGGTCCTCGCCGCTGTGGAACGAAATCACCGCGACCCGGCCGCCCGGGGCGAGGATCGACGGAATCGACGCGAGGAACGTGTCCAGGCGCTCGAACTCCCCGTTCACCAGGATCCGCAGCGCCTGCGCCGGCAGGACCGGGCTGGGCATCTTGCGGACCATCGGCCCCAGGACCTCGCGGCACACGCGGACCAGGTCCGCGGTCGTTTCCATGCGGTTGGCGCGGGCCTCCTCCTTCATCCGGTGGGCCAGCCGACGGGACGCCGGGACCTCGCCGAACAGGAACAGGACGTTCGCCAGTTCGGATTCGCTGATTTCGTGCAGGCGTTCGGCGGCCGTCAGGCCCTCGGTGGGATCGAAGCGCATGTCCAGGGGCTGGTCGCCCGCAAACGAAAAGCCCCGGTCCGAGTCCAGCTGGGTGGTCGACAGGCCCAGGTCCAGGCAGACCCGGTCCACGACCGCCACGCCCGCCTCGTCCAGGACCTCCCGCATCGAATCGTACCCCCGGTGGATCGGCACGAACCGGTCCCCGAACGCGGCAAGGCGCAAGGAGGAAGCCTCCAGCGCCTGCGGATCCCGATCGAAACCCATCAGTCGAACGGCGGGGGGAGTGCGGGACAGGATGGCCTCGGCGTGTCCCCCCTGGCCGACCGTTCCGTCCACCACCCACCCGGAAGTGAGATCGGTGCACGCGGCCGCTACCTCTTCGAGGAGGACCGTGACATGCACGCCATCCACTGCTCAGGCCCCCTGGGTGGCGGTCGGCGCATCGCGCCGGCCCGACCGGTGAATCTCGGTTGCGTAGGCCGCGTAGTTGTCGGCCAGCGCCAGTTCCATTTCCGCGTGGGCCTCGGCCCAGCGCTCCGCCTGCCAGATCTGCAGCGAATCGCCGACGCCGACCAGGACCACGTCGCCCTTGGTCCCCAGGAATTCACGAGTCTTCTTGGGGAGTACCAGACGGAAACTGTTGTCTACTTGCGCCAGCGCCGCGGTGCCCAGATAATTGACGCGCACGGCGTTCGCGATGGCGATGGGCAGTTCGTCCGCCCGGGCCAGGACGCGAGCCTGGAACTCGTTGAACACCCCGAGGGTTCTAACCTCGAGGTAGCGCTTCAGGGGCTCGATGGTGACCATGACCTGCTTGCCCTTCAGCAACGTCAGATCGGTGGAGACGCTCACGCGCCCCGAGCCGAGGTCCACCTTCGCGTCGAAGGTTCCAAACAGCCCGTCGATGTCGTCGGCACTGGTCAAGATCCAGACCTCGCCTCAGCACTGCAAAACTACACCTAGACAAGGCGAAATCCTACCTGCACAGAACCATAGTGACCCAAAATGTGTAGTTTCCGGCAGTTATAATTTTCACATCGGGTAGGGCAATTCGGCGCTCCGAGGGCCCTGCGGCCTGTCTAATCAGAACTTTTGTTGCAATATAACAGGATGTTATCACCTCTCGGGACAGCGGCTCACCCGCATTGCTTCGTCACGCCCTGTTCAAAGACACGCGCAACCTCATGTTTTTCCATGCTTCCTGATGTCGCAAATCACCAAATACCCCCTGCGACATGACCCCCCGGGGTGAATCCGACGGTCCGTCAAGAAATCCGCGCACCCGATCGGGACGGATTCGGGAGCCGGCGGGACCGCCACGGGGGCACCAAAGGCCGCCGGAAGCGGGCAACTCCCTGGAGGGAAATGGATCTTCCGGGATGCTCGGACGGGTGCCCCGGGGGGTCCGGGACGGGGTCGGCGCCGGGGCGGCCGGGGGCCGGACCGGAACTGCCGGGGTGCCATGGCGGAAAATGGAGAAAAACTGGCGTGGAGGACCTAGCCCTGGGACAGGACCGTGGCGGGGTCGGTCCGGGCGGCGCGACCGGCAGGCACCCAGGCGCCCACCAGCGCGAACAGCACGGCGCAGGCCATGCCGGCCAGGACCACCCACGGCGTGAACAGGAACAGGTCCGCGGGCGCGCCGGGGACACGGCCGAGGAGCGACGCGGCCACCATGTTGACCAGGCGCCCGAGGGTCCAGGCGACGGCCACGCCGACCATGCCTCCCAGGACCCCCAGGGCGGCCGCCTCGCCCAGGACCAGCAGGCGGATGTCCAGCAACCGGGCGCCCACCGCGCGGTAGACCGCGATTTCGACCCGGCGCTCGGTGACCAGCATCAGGAAGGTGTGCGTGATGTTGATGGCCGAGATGCCCAGGATGACCAGGCTGACCAGGGCGAAGACCAGCGTAAGGATCAGCAGCATGTTGGCCGCCTTGCGGGCCTCCTCGCTGCGGGGCGCGGGCACCAGGCCCAGGACCTGGGCGTCCGAAATCATTCGGGGCAGGTCCTCGTTGCGGGCGGTGGTGACCACGACGCTGGTGAACTCGGACGCCGCGTCGCGCCCCCGCAGCATGGCATTGGCGCGCTGGGCCGCACCCAGGGGCATCGTGACGCCGAAGTCCATGGCCTTCTGCGAAAAGCCGACGACGCGGCACCGGCGGATCGCCCGACGCTCCCAGGAGTCGTCCTCGACGAAGTAGGACTCGCCGTACTTCATCGCGAAGGGGACGCCCACCAGGACCTCCAGTCCCGACAGGCGCCGCAGGTCCAGGGCGGTCGCGGCCACGCGGTTGTAGATTTCCAGCAGGAACGGCGACAGCAGGACCGGGATCGGGGCTTCGCAGGCGCCGGTCGCCAGGAGGACCGTGTCGGTGGCGCAATAGGTCCCGGCCGGGCACCGATCGGGCAGGCTTCCGGCCGCGGCGCCGGGCGGCGGGACGACCCGACCCCGCAGGCGCTCGGCATCGTCGGACTCGGCATCCCGGGGGTCGTCCAGGCGGCACGACAGGCGGCGGCACGCGCGGTCCGCCCCGGCGCCCTGGCAGGCCTCCCCGGGGTCGCAGGAGGCATCCGTTGCGCAAGTGCGCAGGCACTCGCCCTGGACGCACGCGACGCCCGCGGCGGATGGCCCGCCGCATCCCTCGCCACAGGGGACCACGCACCGCCCACCCCGGCAGGCGAAGTCCGGCGGGCACCCGGAATCGGCGCGACAGGCCAGGCGGCCGCCCGGGTCCCGGAAGCCGTCCCACCACGTCCTGCGAAGGCACGCTCCCGCGTCGCACCGACCCCCGGAGCCGCAGTCCCCATCGACCGCGCAGGCGGTTCCCGGGTGCTCGGGCCCCATCACCTCGATTTCGGACGCACGCAATTCCTCGCGGATCAGGGCCGGATCCAGGCCGTCGAAGAAGGCCTCGACGCGCGCATCCCGACCGATGACCTCCCGGCCTCCCCACAGGACGGCCTGGAAGCGCGAACGCTGCTTGGGGTAGGCGCCGGTCACGCCCGGAAGGGTGCGCAGGGCCGCCAGCGACGCCTCGTCCAGGCGGGAGGGCACCTCGATGCCCAGGCCGAACAGTCGGACCGTTTCCACAACCAGCTCGGCCTGGTTGACCGGGTACAGGCGGTTCAGAACCCGCTCGCGGATGCCCAGGGACAGGGCCAGGAAGAAGGCCAGCGTGGCGCTGCCGACCACCAGGCCGACCCCGGCGAAGGCGAAGTGCCCCCGGCTGCGCCCCAGGAAGCGCGCGATCAGGCCGATCTGTGCCCGTGGCGTCATTCGGTCGTCATCCCTCCACCATCCTTCCCGCTTCCAGCACGATCCGACGACCTGCCGCTTCGCTGACCCGGGGCTCGTGGGTCGCGATGACCAGCGTGGTCCCGTCGCGGCGGTTCAGTTCCAGGAAGATGTCCAGCACGGCGGCCCCGGTCGAGGCGTCCAGGTTCCCCGTGGGCTCGTCGCACAACAGGATGGCGGGCCGGTTCAACAGCGCCCGGGCGACGGCGACGCGCTGCCGTTCCCCGGCCGAAAGGCGCGTCGGGCGATCGGAGGCCCGGTTGCCCAGCCCGACGCGTTCCAGGGCCTCGCGGGCACGCCCCTCGGCCTCGCCCCGATCGCGATCCGACGTCCCGAACCAGGCCGGCAGCGTCACGTTTTCCAGGATCGTCAGGTGCGGCAGCAGGTGGAACGCCTGGAACACGAAGCCCAGGGTCCGGTTGCGCAGCAGGGACAGGTCGCGATCGGGCAGGCGGGCCAGATCCTGGCCCGCGACCTCGACGCGCCCGGTCCAGGCGCGGTCCAGGCCACCGACGACGTTCAGGAGGGTCGTCTTGCCTGAACCGGAGCGCCCCACGACGGCCAGGAACTCGCCCCGCGCCACCGACAGGGACACGTCCCTCAGGGCCGAGGGCAGCCGGCCGTCCTCGGCCTCGGCAGCCTGGCCCGGGTAGGTCTTGACGAGGTGCTCGACGCGGATCACCACACCCTCACCGCAGCCGGATCGTCGCGTCCACCGCCAGCCGACCGTCCCGCAGGGACGCTTCGGCACCGACGATGCGGACGGACGACACCAGGTGCTTCACGAACTCGACGCCCAGGCCCCCCAGCGCATCGACCCAGCCGTTGGGATCGACGGACAGGCGCAGCAGGGTCCCCGAGGACAGGACCGGCGGCGCGCCGGGGATCTCGGCCCTCCGGCCCGTGGCCAGATCCCGGGCGATGGCCTCGGCGCCCCGGCCGACCGCCACCGACACCACGCCCCCGCGGGCCGCGGCCGCGGCTTCCAGTCCGTCACTCGCGCGACCCGCCACGCCCTCCAGCCCCGCATCGTCCGCCCGGCGACCCTCGGCGGCCTGATCGACCCACGGGAGGAACGCGACGCCCAGGGTGGACGCCAGGGAAGACGCCGCGGACAGGCCGATCGATGCCCCGTCCGGGATCCGGACCCCCATCGCGCCCGCCACCGCGGCGCGCCGCAGGAACGCACGAACCCCGGTCACCGGGCCCGGCACGGGCTCCGGCGAGGCGACCAGCGCGGCCGTGACCCGGCCGTCCCAGGCCCGCAACAGTGCCGTGGGGTCGCCGGGACCCTCGGGCCGGCACCGGGCGCCACAGGCGTCCCACAGGGCGCCCACCATCCCGTCGGGCAGCGAACCCAGATCCACGTCGGCCCGTGCCAGCACGCCGGACCGCAGCGGCGTCGGATCCCCGGGACCCGCCAGCGGATCGCCCGCCTGCCCCAGCAACCCGCGGACCCGCAGGCCGCCGTCCAGCGACGCGGCCATGCGGAGGTCGCCCACCGTCGCCCGGATCATCATGCCCGCGGCGCCGCCCGGAGGAGCAATCCCGAACGCCTGCTTCACGAAGGCCAGCAGACCGGCGTTGCGGACCACCATCGCGAAGTCCGCGTCGGGCATGCCCGCCTCGACCGCCGCCGCCCTCGCCGCCGCCCCGGCATCGGCATCGACGGCCGCGGGCACCAGCGCTTCGATGCCCTTGCAGGCCCCCGAGGGCCCCGCGCAGGCCAGCGCAACGTCGCGCTCCACGCGCAGGACGGCCTCGCGCTTCGCATCGCGGACGTCGTGGAATCGCCGGATCGGGCCGGCACCCGGACCGTCCTCGACGAACCCCAGGCGCGCCAACCGCAGCCCCAGGCGCCGCCCTGCAACGTCGCCGTCGGCTACCGGCAGGGCGACGATGATCGCGCCGTGCCACGCCGCGATTGCGGAGGGCCGCCGCGGGTCCAGGCCCTGCTCCAGGGTTCCCTCGTCGGATCGCAGGTCCAGGCCCGTCGCGGAACGCAGCAGGTCGGCAGCCCCGACCGCCTCGGGAAGCCGGTCGAACAGGGATGCGGCCCGGTCGCGCAGCGCCGACGTCGAACGGAGAACGGCGATCGCGTCCGCGTCGGAAGGCAGGTAGCGGGCGGGATCGATGCCGGGACCGCGGCATCCCGTCCCGAACGCCAGGACGACCAGCATCAGCGCGACCCGGGCCCCCGTCATGCGTTTGTGCTCGCGCCTGCCTGCTCGGGCGGTGTCACTGGTTTCCTGCACGCGCACCATTCCTTCAATTGACCGGTCCCAGGCGACTCCGGGTCGGGCGTCCCCCCGGCGTCCCGGCCGCCGACGGCGCAAGGGTAGCACAAGCCGTGCGCGCCATGCCTTCCCGTGTCCGGACGGCGGCCTGTGGGCGTCCGCTTGCCCCCCCGGGAATAGTTGCCGATCATCCGGGTTGGCGAAGGCGAGCGGAAGGCACCATCGGCCGCCCGCTCGAGCCCGGGATTCGGAGGGGAAGATGAGCCGCATCGTGAAGGTCGCAACGGTCCTCGCCGGCACGCTGGTCCTGGGCCTGGTCACCTTCTGCCGGACCGCCGAAACGCCGGCGGCCCCCGAAAAGGACTGGAAGATCTGGACGGACGGCCCGGACGCCACCCCCGCGGTCGGCGCCGACTTCCAGCCGACGCGATCGTTCGCTCCCCTGGTCAAGCGCCTGCAACCGACCGTCGTGAACATCTCGACGTCCACCGAAATCCAGGGACACAAACTGTACCGCCGCAGCCCGGGCGGAAACCGTGGCGATCCGATGGACGACCTGTTCAAGCACTTCTTCGGCGACGGCGATGGCATGGACGTCCCGTCCCAGCGCCGAAACTCGCTGGGTTCGGGGTTCATCATCAACGCCGACGGGTACATCCTGACGAACAACCACGTCGTCGAGGGCGCCGACGAGATCAAGGTGCGCCTGACCGAGCCCGAGCGCGAGATGAAGGCCAAGGTGGTCGGCCGCGACGAGAAGTACGACCTGGCGCTGATCCGCGTGGAAACGAAGGACAGGCTGCCCGCGGTATCCATGGGCGACTCCGACGCCCTCGAGGTCGGCGACTGGGTCATCGCCATCGGCAGCCCCTTCGGGCTGGCCCACACGGTCACGGCGGGGATCGTGTCGGCCAAGGATCGCGTGATCGGCGCGGGCCCGTTCGACGACTTCATCCAGACGGACGCCTCCATCAACCCCGGCAACTCGGGCGGGCCGCTGTTCGACGCCTCGGGCAACGTGGTGGGCATCAACACCGCGATGCATGCCGCCGCACAGGGCATCGGCTTCGCCGTGCCGGTGAACATGGCGAAGCAGTTCGTCCGCGACGTCCTGTCCAAGGGGCGGGTCAGCCGCGGCTGGCTGGGCGTGGGCATCCAGGAACTGACGCCGGACCTGGCGAAGAGCCTGGGCCTGGGCGATCGGATCGGGATCGTCGTGTCGCAGGTCTTCCCGAAGAGCCCGGCCGACAAGGCCGGCGTCAAGCGCGGCGACGTGATCGCCGAGTTCGACGGCAAGCCGGTCGGGGAAGCAGCCGCCCTCACCCGCCGCGTCGGCCTCGCGGAGCCGGATCGGGACTACAGCCTCAAGATCGTCCGCGACGGCCGGGACATGACCCTGAAGGTCCGGATCGTGGAACGCGACGACGACGGCGGCGCCTTCGAGCGCAAGGGCGGCGGCCCTGCCGGCGACGAGGTCCGGAAGGCTTCCAGCAGCCTGGGCCTGGACCTGGCGCCCCTGGCGGCCCGGGATGCCGAGAAACTGAACCTCCAGCCCGGGCAGGGCGTCCTGGTCGAAGGCGTGGCGGAGGACGGCGCCGCCGCCGCGACCGGAATCCGACAGGGGGACGTCGTGATGGAGGTCAACCGGACCCCCGTCGCCTCACCCGGCGACTTCGCGGAGGCGGTGGGCACGGTCAAGCCGGGCGACTCGGTCCTGCTGCTCCTTTTGCGGGGCCAGAACTACTTCTATGCGGTGGTGAAGAAGCCCTGACCCGGGCCCGGACACGGACCGGCAGCGGGCCTCCGCATTGACCGGTCCGGGGCCCGAAGATATAGTGGATTCTCCGGAAACATCCAGAACCCGGGAGAGACCGTGTCGGACGACGAATCCAACGACGAACCCAACGAAGAGTCCCAGCGACCCGACGAGGAGGAATTCGACGCGACCGTCGAACCGGCCGAAACCACGAAACTCCCCGTCGCCGCGGAATCCCGCGAAACCCGCGTCGACCTGCTGTACCGGTACATCCGCGACATCCAGCGGCACCCCCTGCTGACGCCCGAGGAGGAGCAGCGCCTGACGCGGCAGTTCACCGCCACGAAGGACCCGCGCCTTTCCACGCGGCTGGTGTCGGCCAACCTGCGCCTGGTGGTCAAGATCGCCCTGGAGTACCGAACCTTCACGGCCCAGGTCCTGGACCTGATCCAGGAAGGCAACATCGGGCTGGTGCAGGCCGTCAACCACTTCGACCCCCTGCGGGGCGTCCGCCTGTCGCACTATGCCCAGTACTGGATCCGGTCCTACATCATCTATTACCTGCTGAACAACCACCGCATGGTCAAGCTGGGGACCACCCAGGCCCAGCGGAAGGTGTTCTTCAACCTGCGCCGTGAACGCCAGCGCCTGGTGAACATGGGCTTCGACCCCACGGCGCGCCTCATCGCCCAGAACCTGTCCGTCCCCGAGGACACGGTGAAGGAGATGATGGAGCGCATGGACCAGCCGGACCTCTACCTGGATGCGCCCCGGGGCAGCGGCGACGACAAGTCCACGTACCTCAGCACGATGGCCGGCACCTCGAACCCCGAGGAGGAAACCGCCCACAACGAGGTCGGCCTTCGCCTGAAGACCAAGATCGCCGAGTTCGGGAAGAGCATCGAAGCCGAGCGCGACCGCTACATCTGGGAAAAGCGGCTGCTGTCGGACGATCCCGTCACGCTGCAGGAAGTCGGCGAGAAGTTCGGCGTCAGCCGCGAGCGCGCCCGGCAGGTCGAGGAGCGAATCAAGAAGCGCTTCAAGGAGTTCCTGAAGAAGGAACTGGGTGACGATTTCGTGCAGGCGCAGGTGTTGAGGCGCTGAGGCATTGAGGGGGCCCGAGGCGACTCCGGCTCCGTCGAGAGTTTCCTTCGGAAACCCATCGACTACGCCTCCGTGCTCGGGCCGGCTTCACCGGTTGATTTCCGCCCTGAAATACTCGCACGTGGCCTTCAACCCGTCCTCCAGCGACACCACCGGCGACCACCCCAGCAGTTCCTTGGCCTGCGTGATGTCCGGGCGGCGGACCTTGGGGTCGTCCTGGGGCAGCGGCAGGAAGGTCATCCCCGCCTTGCTGTCGAACAGTCGCAGCACGATCTCGGCGAACTCGCGGATCGTGTGCTCCTCCGGGTTGCCGACGTTCACCGGTTCGCTGCAGGTCGAGCCCAGCAGCCGCACGATGCCTTCCACCAGGTCCGCGACATAGCAGAACGACCGCGTCTGGGAGCCGTCGCCGTACAGCGAAAGCGGTTCGTTGCGCAGGATCTGGGACAGGAACGCCGGGACCACGCGGCCGTCGCCGATGCGCATGCGCGGGCCGAACGTGTTGAAGATCCGGATGATGCGCGTGTCCAGGCCGTGGTAGCGGTGGTACGCCATCGTGATGGCTTCGCCGAAGCGCTTGGCCTCGTCGTACACGCCCCGGGGACCGATCGGGTTCACGTTGCCCCAGTAGGACTCGGGCTGCGGGTGGACCAGGGGATCCCCATAGACCTCGGAGGTCGAGGCCAGCAGGAAGGTCGCGCCCTTTTCCTTCGCCAGGCCCAGCGCCTTGTGCGTGCCCAGCGACCCGACCTTCAGGGTCTGGATCGGGTAGCGCATGTAATCCACGGGACTGGCAGGCGACGCGAAGTGCAGCACCGCGTCCACCGGCCCCGGGACGTGGATGTAGTTCGTCACGTCCTGCTTGACGAAGACGAACCCGTCCTTCCCGAAGAGATGGGCGATGTTCTCCATCTTGCCCGTCAGCAGATTGTCCATGCAGATGACGTCATGGCCGTCGCCCAGGAAACGATCGCACAGGTGAGAACCGATGAACCCCGCACCGCCTGTAATCAGAACCCTCATCGCGTCCTCCTTGAAAATTCGGAAGCCCGACCCCCGGGGAAGCCGGGCGGATGGTCAGGTCCTGCGTCCACGATTCGGGGACAGCAACGCGGCCTTGGCGTCCGCGACCGGATCCGCCACCAGGGCATCCGCATACCGTTCGAGGACGAGGTCGACCCCCTGCCGGACCAGCTCGGCGACCGCCAGACGGGTCCGCAGGTGGACCTGCTTCAGGTGCGAGTC
>CAINDP010000089.1 GCA_903847405.1 uncultured Myxococcales bacterium | reverse complement strand
GTCGACCCTGACCCACCCGCGCCGGGGCCTGCGCGAGGAGGTCATCGGCGAGATCGCCGAGCAGGTGGCGACCCTGGTGGAGTCCCGCTCCCTGTCCGTCGTGGTGGTGTCCTCGGGCGCCATTTCGTCCGGGCGGAAGGTCCTGGGACTGACGGGCCGCCCCAGCCTGGCCCAGAAGCAGGCGGCCGCGGCGGTCGGCCAGCCGGTCCTGATGGAGGCGTGGTCCCGGGCCCTGGGGCGCCGGGGGCTGCGGACGGGACAGGTGCTGCTGACGCACGAGGACTTCGCGGATCGGCGGCGCTACCTGAACGCGAAGAACACCTTCGAAACGCTGCTGGCGTCGGGGATCGTGCCCATCGTCAACGAGAACGACACCGTGGCCACGGCGGAAATCCGCCTGGGCGACAACGACCACCTGGCCGCCCTGGTGGCGCACCTGGTGGGCGCGGACCTGCTGGTCCTGATGACGGACCTCGACGGGCTGTTCACGGCGGACCCGCACCGGGACCCGAACGCGGTGCGCATCCCGGTGCTGGACCGCGTGGACGACACGGCCCTGGGCCGGGCGCAGGGGACCCGGGCCGGATCGCCCGGCACCGGGGGCATGTCGTCGAAGCTGCAGGCGGCGCGACTGGCCGCGTCGCTGGGCGTGCCGGTGGTGATCACCCAGGGCGACCTGGAGCGGCGCCTGGAGGACGTCCTGGCCGGCGAGGACGTGGGAACGTTCGTGATCCCTGCCGCGGGCGTTCGGCCCTCGGGGCGGAAGTTGTGGATCGCGGCGGCGGGCCGCCCCCGGGGCACCCTGACCGTGGACGAGGGGGCCGCGCGGGTCCTGCGGGAGGACGGCCGCAGCCTGCTGCCTGCGGGCATCACGGCGGTGTCGGGGGATTTCCGGCCCGGCGACGTGGTGGCGATCCTGGACCCGGAGGGGCAGGTGGTGGCGCGGGGCGTTTCGGGCTGGCCCGCCGACGAGGTGGCCCGGGCCATGGGACGGCGCACCGCGGACCTGGGCGACCTGTCGGAACGAGGGCTTTCACCGGAAGTGGTCCACCGGGACGACCTGACGCTGGTGCCCCAGGACCCGCACTCCACCCGGGAAGGAGGAGCACCATGAGTGATGTTCTCGAACGCGTTTCGCGTCTGTGCCGGGACGCGAAGGACGCCTCGGCGGCCATCGCCCGGGCGGACACGGCCACCAAGGACGCGGCCCTGAAGGCCATGGCGGCGGGATTGCGGGCCAACGCGGCGCTGCTGCTGGACGCCAACGCCCGGGACCTGGAGGCCGCGCGGGCGAAGGGCACGTCGGGCGCGATGCTGGACCGTCTGGCCCTGGACACGGCTCGAATCGAGGCCATGGCGTCCGGCCTGGACGAGGTGCGGGCGCTGGCGGATCCGGTGGGTGCGATGGACGGCCTGCGCCGGCGGCCGAACGGCCTGCTGGTCGGGCGCATGCGCATCCCGCTGGGTGTCGTCGCGATGATCTACGAGGCGCGGCCCAACGTGACGGCCGATGCCGCCGGGCTGACGCTGAAGTCGGGGAACGCGGTGATCCTGCGCGGGGGCTCCGAGGCGTTCCACAGCAACGCGGCCATCGCCGGAGTCCTGCGGGCGGCCCTGAAGGCGACGGGCCTGCCCGAGGCGGTGGTGTCGGTCGTGGACACGCCGGACCGTGCCGCGGTGGACGCCCTGCTGACGATGGACACCACCGTGGACCTCGTGATCCCGCGCGGCGGCGCCGGCCTGGTGCGGTCCGTCATGGAAAAGTCCCGGATCCCGGTGCTGGCCCATGCGGAAGGGGTCTGCCACGTCTTCGTGGACGACGGCGCCGACGTGGCGATGGCGACGGACATCGCGATCAACGCCAAGGTCCAGCGCCCCGGGGTCTGCAACGCGATGGAAACCCTGCTGGTCCACGCGGCGATCGCCCCGGCCTTCCTGCCGGTCGTCGGGGCGCGCCTGCGCGACAGCGGCGTCGAGGTGCGCGGCTGCGATCGGACCCGGGCGTTCCTGCCCGACGCGACGCCCGCCACCCTGGACGACTGGGCGCGGGAGTATCTGGACCTCATTCTGGCGGTCCGCGTCGTCGACTCGCTGGACGAGGCCATGGCGCACATCCGGACGTACGGGTCGCGCCACACCGAGGCCATCGTCACCCGGGACCACGGCAACGCCATGCGCTTCGTCCGCGAGGTCGACTCGTCCCTGGTCCTCGTCAACGCCTCCACGCGGTTCAACGACGGAAACCAACTGGGCCTGGGGGCCGAGATCGGCATCAGCACCACCAAGGTCCACGCCTTCGGGGCGATGGGACTGGAGGAACTGACCACCCGCAAGTTCGTCGCCTTCGGGGACGGTCAGATCCGCGCCTAGACTCCCTTCTTCCCTACTGTTGTCGCGGGTTTGGCACCCGTCCCCGGACCGGCCTAGGATCCCTGCGACGAGTGCTGGGCGGGAAACGTGCTGAAGGGTCCACTGCATGCACCTGCGCTGGCCGCGATCCTGGCGATCTGCCTGGGGGCGGCCGGGGCCCGGGCCGCGGAGTACCCGGACAATTGCGCCGGACCGGGCGAGCCCTCGGCGTCGTCGTGTCCGGAGGGACTGATCTTCGAGGGCTGCTGCGACGCGAAGGGCCGGATCGTCTGGTGCGAATCGGGTCTGCTGTATTGCGCGGACTGTGCGGCCGAGGCGTTCCCGGCGCGGGAGTGCGGGTGGCTGCTGTACGACAACCGGGGGCGTCCGGCGAACTACTATGCATGCGGGGGCAAGGGCGAGGACCCGACGGGCGCCCATGCCCGGGAGTGCGTGGTGCCGCCTCCCGACCTCGGGCCCGAGCCGCTGCCGGAGCCTGCGCCCGACATCGTGGAACCGTTGCCGGACGTGGTCGAGCCCGCGCCCGAGGTGGTGGAGCCGACCCCCGACGTCGTCGAGCCGATCCCCGAGCCGGTCGAGCCCGTGCCCGAAGTCGTCGAGCCGGCCCTCGACGTGCCCGACGCGCCCGACGTCCCCGTCGTGGACGTCCCCGATGTGCCGGCCGAGGAGGTCATCCCCGACGCCGTGATCCCCCCCGACGTGGGGGTGGACGAGGGAGAGGAAGCCGGGGACGTCGAGGTCCTGCCGGTCGAGGACGTCCTGGATCGGGGGCGCCTGCAGGGCGGCCTGACCTGTGCGGCGGGGGGTGTTCGCGGGGCTCCGGAACCGTGGGGGCTCCTGGCGATTGCTGCGGCGTTCCTGGCGCTGGCCGGCCTGCTTCGGACGTCGCGGATGCGGGGGCGGCCCGCGCAGGCGTCCCGCGATTCCCGCATTCCCCGCGTCCTTGCGGCGGTCCTGGCCGTCCTGGGCGCCCTGGCCCTGCCGTCCCCGGCGCGGGCGGAGGATCGTCCCGAGGATCTGACCGGCCGGCGCTACAGCCTGCGCTCGGGCTCCCTGGGCATCCTGGGCACGGACACGGGCCGGACCCTGGCGTTCCTGCAATACGAGGCCGGGCTGGTGCTGGGGTACGCCTCCCGTTCGGTCGTGGAAACGAAGGGCGGCAAGGTCGTCCGCACGTGGCTGGGCTCGCGGTTCGAGGGCGAGATCTGGGGTGCCGTGGGCCTGTTCCCGCGGATCGACATCGGGTTGTCGATGCCGATCACGTGGTGGCAGGACGGGCGCCGGGCGGACGGCTCCAGCGCGCCCCGGACGGGCATCGGCGACCTGTCCATCGTGCCGCGCTTCACGATCATGGACGAGGCGAAGGGCGCCGAGGCGACCCTGGGCGTGGTCGTGGAAATCGTGGCTCCCACGGGTCGGCGCGGCACCTACATGTCCCCCGGGACGTTCCAGGCCCTCGGCAAACTGGCGATGTCCAAGAGCCGGTCGGGCGTCATGATCGGGCTGGACGTGTGGTACCGCTATGTCCTGGATGCCGTGCAGACCTGGAACGTGAAGGACGGCGACCAGTTGGGCGCGTCCTTCGCCGTGCAGTACGAACTGCCCTGGATCCCGCTGCAGGCCGCCGTGGACGTCAACGTGGCGGTCCCCGTGACGCGGCCCTTCTTCCGGAAGGAGGAGATCTGCTCCGAGGCGATGGGCGGCCTGGCGTACCGCATCGGCCCGTGGCGCGTCCGCGTCGCCGGCGGTGGCGGCATCGCGCCGGGCTTCGGCGTGCCCCGGGCGCGGTTCCTGGCGGCCTTCGACTACACCGCTCCGCTCCCCGTCCAGAAGAAGGTCGAGGCGCCTGCGCCGCAGCCCGCCGTGCCGCCGGCCCCGCCGCCCCCACCGCCCCCACCGCCGCCGCCGCCGAAGGTGGTCGTGCCCGAGGTTGCGCCTGCTCCGCCCCCGCCTCCGCCTCCGCCTGCACCCCCGGCCCCGCCGGCCCTGCCTGCCGGCGATTCGCTGCTGCCGGAAACGATCCTGTTCGACGCCGGCGGGTTCCGGGTGGACGAGCGGTACTGGGATCTTCTGGATCGCCTGGCCGAGCAGGTCCGTCGGGACGACTGGAACGGGAAGGTGGTCGTCGAGGGCCATTCCTCCCTGCCGGGATCCCCGGTGTTCAACCTGGCCCTGTCGCAGCAGCGTGCCGAGGCCGTGCGCCGCCACCTGGTGGACCGGGGCGTGCCCGTGCGCAAGGTCGAGGCCCGCGGCTTCGGCTCGGACAACCCGGCGGTACCGGGCCGGACCCCCGAAGCCAACGCCCTGAACCGCCGCGTCCGGATCCGCCTCCTCGTCGGGCCCTGACGGGAAGGGGAAAAGTGGGACAGTCACCCTTTTCCCGGAAAAGGG
>CAINDP010000088.1 GCA_903847405.1 uncultured Myxococcales bacterium | reverse complement strand
TCCACCTGCGCCGCCGAGCCGCCCCCCAGGATGGCCCCGATGGCGACCGACGCCCCCAGCAGCGCCGCGGTCTTGCCGGCGTGGATCGCCTCGACGTCCGCCTGGGTCACCGGCTGCCCGGTCCCGTCGATGTCCCGTTGCTGGCCCGCGACCATGCCCTGGGAACCGGTGGCGTCGGCCAGTTCCCGGATGGCCTGCAGCACGCGCGCGGGCGCCGCGTCCACGTGTGCCAGGCAGCCGAACGCGTCCGCCAGCAACCCGTCGCCGGCCAGGATGGCCGTGGCCTCGTCGAACGCCACGTGGCACGACGGCCGCCCCCGTCGCCAGTCGTCGTCGTCCAGGGCGGGCAGATCGTCGTGGATCAGCGAGAACGTATGCAGCATTTCCAGGGCGCAGGCGGCGTCCAGCAGCGTGTGCCAATCCGCGCCCACGGCGTCGCCGGCCACCAGGCACAGGGCCGGCCGCAGCCGTTTGCCGCCCGCCTCCAGGGAATGGCGCATCGCAGCCATCAGCCTGGGGGGGACGTCGCGCCGGGCGTCCAGGCGTTCGCCGAGGGCACGCTCCACCCGGGCCGCGACCTCCGCCAGGATGCGGGCGGCCAGGACGCGATCATTTCCGGTCATGGACCACCATCGCGGCCGCCACCTTCTTCCAGACCGCCTCGAAGCCCTCCCGGTCGAACCGGGCGCCCGAAGGCAGCCAGTCGTCCAGGGGCTTCGCCGTGTCGCCCGCGAACTGCCCCACCACGTCCAGATGGTCGGCCCGCGCGACGGCCACGACCGACCCGTGGAACTGGCTGAATGTCGGCACGATGCCGTCGTTGGTCCGGGGTCCGACGTCGAACCCCAGCCGTTCCGTCAGCAGGGCCCTGTCGGCAGGGGACGGTGTCGGACACGGGTACTGGTCGGATGCGCGGCCCACGATGGCATGCAGCGCGATGAACAGCGACGCGAAGATCGCCCGCTCCGGCGACAGGAAGTCCCGGGGGGAAAGGGCCTTCAGGGACGGCGGCGCCGCGGTGATCACGCAGCCGTACCGGATCGCCGGGTGGTCCGGCAGTGCGGCACGGATCAGGTCCATCGCCTCGGGCGTCAACTGGATCACCAGCCCCTGGTCGGACTTGACGGCCTCCAGGAAGGCGAACATCGGGTCCCCGGGGCTCAGCGTCACCCGGCTGAGGATGTTCCGGGACAGTTCGTCCAGGAAGGTGTCGGTCCGCCCGGTCCAGTTGTCCAGGCTGGCCAGCAGGCTCAAGGCCTGGGCGCCGGCCCACAGCGCGCCGCGCCCCTGCCGGGAGGTCGCCAGGATCGCCAGCGTTTCCAGCAGCCGCTGGCCCTGGGTCGTCAGGAAGAAGTTGGCCAGGGGTGTCCCGCTGTGGGGCGTGGAGACCGTGATGGCCGTCCGGGTCCGGCGGATGACTTCGTCCTCGTTGCCATCGTCGCGCAGCCGGACACCCGGGCTCAACAGCAGGCGCACGTCCAGCCCGCCCGTCGAGTGCCCGACGAAGTGCAGTTCCCGGGCCTCCAGGCCCCCCGTGTCCAGCACGTGCTGCAGCAGATGATCGGCCCGCCGGCGAATCGAACCGGTCGGCTCCGTGGCGCAGGCGACGACCCGGGCCTTGTGCCCCAGGCGGGCCATTTCCTCCTCCAGGAACTCCGCGACCCCCCGGAAGTAGTTCAGGGTTCCCAGGGAGGTGAATCCGAAGAAGCCGGGGACCAGGTACACGATGCGTTCTTTCATGGCGGGAGGATACCGCGGGCCGTCGGCAGGGGGCAACTATCGACGGAACGGGCGCCGCGGGGTCGGAACGGCCGAATCCGTGCTGCCCCTTGCCCTCGGTCCGGATTCAGAGGACCATCGGCCCGATGCGCGAGTTCCCGATCACGCCGGCCGACGAAGGCCGCTCGGTGCACAGCCTGCTTCGCAACGCGATGCCCACGGCACCGCGATCCTTCCTGCGCCGGTTGCCCCGGGGGGGCGCCGTGACCCTCGATGGCGCCGCGCCCGACCCGTCGTGCCGCCTGCGGGCCGGGAACGTGGTGCTGCTGCGGGAAAGCGGGCGGGTGCAGCAGTTGCTGGAGGCCGGGCCCTGCCCCCTCGACATCCTGTTCGACGACGACGACCTGCTGGTCCTGAACAAGGCGGCCGGCCTGGCCGTGCACCCCACCGAGTCCACGACCGCCCCGGACCTGCTGACCCTGGCGGCGGCCCTGGCGACGGACCTGGGGCACCGGGCGGCGTACCACGTGATCAACCGGCTGGATCGCTGGACATCCGGCGTCGTGCTGCTGGTTCCGGGCTCCGAACGCTCCACAGCCTTCGCCCGGCTGTTCGAACGCCGCGAGGTGGACAAGCGCTACGTGGCCCTTGTGGCCGGCCAACCGCCGGACCAGGGCGCGATCGAAGCGCCGGTGGAAGGACGGCCGTCCCGGACGACGTTCACCGTGGCTGCGCGGGGACGCGGCGCGGCCCTGGTGCTGGTGCATCCCGAAACCGGTCGCAAGCACCAGATCCGGCAGCACTTCGCGTCCATCGGGCACCCGCTGATCGGCGACGGGCGATACGGCGGGCCGGCGAACCGCGAGGCATCGGGCGCGCTGCTGCACGCCGTGTCGATCGCCTTCACCCACCCCGTCACCGGGGTGCCGCTGCACGTCCTGGCGCCCCTGCCCCCGCACCTCCGCCGCGCGATGGACGGCGCAGGCATTCCCCCGGAAACCCTGGGCGCCCTGTTCGACGCGCTGGACCGCCCTACCTGAATCGTGCTGTCGGGCTAGCTCTTGCGGATGGCGATCCAGATCGTATGCCAGGCCCCGTCCCCGGTT
This sequence comes from uncultured Myxococcales bacterium, assembly GCA_903847405.1. GTDB lineage: Bacteria > Myxococcota_A > UBA9042 > DTJE01 > DTJE01 > CAIZWN01. The sequence goes on along the minus strand of CAINDP010000088.1, from coordinate 2,067 downwards.
CCCCGGGCCTTCACGCGGGTGTCGTGCACGTCGAATCCCGCCTGCCGCAGCCGTTCGGAAAACGCCCGATCCGGCCCGACCGACCACACCGCCAGGATGCCCCCGGGGCGCAGGGCCGCCATGGCCGCGTCCAGGCCCGCCCGCGAGTACAGCCCGTCGTTCGCCGGCCGGGTCAGCGCGCCGGGCCCGTTGTCCACGTCCAGCAGGATCGCGTCGTAGGCCGCGGCGTTCGCCCCGATGGCCTCCGCGACGTCCCGCTGCTGGACCGACACCCGGGGGTCCTTCAGGGGATCCCCGGCCAGGTGGCCCAGCAGATCCCGGTTCCACTGGATGACGGCCGGCACCAGCTCGACCACGTCCACCCGCCCGCTGTCCGGCAGATGACGCAGCACGGCCGCCAGGGTGAACCCCATGCCCAGCCCGCCGACCAGCACCCGGGGGGCCTTCCGGGATTCGAACCGCTCGCACCCGCGGTCCCCCAGTGCCTCCTCGGACCCGTGGACCCGGCTGTTCATCAGTTCGTGCCCGTCCACCCGAATCGAGTATTCGTCGCCGCGCCGCAGCAGGCGCAGTTCGCCCCCTCCGGACACCGGCGCAGTGGCAAGTCGTTCCCACGGTTTCATCGAAGGCCCCGCTCAAGGACGGCATTGGATGGCCCGAGTCGGCTACGGCTCCGGCGAGAGTTTCCTGTGGAAACCCACCGCCTGCGCCTGCGCGCTCGGGCAGATGGTCCGCCCGCGCAGGCAAGCGTGTCAAGCCCGAGCCCTCGCCGTGCCCTCGACGTGGACCTGCACGTGGACGTCGACGTGGACGAGCTCGTCGACGTGGACGCCCCCCCCCTTACGGCCGCGTCAGCGTGCCGACATCGCCTCCGAGGTCCTGGATGCTGTCGTACAGCAACTGGATGGCGTAGTACGTGTTGTGAGCCCACTCGCCGGGCTCCTTCTGGTGGATCTGGTAGTTGTGCGCCGCCTTGATCAGCGGCGCGGTCCACCCGGAGTACGAGTTCGCCGACGTCGCCTCGGCCGGGTCCACCGCGCCGTTGCCGTTGCTGTCGTTGAAGAAGTAGGGATACGACCCGGCGTCATACGCGATGGGCTTGGCGTTCGCCGTCGCCACTACCTGGATCCGGGCCAGCAGGAGGTCCGCCAGGCCCTGGACCTCGGCCTTCAGCGTTTCCGTCGTGCTGCCGTTGCCGTTGTAGTCGCCCGCGCGGCCCTTGCGGATGCTTTCGATCCCCGCGGTCGCCTCGGTGTGGCACGCCTGGCACGAGGTCTTCAACTGCGGCGCAAAGGCATGCCGATCGGCCGTCACCTCGTGGCAGAACACGCAGTGGGACGAGGTGCCGCCCACGTGCAGCCACTTGCCTTCGTACGTCTTCCCCGGGTACTCGTACCCGACCGTGGCCTCGGAGCCGTACAGGGTCGCGCCGGCCGACAGGTAGTGGACGTTCTGGAACGCCAGCGTGCCCGCCAGGATCGCCGCGTCGACCTGCTTCTTCGCGATCCGGCCCTGGTGGCACGTCATGCACAGGAACGAGGTGTCGGGCGGGGTCCCGGTGTTCAGGATCTGCACGCCGCTGGGGAAGGTCACCTGCGTCGCCACCTTCAGCGGCGCGCCGGACGCGAAGGCCGCCCCGGTGTGGCAGGTTTCACAGGCGAATCCCCAGACGACCGGCCTGGCCGTCGTCGGGGTCGCCCCCGTATCCAGGTACTCGCTGAACCCCGCGACGCTGTGGCACCGGGCGCATCCCGCCGGCACCGCACCGGCGCCGTCCCAGTCCCGGAACGCCATGGCCGTCCCGTCGAAATGGCCCGTGTCGTTGCGCCGCAAGGCGTCCAGGTCGATCGTGACCTTCGTGGCCAGGTCCGCGATGCCGTCGTACAGCAGTTCGATGATGTACTTCGCGTTGTGGGTGTAGCCCCCGGGGTCCTTCTGGCTGAACTGGTAGTTGTAGGCCGCCTTCAACAGGCGCGGCGTCCAGGTGACGTACCGGTTCCCGTACGACGCCTCGGCGGGGTCCAGCGCCCCATCCCCGTTGGTGTCCACGAAGAAGTACGGATACGC
>CAINDP010000087.1 GCA_903847405.1 uncultured Myxococcales bacterium | reverse complement strand
CGTCCGTCGAATCGCACCTCTCGGGACCTGCCCTATTGTCCAGGAGGCCAGAGGTCGATGTCTGATCGCTGAACCCAAACAGCGGATGCAAGGAGGGGAGCATGAGGAAGATTGGCATGTTGGCGGCTGCGGTCGCCCTGGTTCTGTGCGGCTGCGAGGCTGCGGGGCCGGCGGATGTTGCGGGCGTCGTGGCCCCGGACCGCCTGCAGGCGATGCCCGCCCAGGCCCTGCCCGGCGAACTGGCGGCCCCGGCGATCGTCGACCTGGTGGCGGTGCCGCCGGCGGTCGTGGTGCCGGTGGACCCCGGGACCCAGCCGACGGTAGGGCTCCAGTACGACGGCTCGATCGCCTTCCGAAGGGGGACCAAATGAAGACGATGGCAATCACCTTGTTGGGACTGCTGGTCCTGGGGATGCCGGCCCGTGCGGCGGCGGCCGAGTGGGTGACGATCTCGGCGCCGATCTTCCCGCAGGTGCTGAAGTTGTACGAACACGAGGGGGCAAACTTCCCCGCGACGGTCGAGGAAGAGGCGGCGGTCGCCCACGACGCCTCGCTGATCTTTGAATCGCTGCTGGCCGAGTGCCAGGCGGACTACCCGGGGATCGTCGTGCTGGGTTCGGATGACCCGCCGCTGACCCCGGAGCAGTTGACCGCGAACTTCGACCTCGTCGCGCGCTGTTCCTATGAAAAGTACACGGCGAAACCCTACTGGATCCCCCAGTTGGTGGACGACGTGGACATCTGCGGGACGGAACTGGGGGACGAGTGGCGGATGCCGACCGAGGCGGACCTGGCGGCCTTCACCGACGAGGATTTCGCGTTCCTCCAGGCAACGCTGACGACGATGGCCGGCGGCGACTGGTGGGGCGGCTTCTACTTCTCGTTGAAGATCTACGTGCGGGCCGGCGACGGAACCCTGGCGATGGGCGACCTGACGCCCGGCGCCCTGGCGCGCGTCGCGCCGCTGCCGTCCACCGTGAACGGGACGCCGACGTCCCACCTCGAAGGCAGCATCGTGCTGCGCTGCCTGCGCGTCACGCCCGCCGAATGAATCCGTTGGGGGGGGGGGCGAGGCCCCTTGCCCCTGGATTTGACCCGCGAAATCCCGCATTCTTGCCCACAGTCCTCCGGAGCCTTGCCATGCAACGATACGTTTTCTGCGGCGTGCTGGCGCTGGCCCTGGCCCTGGTTTCCTGCAGCGACGGGTCGGGCCCTGTGGACGCGGGGATCGAGGCGATCGTCCCGGACCTGCCGGCCGCGGATGTTCCGGAAGCGGAGGTGCCGGTCGTCGACATCCCCGCCGCCGAGAACCCCGGTGATGCGGCCATCGACGCACCCGACGCATCCGGGGCGCACGCCGTCATCGTGCCCCCGTCGATCGCCTTCGGGCAGGTCACGTTCGGCTGCTTTTCCAAGAGCAACCAGGTCTGCCTGGTGAACACCGGCATCGCGCCGCTGGACTGGACCGGCCTGTCCCAGGAAGCCTGTTCCACGTCCGAATTCCTGGTGAAGGGCGACCTGCCCGTCCGGATCCTTCCTGGCGAAAAGGCGTGCCTGGCCATCGCGTTCGGTCCCCAGGAAGCCGGGGAAAAGACCTGCGACCTGGTCGTCCAGATCGGACAGCCGCCGGAGGCCATCGGCACTGTGCACCTGTCGGCCGAGGCCAGGCCGGGCAAGGAAATCACGGATACCTTCACGCAGGTTTCGGGGCAGGAAGTGGACATCCTGTTCGTGCTGGACGACGGGCCGTCAATGTGCGAGCACCTTCCGGCGCTGCACGCGGCGATCCAGGACTACGTGGACTCCGCCACCCTGGCGCGCGTGGATTTCCACGTGGGGGTCGTGTCTGCCGATACGGCGCCAGCGCGCCAGGGCCTCCTGAATCGGGGCAATCGCTTCGTCACGCCGCGCTGGGTCTCCAGGGATCGGGACGACCTGGCGCTCCTTCCGACCCTGGCCGACCTGGGGTGTGACGGGGGCGCCAGCGCGACCCAGTCGGGCCTCGCCGCCGCCCTGGCCGCCGTGTCCGCGCCGCTGACCACCGACACCGGCATCGCCTGCAGCACCGATGATGCGTGCCGGGCGGACGTGCGGGTCTGCACCGATCCGGCCGCGTGCCCCTTCCTGTGCCAGGGCGCCCAATCGACCTGCAGCGGATGGAACACGGGCTTCCTGCGCGATACCGCCCAACTGGAGTTCTACCTGGTGTCCGATCGGCCGGACCACGATCCGCGCACGGTCCCGTTCTTCGTGGACGCGTTCAAGAACATCAAGGGGTTCTACAACGTCGACCTGATGCACGTGAACGCCGTGCTGGAGCCGCCGGGCGGCTGCACCGCCGGTGCCGACACGCCCATTCCCGAGGACGACCGCTACCGGCAGGTGGTCACGGAAACGCACGGGCTCCTGGGATCGCTGTGCGACGAGTACTGGGGCAGCATCCTGCAGTCCCTGCCGACCGGGGACTCGTTCGGGAAACAGCAGTTCTTCCTGTCGCGCCTGGCGGAACCGTCGTCGATCCAGGTCATCGTGAACGGCCAGGACTGCACGGACCACTGGAGATACGACTTCCCGTCGAACTCGGTCATCCCCGAATCGATGACGATGGCGTGTTTCCCGGAGCCGGGCCAGCAGGTCAGCATCACCTACAACGAACTGTGCCTCACGTCCTGACGCCCCCGACCGACCCGTGCCGGACGCAATGGACCATGTGGTCGTTGACCATGCCGACCGCCTGCATGAACGCGTAGCAGATCGTGGGGCCGCAGAAGCGGAAGCCGGCCTTCTTCAGCGCCTTGGACATCGCCTGGGACTCGGCGGATTCGGTGGGCAGTTGCGACAGCGACGTGAAGCGGTGGTCGATCGTCCGGCCGCCCACGAAACCCCACAGGAACTCCGAAAACGACGTGCCGGCCGCGGCCATGTCCAGGTACGCCTGGGCGTTGGTCACGGCGGCCCGGACCTTGGCCCGGTTGCGGATGATGCCCGGATCCAGCAGGGCGGCCTGGATGCGGGACTCGTCCCAGGCGGCCAGGCGCACGGGGTCGAAGTCCTGGAACACGCGCAGGAAATGGTCGCGCCGGTGCAGGATGCTCTTCCACGACAGGCCCGCCTGGAAGCCGTCCAGTTCCAGCTTGGCGAACAGGGCCCGGTCGTCCCGGATCACCACGCCCCATTCCGTGTCGTGATAGTCGCGCATCTGCGGATCGTTGCCGGGCCATTCACAGCAGGACAGGTTGTCAGGCATAGGACCTCCGAAGTTCGAAGCCGCCTTTCAATCGTCGTGGGTCGTCGATCGTTTCACGCCGGTCCCCGCGACGCGCACGCGAACGCATAGGCGTTGCGGAACATGCGCATCCAGGGGCCGGACTCGCCGGTGAACAGGTCGGCGGGACGGTAGGACATCTGGGTCGACCGGAAGCCGCGCTCGGGGTGGGGCATCAGGATCAGCGCCCGGCCGTCGGTCGACGTGAAGCCGGTCAGGCCGCCCTCGGACCCGTTGGGGTTCAGGGGATAGCGTTCCGTGGGCCGGCCGTGGTTGTCCACGAAGCGCACGGAGGCCAGGCCGTCGGCCAGGATCGCGGCACGGTCCGCCGGCGAATCGAACACCGCCAGGCCCTCGCCGTGGGCGACGGGGATCGACACCCGGGACCCGGCCATGCCCGCCAGCAGCACCGACGGCGACGGCAGGATTTCCACCGTCGCGTACCGCGCCTCGAACTGCTCGCTGACGTTGCGGTGGAACAGGGGCCAGTGGTCCGCGCCGGGGATGATCCCCTTCAGTTGCGACACCATCTGGCAGCCGTTGCACACGCCCAGCGTGAAGGTGTCGGGGCGGGCGAAGAACGTCGCGAACATGTCGGCCAGGCGCGGGTTGTACAGGATGGACCGGGCCCAGCCGGATCCGGCGCCCAGGACGTCGCCGTAGGAAAATCCGCCGCAGGCCACCAGTCCCGCGAAGTCCCGCAGGTCCACCCGCCCGGTGTGCAGGTCGGTCATGTGGACGTCCTGGGACTCGAAGCCCGCCAGCGCGAAGGCGGCCGCCATTTCCACGTGGCCGTTCACGCCCTGCTCGCGCAGGATGGCGACCCGCGGGGCCTGCGCCACGGCCCGGGCCGGCGGCACCGCGTCCGGCGCGTAGGTCAGTGCGAAGGTCATGCCGGGGTTGTCGGGGGCCAGCGCGTCCTCGAATTCCTGCAGGGCGGTCGCCGGGTTGTCGCGCAGCGTCTGCATCTGGTGGGTCAGGGACGACCACAGGCGGCGGAACTCGGCGATCCTGGCGTCGATGGCCGCCAGGCCGCCCACGGCGATGCGCACCCGGGCGTCGGTCCGGGGCGTGCCGATCACCGTCGACACGTCGCCCAGGCCGTGGCGGGCCAGCGTGGCCAGGACCTCGGCCAGATGGGCGTTCGCCACCTGCAGGACCCCGCCCAGTTCCTCGGAAAACAGCGGCGCCAGCGGGGCTTCCGGGTTGCCGGCCAGGTTCGCGTCCAGCCCGCGCCCGCCCGCCATGGCCATTTCGGCCAGCGTCACCACGACGCCGCCGTCCGACCGATCGTGGTACGCCAGGACCAGTTCGCGCGCCACCAGGTCCTGCATGGCCGCAAAGAACCCGCCGAACAGCGTCGGGTAGTCCAGGTCCGGCACGTCGTTGCCCGCCTGGTTGTAGACCTGCGCCAGCGCGCTGCCGCCCAGGCGGTTCCGTCCGGCCCCCAGGTCCACCAGCACCAGGGACGAATCGCCCGGCTTCAGGTCCGGCGACAGCGTCTTGCGCACGTCCCGCACCGGCGCGAAGGCGCTGACGATCAGGCTGAGCGGCGCGGTCTGGCGGTGGGACGCGTCGCCGTTGGACTCCCACACCGTGCGCATGGACAGCGAGTCCTTGCCGACCGGGATCGACACGCCCAGCCGGGGGCACAGGTCCAGGCCCACGGCCGCCACGGTGTCGAACAGCTTCGCGTCCTCGCCGGGCTCGCCGCAGGCGCACATCCAGTTCGCGGACAGTTTGACGTTGCCGATGGGGCCCACGTCGGCGCCCGCCAGGTTGGTCAGGGCCTCGCCCACGGCCATGCGCCCCGAGGCCGGCGCGTCGATAACGGCCAGCGGCGTCCGTTCGCCCGTGGCCATGGACTCGCCCGTCGTCGCCTGGTAGCCGGTGGTCGTCACGGCGCAGTCCGACACGGGGATCTGGTACGGCCCGGCCATCTGGTCCCGGTGGACCATGCCCGTGACGCTGCGGTCGGTGATCGTCACCAGGAACGTCTTGTCGGACACGGCGGGCAGTTGCAGCACCCGGGCCAGGGCCAGGGGCGGCGTGATGCCCGACAGGTCCAGGGGCGGCGGGCGCGTGGCGTCGCGGGTCACGTCCCGCAGCATGCGCGGCGGCTTGCCCAGCAGCACCCGGATGTCCATGTCGATGGGCCGGTCGGCGAAGTGCGCGTCCTCCAGGACCAGGCGCCCGTCGCCGGTGGCCTTGCCGATGAAGGCGACGGGGCAGCGCTCGCGGCGGCACAGGTCCTCGAAGCGCGGCCGGTCCTCGTGGGCGATGGCCAGCACGTAGCGCTCCTGGGCCTCGCAGCACCAGATTTCCATGGGGCTCATGGACGGTTCTTCGTTCGGCACGTCCCGCAACTGGAACACCGCGCCCGTCTTTTCGACCAGTTCGGGGCAGCCGTTGGACAGCCCGCCCGCGCCGATGTCGTGGATGCTGAGGATCGGGGTGTCGTCGCCCATGGCCACGCAGGCGTCGATGACTTCCTGGCAGCGACGCTCCATTTCGGCGTTGCCGCGCTGGACCGAATCGAAGTCCAGGGCCTCGTCGTTGCTGCCCGTGGCCATCGACGACGCCGCGCCGCCGCCCAGGCCGATGCGCAGGGCAGGGCCGCCCAGTTGCACGATCCAGGCGCCCGGGACCAGGTCCTTCTTGTGGACCTGCCCGCGGCGGATGTTGCCCATGCCGCCCGCCAGCATGATCGGCTTGTGGTAGCCGCGGTACTTCCCGCCGACCACTTCCTCGTAGGTCCGGAAGAAGCCGCACAACTGCGGCCGCCCGAACTCGTTGCCGAAGGCGGCCCCGCCGATGGGGCCCTCCAGCATGATGTCCAGGGGCGTCGCCAGGCGGCGCGGGTGCTCGGCCACCTCGCGTTCCCACGGCAGCAGGTGGCCCGGCAGACGCAGGTTCGACACCATGAAGCCGCACAGGCCCGCCTTGGTCTTGCTGCCGGTGCCGGTCGCGGCCTCGTCGCGGATTTCGCCGCCCACGCCGGTCGCGGCGCCGGGGGCCGGGGAGATGCCGGTCGGGTGGTTGTGGGTTTCCACCTTCATGATCATGTCGACCTGGTCCGGCTGGAACGAGTACCGGTGCGTCGTGGGATCGACCTCGAAGGCCTGGGCGGGGGCGCCCTCGATGACGCCGGAATTGTCGCTGTAGGCCACCAGCGTGCCTTCCGGGTGGCAGGCGTGGGTGTGCTTGATCATCGCGAACAGCGACTGCGCCTGGGGCTGGCCGTCCACCTGCCAGGACGCGTTGAAGATCTTGTGGCGGCAGTGCTCGGAATTGACCTGCCCGAACATCACCAGTTCGGTGTCGGTCGGGTTGCGGCCCGCCTGGGTGTAGGCGTCGCACAGGTACTGCATCTCGTCGTCGCTCAGCGCCAGGCCCATCGTGCGGTTCGCTTCCGCGATGGCGTCCAGCCCGCGGGTCGCCACATCGAATACGCGGCCCGGCGCCGGCGGGCGGTGGGCGAAGAAGTCCGACAGATCCTCGTACAGGCCTTCCGTCATGCGGTCGTGCAGCGCCTCGCCCGCCTTGCCCAGCGCTGCCAACGTGACCTCGGCCCCGTCGGCGCCGCGCAGGTGCACGTGGATGCCCCGCTCGACCCGGCGCACGTCGTCCAGGCCGCAATTGCGGAAGATGTCCGTGGCCTTGGAGGACCAGGGCGAAATCGTGCCCTTCCGCGGGGTGACGTAGAACCCGCCGGGGGCCGGCGTCCCGGACCCGGCGGTCAACAGGGCCTGCGTGCGGCCCAGCGACAGGTCGTCCAGCGGGCGGGCCAGGTCCAGCAGGTACACGAACGTGGCTTCAATCGTCGCGCCCTCCAGGGACGGCAGGCGCGCGGCCAGTGCGTGGGTCAGCGATTCGATGCGAAAGGGCGAGAACGCCGACGCGCCCTCCAGCAGGTACGGTTTCACGATCATCCTCCTGAAGCCGGGATCGCCGCCCGTCGGGCGCGTGATTTTGGACCCGTGCGCGCGAACAATCAACCGTCCCGGCTCGATCCGCCGACCCGTCACCGCAGCCGCCTTTTCAGGGCGTCCACGAACTCCTGCTGTCCGTCCGTGTTCCGCTTCCCTCGCAGGACGTACAGGCCGGTCCGCCCTTCGCGCCCCGGGAACTGCGTCCACTCGCGCCTGCCCCGCGTACCCCACAAGACGAACCACGCGACGGTCCCCACGAACATCCCCGGCCCCCACAGCCGCCAGTCGACCTGCCCTTCCTCGAGCCCGCCCTCCCGCAGCATCAGGTTCAGTCCCAGCGCGCCGACCACCAGCAGGATGACCAGCAGCCCGACCCAGTTCGCGGGCTGCCGCGACCACACCCGGTGCGTCGGTCGGGTCAGATCCGCGATCGGCACCCGCTTTTCCGTCGCCCCGGTCCAGGTATGCTCCTCGCGCACCAGGACGTAGTTTCCCTCGATCTCATAGCGAAGCCGCACCCACTCCCAGCCCCGGAACAGCCGCGCCTGGTACACCGTGTTGCCTCGACCCATCCGCCTCGCCCCCGCCGTGTTGAAAAGGAAGGACTCCGATCCGGCCGCCGACTCGCGCACGCCCCCGGGGCACGAACGCGCGACGTCCCTAGTCGCCCACGTAGATCGCGGACGAGAACAGCCGCATCGGCGAGAACGGCAGGGCGCTTTCCCGCATCTCCACCCGGTACCAGGCGTTCGCCGGGGCGGTGTCGGCCACGGTGCGGGCGACGCTGGCGCCCGACGCGTGGCCCTCGAAGCGGGCGAACTCCGTGCCGTTCCGGATGAGGATCACGGGGCCCTTGGCGTTTGTCACGTTGACCTGCAGGCGCACCGGCCCGGGCCGAACATGGTCGCCCAGCATCGCCTCGAAGACCCCGTCCCCGTCGGCGTCCACGCGGAAGTCCAGTTCGGGGCGGCCCTTGGAGGACAGCGCGTCGGCCTGGGTGAGGTACGTCCGTCCGGACCGGATTCCGTGCAGGATCCCGGGCACGGTCAGGGACTCGGCCCAGACCGCCGTGGTCGGGCTGCCCAGGGTCAGCGCCGGCGTGTGGGTGTCGCCGCCCCCGACGGCCCCGACGTGTCGTCCCGCGGACAGCAGCCGTTCCCACAGGGCGATCGAGGGCTCGTTGGTCGCGGTCTGGAACGCCCACACGAGGTTCCAGACCTCGACCACGTCGATCGCGTCGAGGAGGTCGGGAGCCAGGGTGAACAGGGCGTCCCACTTCTCCTTTTCCTTCCCGTAATGGTTCAGCGACTGGATGCCGCCCTGGAGCCTCGCCTGGCGCCAGGAGCGGCGGATGTCGTCGGGAGCGTCGGTGGCCGCGTCGTTCCACGTCCGGATGCCCCACTGGTTCGCGTGTCCGCCCGCGCCCCCCCATTCCATGCCCGGGACCAGCAGCAGATCGCTGGTGTTCCAGTAGGCATCGAAGGGGGCTTCGAAGACGTCGTGGTCCGTGATGCACAGGAAGTCCAGGCCGGCGTCGTGGGCGGCCGGGGGATACGACGAAAGGGAGTAGTCGCTGTCGTGGCTGTACTCGACGTGCACGTGCAGGTCGCCCAGGTACCAGCCCGGGTCGGGATTCATCACGCCCGGATCGCCGTCGAAGCGCCGCAGGCCCGGGATCGAGGAGGGATCCGCCGGGTCGGAGTTACCGGTCGCTTCCGCCGCGTCCTCGACGCCGTCCCCGTCCCGGTCGGAGTCTTCCTCGTTGGGGACGCCGTCGCCATCCAGATCGGGGTCGGAGCGGTTGCCGATCCCGTCGCGATCGCTGTCCAGCCCGTCGAACGGGTTGTTGGGGCAGTGGTCCCAGCCGTTCGACACGCCGTCGCCGTCGGCGTCGGTCCCTTCCAGTTCCACTTCGCCGGTCAGGAAGTACGTGCAGGTTTCCGGGGGATACACCGTGGGCAGGAGGACTTCCGGAGCGTCGACGCCCGGTCCGTCGTCCTGGTTCGCGGTGACGTCGGGCGCGTCGATCCCCGGATCCCCTTCGACGGCCGCGTCGTCATCGCCGACGGCGTCCCCGTCGCCGACCTCGTCTGCCGCGACCTCCCGGGCCGCGTCGCCGACCGTCCTTTCGTCCCCCGGTGCGTCCTCGTCGATCCCGTCGGCGTCGGCGAGGGCCACGTCCGACTGCGGCGGATCGGCATCCGCCGGCACCCCGTCGGATCCGCCGCCCGAACAGGCGCCACCCGACAGGAACGCGCCCAGGGCAAGCAGGACCAGAAGCCGCTGATTCATGCGGAGCCCCCTCCTCCCGGGCCTGTACGGCACGGGATCGTTCCTGTCGGGAATGGAGTTCCTTTTGTACCGCGCACGACCGGCGGGGGCAATGCCACCTCGTCGGCGCGGCAGGGGTTCGCGGGGCCCGAACCGGACACCGGCCCTACAGCGCCGGCCGCCGGAAGTAGCGGCCCATCCAGTAGGCGATGCGGAAGTCCACGCCGGGCAGCAGGTTGTCGCCGCTGCCGCCGAAGTTCGGCATGTAGGGGTTCGACCGCCAGCGGAAGTTGGACGGCCCCAGCAGGCGCATGGGAACGGGCTCCAGCGTGATCAGGTCGGCGTTGCGCCCCACGCAGCCCAGGACGGTGAAGTGGGTCACGCCGTCCAGGGCGGTGCAGTCCTCGCTGGCGACCTGCGGTTCGGCTTCCGTGCAGATCGCGTCAGGGCACTGGGCGACGCCGAAGTCGTAGTAGGGCGCGGGATGGAACTCGACCAGCGACTGCGTGCCCCGGGCCACGGCGCCGGCATCGGGCTCGGTCCGCTGGGGCCACCAGGCGCTGCCGTCGGCCATGCCCTCGGCGTAGATGTAGTCGTACAGGCTGTAGCCGAACTCCTTCGGCTGGGAGGGGGAGTCGGGCCGGTCGTACATTCCGTCCTTCAGCCCCTGCTGGACCGCCGCCCGGGCCGGGCCGTCCGCCAGGTACCGCAGCGACAGCCAGACTCCCTGGAACGCCATGTTGTAGTTGGAGTAGTTGGACTTGGCTCCCATGTCCACCATCTCGAACAGGTGGTCGCGGACGATCTCGTGCAGGCGCCGTTCGCCGATCAACTTGTCGTACAGGAAGACCTTCAACTCGGGGTCGTCGGTGATGTACACGAACGCGCCGACGACGCCGAGGGCCATGACCGAGTGGAAGCCGTTGTAGTAGTCGTCCGAGTAGAACACCCCGTCGAAGTTGTGCTCGTTGATCCAGCCGTGCAGCGTGGTCCGGCCGTCGGCGTCCGGGATTTCCAGGTCGTAGCCGCTTTCGCGGACCACCATCAGTTGCCGGGCCACGGCCAGCGCGTCGGCCTGCAGGCGGTCCTTCTTTTCCTTCGGGAAATCCGGGTCCTGGCGGATCACGTCCCAGACCGCCGCGTAGGCCGCGACCCAGCCGATGTACATGTCCCGGCTGACCGAATCCTCCCAGACGAGGTTTTCGTACTTCCCGCCCGAAAAGTCCTCCCGCCAGACGCCGTTGTTCTTGGTGGCCGGGAGCGGGTTGCCCTGCTCGTCCTTCAGGGGCACGAGGGTCACGGTGGCGCCGTCGCCGGGTAGATCCCGCCGGGCGATGCCCCGGACGATGACGCCGGGAGCGCCCGTGATGTCCACCACGGTGTGCAGGGCATCCAGGTCCCCCAGCAGCCACTCGCGCGCCCGCTGCACGTCGGCGCAGGGATAGCCCTGGTCGCGCAGGACCGCGTACCGATAGGCGTCCGCAGCCACGCCGTCGCCGCCGTACAGGCCCGCCACCTTGTGCTGCGACGCGATCATGTCGCTGGCCTTCCTGCTGGAAAACGCCTCGAAATCCCAGGCGGTCGGGTCCAGCGCAAAGGCCCCGATCTTCGTGCGGTCGGCGAGGTTTGCGACGGGGACGGTGACGTCGGTGTTCAGGTGCATGGCCGAGGCGTTGAACGCCTGCCACACCCGCTCGTAGGTCGTCGCCTTCGCTTCCAGGTCCGCGTCGAACCCCGTTTCGGCGGGGCCGGGGATCAATCCGCGGAAGATGGCGGCGCCGCTGCCGCAGGCCGGCGGGTTGAACGGCACGTCGGGCAGCACGTCGGTCGGAACGTCGGCGGGGACGTCCGGCGTCGTCTCGTCAGGTACGTCCGCAGGCAGGGCGTCAGGGTCCGCGGTGTCGGTCGCCACGTCCGCCGGCACGTCGGGCACATCCACGGACGGGGTGTCCGGCGTCGACGACGTCCCACCGCAGGCGACGACGAAGGCGGCCGCGAGGATCAGGGCGAACGGGCTGCGCACGTTCATGACACCCTCTCTTGAATGGGCCCTACGCCTTCCGCTTCCACGGCGGGGCGGCGGGACGGTCCGGCATGGTGGCGACGCTGGCGTATTCCTCGGTGAACAGGTGGCCCCAGGGCGACTCGCGCAGCCACGTGTCCACGATCTTCTTGCTGTCCAGCGGGTACTTGATCCGGTCGTGGTAGATCCCCGAGGCGCTTTCGAAGACCTTCACCAGCGGCGTGTGGAACAGGGCCTTCTGCATCTGGTTGAAGGGCCACGTGTGCCACAGCAGCGTGCCGACGCCCGTGGCGAAGTTCGCGCCGACCTTGAAGTTCCAGCGCTCGTTCAGCACGTCGCGATCGCCCACGACCTCGATGTGCGACAGGTCGCCCATGCCCAGGCCGGTTTCGTGGGACAGCCGGATGCACGGCAGCGACATCGGGTCGAAGCCCATCAGGGTCGCCGCCACCGCGTCGATGGCCACCTGGTCCGACGACGCCAGGATGATGTTCTTGTCGTGGGGGATGACGGTTCGCGGCCCGGGGCCTTCGCCCGCGGAGGTGCCGTCCATGGTCGCGAACATGCCCGTGTGGATTTCCTGCCCGATGGCCAGCAGGTCCACCAGCGTCTCGTGGATCCACGAATGGGTGTAGTGCCGCATCGCGGATAGCAGGCCGCCGAAGGCGTTCTTCAGCGCGCCCGTGTAGGTCGTGTAGGTGTGCGTCTTCATCGTGGGCAACTGCACGATGTTGCGCCCCGGGAAGTAGTCCGGGATGCGGATCCCGTGCGGGAAGATCCGCGGCAGGACCAGCATCTGGGCCTGGGGCGTGAACAGTTCCCACTTCATGTCCGAGTCCCGGAAGTTGTACTTCACGGGGATGTCGTACTTGTCGTAGACCGGCTTGAAGCCCAGGTTCACTTCCCCCTTGAAGGGATCGGTGACGACCGTGTGGTTGTGGACGTCCACCAGGTCCTTGAACCCGTGGTCCCGCAGGCCCAGGATCGTGCCCTCCAACTGCCACGGCGTCGTGTTGACCGCCGGGTGCAACTGGTGCCACGTGATGTTGTCCTTCAGGATCGTCTGTGCCGACAGGTCCAGCGATTCTTCCACGCGGGCCAGGTGCAGCAGGCGACGGTAGTCCTCGACGACGGTCGCGGGGCTGGTCCGCAGGACGGCGACGCGGGGCGCCGGCGCGATGCAACGCTTCCAGGGAGCGGGGATAAACGGCATTTCGACCCTCCAGTTCGGACCGCCCCGGCGGGCGACCGTGCAGTATTATCCTCGTTCGGGGGCCCGGCGTCGATGCCGCGACGGGGCGAGGGCCTCAGGTCCTTCCCGGGAACCGATGGGACCAGCCCCAGAACGCCACGCCGACCGCGATGCCGCCCAGGTGGGCGAAGGCCGACACCCGCGTGCAGCCGTCCCGCTGGGCCACGGCGCCGACGATCTGCAGCAGCAGCCAGAAGACCGCCACGACGGCCACCGGGATCTTCAGGAACGCAAACCGGTAGAACAGGCGGAACACCAGGGCCATCCGGGCCCCGGGGAACCGCAGGGCATAGAAGGCCAGCAGGCCCGAAATCGAACCGCTGGCGCCCACCAGGGGGATGTTCGGGCGCGGATCGAACAGGACGTGCGCAAGGTTGCCCGCCAGGCCCGCCAGCAGGAACAGGGCGACCCACCGCGCCGGACCCAGGACGTCCTCGACGTCGTCGCCGGCCAGCAGCAGGAAGTAACTGTTGCCCAGCAGGTGGCCCAGGCCGCCGTGGATCACCAGCGACGACAGCCAGGTCAGCCCGCCCGCCCGCCAGGGGTCCGAGGGCAGCAGGCCCAGCGCCGCCACCGACAGTTGCGTGTTCCCCAGGGCGAACAGCGCCGGGAGGAAGACGATCGCGGCCGTGATCCACGTGGCCCACGCGACGTGCATCCGCGACGGGCGGTCCACCTCGATCGGCAGCCCCAGCGTCGCAGGGAGCCACTGCCAGGGCTCCTGGGGGGAGTCGGTCACCGCATCCCCGAGGAGGTCGGGCGAACCCCGCGCCGCGATGCGCTCGGCCTCGGCCTTCGCCAGCAGGACCCGGGCCTCCAGGGGCAGGTCGCGCTCGCGCTGCCGCCGGGCCTCCTCCTCGCTCTCGCGTTCCGCCACGCGGTCCCGCGGGATGGCGAAGCGTCCCACCTCGGTCGGGTCGAACCACACCAGCCTGCAGCCCGGGCAGGAATCCAGGTCCACGCGTCCCTCGGTGCCGTCGGAGCGCACCGCCTGCATGGCCTTCCCGCACCCGGGACAGGCCTGGCCCGAATCGTCGCCCCCGGCCCGCGTGTCGGTCCACAGGGCGCTGAGGCGCGCGGGCGGCACGTAGGGCCGCAGGGCCTCGATGGTGACGGCGCGACCGGCGCAGGACGGGCAGGCGAAGGACCGGGGACCCAGGCGGGTCGACACGCCCTTCAGCGGGATGCGGCAGCGGGGGCAGGTCAGCATCGGCGGGGCCTCGTACGCGCAACAGTCGACCAACGGCCTCGAGGGCCGCTATGCGCGGCGGCGCCCAAGGGCCAGGCCGCACAGGACCAGGATCAGGGCCGCGGGCATCCACGGGGCCGTCGGCGCCGTCCGGGGCGTTGCGGCGCATCCCGAGGACCCGCCGGACGACGGGCCGGGATCGACCCCCGCATCGGCGGCGGGCACGTCGGCCGGCGCGTCGGGCGCGGGTTCGACGGCATCGGGCGCAGGCTCCACCGCCTCGGGCGGCAGGTCGGCCGGGGCCGTGTCGGGGACCGCCTCCACGGTTTCCACCACGTCGGGAACGGCCGGGGTTTCGGGATCCGGGTACTTCGTGGGGTTCGCCAGGAACTGGGCCTTCCGGGCGATCATCCCCCGGGCGTCGGACACCAGGGCGTCGTCCAGGTCCCACGGCCGGTTGGCGTCGTCGAACCACTCGTTCAGCGGGGCGCCCTGGGCCCGGACCGCCCGGCGCACCTGGGCCTGCACGTAGGCGTCGCCGCCCAGATCCTGGGTCGCCAGGAACAGTTCCCAGTCCTCCATGCCGTCGCGGACCTGCTTCAGGCGCAGCGACACGGCCGGTCCGTCCACGTCCATGTCCGACGGCGACCCGGCGGTCGGCCCGTCGGTGCCGTCGTGGTTGCCCGGGTACAACAGGACGCCGTCGCCGTTGCGGGCGAAGTCGGGGCCGAACCCGGGCAGGTTGAACAGCACGGTCCAGGGATTCGGGTCCATCCAGTAGGTGATGCTCCAGTACAGGAAGCCCGTCGCGCCGGCCTGCCACGCGCCCCACTGGGCCAGGCGCGGTTCGTGGCCGTAGGGGCTGTCCACGTCATAGCCCAGCATCGGGGGGAAGTTCGCGTTGCAGACATAGAACCACAACTCCTTTCCCTGGGCCTGCAAGTCCTTGTACTTCTGGGCGTCCGGCCAGGTGCCCGCGGGCCAGAACGTGTCGCTGTACATCGCCGAGTCCGGGCACCAGATGTCCACGGAGGTGTCCAGTTCGGGCAGCCAGGGTCCGGTGACCATGATGTGGCCGTCCCACAGATCCGTGTACCGGCGCATCGCGGCGACGTCCGCGATGATGCGCTCGATCGGGCCCGGGTGCTGGTTCTGGTAGGCGGGCAGCCAGGGCTCGTCGTGGGAGTAGATGTAGGCGTTGTCCATCCAGCCCTTGTCCACGAGGTGCTGGGCCACGGCCTTCCCCGCGGCGCCCCACTGGGCTTCCGTCTTGTTGCCGGTGCCGTAGCCCGCCTGGAACATGGCCACGTTGAAACGGTTCACGCCGGCGTTGTCGGGGTAGTACGACCCGTCGATGCGGGGCGCCATGTACGTATCGTAGGTCGTGAAGTCGATGGGCTTCAGGGCACCGGCCTCGTCGAACTGGATGTCCAGCCCCGGGTTCAGGTCGGTCGGATCGATGCGGTGGCGGTGCATTTCAAGTTCGTAGTTGCGGGTGATCCGTTCGCGGGTGGCCGCGTCGCCGCCAGCCGCGCCGCCGTGGTACCGCCACAGGCCGCCGGTGCCGAAGCCGTAGGCGGTCGCGACGTGGCGCGTGTTCGACAGCGTGAAATCCACCACGGTCAGCGCGATCGGGATTTCGTCCAGGGTGGCGCCGTCGGCCTTCACGGTCAGCACGCCCGCGTAGTCGCCCGGGACCGTGGCGGCCGGGACGAAGATGTCCACGAACAGCGTCGCGAAGCCCTTGGGCGGGATCGTGAAGTTCGCGCCCACGGGCCGCGCGGGGTCGCCGTAGGGATCCCGCAGGGGGATCAGCGCGTCCGGGTAGTCGCCGGGCGTGCGGACGTACTCGGGGTGGTCCGCGCAGTTGGGGTTCATGATGACGTCGCAGTAGGACGGCTGGTCCACGTGGTGATAGTGCTCGCGGTACAGCAGGGCCTCCGTCGCCGGGATCTTCGCGTTGCCCGGGCCCGTCAGGTCCGACAGGACGGCGTCCACGGTGCCCAGCGACGTGTCGGCCGGCGCCGTGATCACGACCTGGAACGCGACCCACTCGTTGCGCACGGACTCCAGCACGGCGTTCTGCGGCATGCCGTCGCGGGGTGTCGCGGCCAGGACCTTCGTGGTGGACCGGGCCACCCGCACGTCGGTCGGCAGGGGCGGCACGGCCAGGGCGGGCCGGGCGGCGAGGGCCAGGAGCGCCGTCTGCACCGCGAAAAGCCAGGCGATCGTCATCGGTCGGCGCATTCGGGACCTCCAGGGTACGCGGCTAGAAGGGTGCGACGGTCCGGCGGCGGCGTCAATGGCCAGCGCATCGAGGCTGAATTGACTGTGTCCGCGCCCGGGGAATATGCTTGTGCGCGTTGCGAGGCGGACGATGCGACGGGCGCTGACGATCGATCTGGATCGTGAGGATCTGCGTCCCTACTTCCTGTGGGACGAGGATCTGTCGATCGCCGAGTTGCGTGTGCGCCTTGGCGCGGGACCCGAGTCCGAACGCCTCCGCCTGATGGCGAAGATCCTGCGCGAGGCCCGCGACGACGAGGTCTGGAAGTTCGTGACGCCTCGCCAGGTGACGGAACGATGGGAGCTCCTTGCACCTCATCTGGGGCGCAGGCGGGCGTTCTGGGAGTTTCTTCTCGATGCATGGAAGCAGCTCGACCTCGTCGCGTAGGGGCGTCCTGGCCCCGCTGCAGGCGGATCTCCTGGCCCGCCTGTCCGCGGCGTTGCCGGACTTCTTCCTGACGGGCGGGTCAGCCCTGGCGGAATTCTACCTGGGCCACCGCGTTTCCGAGGACTTGGACCTGTTCACGGCACGGATCGACGCCTTCGCAGATGCGGACGTCCTGGTGCGGCAGGTCGCGGTCGAGCGCGGGATTCCTGTCGCAGTGGTCCGGTCGTCACGTTTCTTTCGCAGGTACGTGTTCGATTCGGCCGAGGAACAGGTCGTCATCGATCTTGTCCTGGACCCGGTCCCACAGGTCAACCCGGACAAGCCGATCTTCGACGGAATCCGAACGGACACCCTGCGTGAGATCGCCGTCAACAAGGTATGCACGCTGCTGGAACGCTGGGAACCGCGGGACCTGGTGGACCTGCTGTTCATCGAAAGGGCCGGCATCGATCCGCTGGACCTGATCGCGGAAGCCCGCAGGAAGGACGGAGGCCTGACTCCCGCTTCGCTGGCCTTCTCCCTGGCGACGGCGCCCCCGATCGACCAGATGCCTCACGGGATGCTGGCGCCGCTGACTGTGGATGAACTGCGTGCGTATCGTGATCGGCTGATCCAGCGGTTGACCATCCTGGCCGTGCCTTCCGACTAGGAACCCGTCCCCTCACCCTGCCCGGGCCCGCCCTCGCGACTGCCGGTCCATGATGCCCGCGTGCAGGGCCACCGCCGCGCCCGTGGCGGCCGATCCGCCCGCCACCACCAGGAACGCGTGGGACGGCCCGCCGTCGGACAGGAACAGGTGCACCATCAGGGGCGACACGAACTGGCCCAGGAAGATCGCGGTGTTCATGGCCCCCAGGGAACGGCCGCGCAGCGAGGCGGGCACGGTCGTGATCAGCCACTGGGCGCCGTTCGGCATGATCAGCCCCGTCCCCAGCCCGCAGACCCCCAGCCCCGCGACCACGCCCGCCGTGGATTCGGCCTCGCCGACCACGACGAACCCCGCGCCCAGCAGCGCCAGCGACACGGCGGCGATGGTCGGGAAGCCGATGCGGCGCGACACGCGGCCGTACAGCAGCGACACCGAGGCCGACACCAGGGCGCTGAAGGCGATGGCCAGGCCCGCCGTCGAGGCGCCGGTGCCGGACAGCAGTTCCAGCAGGAACGGGATCTGCGTGGGGATCAGGTAGAACACCACCATCCCCAGGAAGGTCACGGCGTAGATCCGCGCCAGGGGCGCCCACGGAACCCGGTCCGCGACGGGTGACGTCCCCGGATCCCGGGCGGGCGGCGGCCCGTCGTGCAGGCCCCGGATCGCCCCGGGCAGGACCAGCAGGGACAGGAGGTACACGGCGAACGGCCATCGCCAGCCCTGGTCCGCGAGGATCCCGCCCAGCGACAGGAACACCACGCCCCCGAACCCCATGAACGACCCCTGGATCCCCAGGAACCGGGCCCGTTGGCGGCCGTCGTAGGCGTCCGCGATGAGGGCGGTCGAGGACGTCAGGATGCCCGCCACGGCGATGCCCAGCAGGAGCCGCCCGGCCAGCAGCGCCCACAGCGAGTCCACGACCAGCCCCGAAGCACCGGCCAGGGCATACAGCACCAGGGAGACCCGCAGGACGGGCACGCGCCCCTTGCGGTCGATCAGCAGCCCGATGGGCGGCGACGCCAGGGCGATGGCCAGGGCCGGCAGGGACAGGACCAGTCGCACCAGCAGATCGATGTGGTCCGTGCCGGCGAAGTGGGCCCGCAGGGCGGGAAGGCTGGGTGCGATCGCGGCGCCCGCCATCACCGTCAGGGTGGCCGACACCAGCAGCGTCACGGCGGCAAGGCGCGGCCGCGGGCAGGTCGGCGAGGGACAGGGGGTCCGCGGCGCGGGGGAGGCCGTCATTCGTCGCTTCCGTCAGTGCTTGATCCAGGAATCCTTGGAAGCGTCGGCCACGACCGGCAGTTCGACGCCATCGTCCGGGACCCGGGAAACGGCCGGCGGGTCGATGCCGACGTCCGGGGTTCCGGTCGTGACGGCCGGCAGGTCGATGCCGACGTCCGGGGTCCCCGTCGTGACGGGCGCATCGACGCCCTCGTGCTCGGGGCCCAGCCTGCCTGCCTGGACCAGCACCCCGGACGGAGGCAGGGCGTCCGCGCCCTCCAGGCCCCGATCCCGTGCGGCGGCGGCCAGGGGGGCATCGACATGCCGGATGTGGAAGACGTACCCGTCCAGGAACAGCACGTGCAACCGCGCCGCCACCCTGGCGAGGTCCTCCCCGGCCAGGGCGGCTTCCTTGACCGCCTCGGCCGCTTCCCGGAGCATCTTGTGCTGGCGCTTGTGGTGCTCCGCCCGGTCGTACGCGATCGCGTCCATCAGGGCCTCCTCGGCCCCGAAGTGGTAGTGCACGTAGGACAGCAGGAACCTCAGCGCCGGGACCACGGTGTCCCGCGTGGCCTGCTTCACCGCCAGGACCCGGTCGGCGGCGTCGAACAGCATCCGGTGCTGCCGATCCACCTCGGCGTGGCCGGTCAACAGGTCGTCGGGGAACTCCAGTCGCAGCATGTCGGCCTCCCTGCTCCACATCGTCCGGCGGACCAGGCGGTGCGTGACCCCGGAATGCCCCAAGGATAGCGGAGGCGCGGGCGCAGGCGAATCGAATTCGCGGAGGGGGCCAGAATTGCCGGGAAGGTCCGGTCGGACAAAGGTTTCGCCGCCGTTGAGGCGGGAGGGTCCCTGGGATATCATCGCCCGGTCGCACCCAGCGGAGACCGCCATGCGCAGCGCAATCGTCCGGGGAACCTTGGCGTTTGCCCTCCTGTTCGGCGGCTGCGGTGGGAGCACCACACCGGCCGGGGATCCGGGCCGCGACCCGGGCGACCGGGACCAGCCGATCGCCGACCTCCTGGATCTGCCCGACGGAGGGGACGAGGTCGGCGCCCCGCGGGACCTCCCTTCGGACGACGAGGTGTTCGGGGACTGTTCGGGCGACGGGTGTGACGTTTTCGACGCGGTGGCCGTGGACGTCCCCGCCGAAACCGACGTCCCCCCGCTGCCCGGCGAGTTCGGCTGGCCCTGCACGACGCCGGACGTCTGCATGTCCGGGTTCTGCATCGAAACCATGGAGGATTTCGTCTGCACGCGGCTGTGCCTCAGCGAGGGCTCCTGTCCCCAGGGCTGGGCATGCGCCCGCGTCACTGCGGAACCGGACGTGACATACGCCTGCATCGACAAGTCGTCGATGCTGTGCCAGCCCTGCAGGAACGACGGCGACTGTGCCAGCGCCTTCCTTTCGTCCCGGAACAGTTGCCTGGACCATGGCCCCGTCGGGAAGTTCTGCGGCGTGGAATGCAGTGACCAGAACGCCTGCCCGCGGGGCTTCACGTGTGACGACCTGCAGGTGGACGGCGAGGCGCGGTCCCTGTGCCGGCCCCTGTCGGGCGAATGCCCCTGCACGCAGAAGTTCAAGGACAAGCAGTATCGGACGTCCTGTCGCGTCGAAAACGACTTCGGCAGTTGCGACGGCGAGCGGACCTGTGACACGGCGTGCAACGCCAGGACGCCCGCCGCCGAAACCTGCAATTCCCAGGACGACGACTGCGACGGCGACACGGACGAGGACGTGTCGGCGGCGGTATGCGACCTGGAAAACGGCCTGGGGATCTGCAAGGGCAATGCGCCCTGCGTCGGCGGCCGGCAGGAAATCTGCCAGGGCGCCTATGCGACCAGCGAAACGTGCAACGGCAAGGACGACGACTGCAACGGGCAGACCGACGAGGGCTTCCTGGACGGGGACCGCGACACGATCGCCGACTGTGTGGACTGCGACATCGACGGGGACGGCAAGCCGAATTCGAACTCCGGCTGCCCGGTGTGCCGTGCCGGGACCTGTGACAACTGTCCGACGGTCGCGAACGCCGACCAGGCCGACATGGATCTGGACGGCGGGGGCGACGCCTGCGACTGCGACGTGGACGGCGACGGTGCGGCGAACGACAACCCGAACTGCCCCCAGGCGTTCCCGAAGGACAACTGCCTGACGGTGTTCAACCCCGACCAGACGGACACGGACAACGACCTGATCGGCGACGCGTGCGACTGCGACGTGGACAACGACGGCGTGGCGAACGACAACCCCGGGTGCCCGGTGGCCGACCCGAAGGACAACTGCCGGCTGGTGTCGAACCCCGCCCAGGGGGACAGCGACGCCGACGGGAAGGGGGACGCCTGCGACTGCGACGTGGACGCCGACGGGGTGCCGGACAACCGGCCCGGATGCCCGGTGGTCGCCGCCCCGGACAACTGCCCGACCGTGTCGAACCCGAACCAGGCGAACCTGGACGGCGACGGCAACGGCGACGCCTGCGATTGCGACCAGGACAACGACGGCGTGGCGAACGACAACCCGGGCTGTCCCGCGGCGGCCCCGGCCGACAACTGCCCGACCGTCTTCAACCCGGACCAGGACAACACCGACCGGACCTGGATTCCGGGGGACGGGCTGGGCGACGCCTGCGACTGCGACATCGACAACGACGGCGTGGCGAACGACAACCCGGGGTGCCCGGTGGCCGGCCCGACGGACAACTGCGCGTTCACCCCGAATCCCGACCAGGCGAACACCACCGGCAGCGAGTTCGGGGATGTCTGCAATTCCGACTGGGATGGCGACGGCGTTATCAACGTGCAGGACAACTGCCCGCGGCTGCCGAACCCGCCGCAGGAGGACCTGGACGGCGACGGCAACGGCGACGCCTGCGACTGCGATCTGGACGGCGACGGCGCGGGCAATCCCGGCATCGACCGGACGGGCGCCGCGTGCGTCGTGTCCGTCCTGGACAACTGCCTGCGGGTGAAGAACGCCGATCAGGCCGACGCCAACGGGGACGGCGAGGGCGACGCCTGCGACTGCGACATCGACGGCGACGGCGATCCGAACCTGAACCCGGGCTGTCCGACCCCGACCGTGGCCGACTGTGCGCCGCAGGACCCGGCGGTGAACCACGGGGCGCAGGAAGTGTGCAACGGCAAGGACGACGACTGCGACGGCCTGACGGACGCGGCCGACACGACCGACCAGGTGGGCGGGTTCCTGAAGGCCGATCAGCCGCTGTGCGAACTGCAGCGGGGCGTGTGCGCGGGGGCCCGCCATCCGGCCGCCCTTTGCGTCGCCGGCGTGTGGACGTCCTGCGGCACGGCGCAGTACGTCGCCAACGACGACCAGTACAACGCCGGGGCCGAGGTGCTGTGCGACGGGCGCGACAACGACTGCGACGGTCGCGCCGACGAGGACCTGGGCCTGGCGCTGCTGGACGGACGGACCGTCTTCGGGCCCGGCGTGGCCTGCGGCACCGGCGAGTGTGCCGGCGGGACGACGATCTGCCTGCCGGACGGCTCAGGCATCACCTGTCCGGCGGAGGCCCGTGCCGCGGTCGAAAAGTGCAACGGCCACGACGACGACTGCGACGGCCTGACCGATGCGGCGGATGCGGACAGCATCGTGGCCGGGTTCCTGGCGGCGGACCAGCCGGCCTGCGAAAACGCGAACGGCGAGTGCCTGGGGGCGAAGAAGCCCGTGTCGCTGTGCGTGGACGGCGCCTGGCAGCCCTGCCTGGACGCCACCTACCTGGCGCACTCCGCGGGCTACGAGCCCGGGGCCGAAACGCGCTGCGACGGGAAGGACAGCGACTGCGACGGTCTGATCGACGAGGACTTCCGCCTGACGCTGCTGGACGGGCGCGCGGTGAACGGGATCGGCGCGGCCTGCGGCGCCGGCGAATGCCTGGGCGGGACCACGACGTGCCGGGCCGACGGCCTGGGGATCGAGTGCCTGGCGGAGGCCGGGGCGACCGCGGAACGATGCAACGGGAAGGACGACGACTGCGACGGCCGGACCGACGCCCTGGACATGGACAGCATCGTGGACGGCATGTTCGTGGCCGATCGGCCCGACTGCGAACTGAAGGTGGGCGTCTGCGCCGGGTCCCGCAAGCCGGCGGCGCTGTGCATCGGGGGGGCGTGGCAGCCCTGCCGGACCGCGGAGTACCTGGTCCTCAGCATCGCGTACCAGGCCGGGTCCGAAACCCACTGCGACGCCCTGGACAACGACTGTGACGGGTCCACGGACGAGGACTTCGGCGTGACGCTGCTGGACGGCCGGCGCGTCACGGGCGCCGGGGCTGCGTGCGGCGTCGGGCGGTGCGCCGGCGGCGTGGCGACGTGCCGGGGCGACGGGTCGGGCATCGAATGCGTCGCGGAAACGGCGGCGATGCCCGAAACCTGCAACGGAACCGACGACGATTGCGACGGCCTGACGGACGCCCTGGACACCGGCAGTCTGGTCGGCGGGTTCTTCCCGTCGGATCGGCCGAACTGCGAACGGCAGGCGGGTGCGTGCGCAGGGTCCCAGAAGCCGGCCTCCCGGTGCGTCGCCGGCCAGTGGCTGGCGTGTCTGGACGCCCAGTACGCGGCGTTCAGCACGGCGTACGACGCCCCGGTCGAGGCGCGGTGCGACGGCATCGACAACGACTGCAACGGGGCCGTGGACGACACGTTCCCGCTGGTGCTGCAGGACGGCCGGACCGTGATCGGCATCGGGAAGGCCTGCGGCGTCGGCGGCTGCGCCGGTGGCACCACGGCCTGCGACAACGAGGGCACCGGGATCCTGTGCACCACGGAAGCCGATATGCGTCCGGAGCGCTGCAACGGGGTGGACGACGACTGCGACGGCCTGACGGATGCCCTGGACACGAACAGCATCTCGAACGGCTTCCTCGGCATCGACCGTCCGAATTGCGAAAAGACCAGCGGCGTGTGCAGCGGCTCCCGGAAGCCCGCCCTGCTGTGCGTCGCCGGCGCCTGGACTTCCTGCGGGACGACCCAGTACGTGGCCTGGAACACGGCCTACGAGGCGGGTTTCGAAACGAACTGCGACGGGCTGGACAACGACTGCGACGGGTCCGTCGACGAGGACTTCGGCCTGACGCTGCTGGACGGAAGGGCGGTCCAGGGCATCGGCCAGGCGTGCGGCGCCGGGGCGTGCGCGGGCGGCGCGACGGCCTGCCGGGGCGACGGGACGGGAATCGCCTGCCCGACCGAAACCCGGGTGCTGCCCGAGGTCTGCGACAACGTGGACAACGACTGCGACGGGTCGACGGACGCCCTGGACACCGGAAGCCTGGTCGACGGCCGGTTCCCCACGGACCACCCGGGTTGCGAAAAGCAGACGGGCGTGTGCTACGGGGCGGACAAGCCGGCTTCGCTGTGCGTCAACGGCCGGTTCATGGAGTGCGGGATCACCGAATACGTGCGGTTCGGCGCCGACTACCAGGCGGGCCGCGAGGTGAAGTGCGACGCGCTGGACAACGACTGCGACGGCGGGACGGACGAGGACCTGACGTTGACGCTCCTGGACGGCCGATCCGTTTCCGGCGTGGGCGCGTCGTGTGGCGTGGGCAAGTGCCTGGGAGGCTCGACGGTCTGCACCGCGGACCAGTTGGGCATCACCTGCCCCACCGAGGCCCGGGCCGTCGCCGAGAAGTGCAACAACGTGGACGACGACTGCGACGGCTTCCGGGACGCGGCCGATTTGAACAGCCAGGTCGGCGGGTTCTTCCCGGCCGATACCGTGGAGTGCGGAAACCAGAACGGTGCCTGCCTGGGCTCGATGAAGCCCGCCTCCCTGTGCGTCGGCGGATCGTGGCTGGCCTGCGGGTCGGCCCAGTACGCGGCCCAGTCGGCCGACTATGAAGGGGCCAACGAGGTCCATTGCGACAGCGTGGACAACGACTGCGACGGGTCCACGGACGAGAATTTCTCGGTCACCCTGATGAACGGAACGCTGGTGGTCGGGGTCGGCCAGGCGTGCGGCGTCGGGGCCTGTACCGGCGGATCGACCGTCTGCCGTTCCGACAAGACCGCGACGATCTGCCCGACGGAATCGGCGGCCTCCGCGGAGGTCTGCAACGGCAGCGACGACGACTGCGACGGGCTGACCGACGCGGCGGATTCCGGCAGCATCGTGGGCGGGTTCTTCGTGAACGACCAGCCGCTGTGCGGGAACCAGCAGGGGGTGTGTTCGGGCTCCAGGAAGACCGCCAACCGCTGCCAGGCCGGCCAGTGGAACGCCTGCACCGACGGCGACTATGCGACCTTCACGCCCTACTATGACGCCGGGATCGAACGCCGGTGCGACGGGCGGGACAACGACTGCGACGGTTCGACCGACGAGGACTTTGCCGTGACGCTGCTGAACGGCGGCACCGTGACCGGCGTCGGGAAGGCCTGCGGCACCGGCGCCTGCGCGGGCGGGACCACGGCTTGCAGGACCGACCAGACCGGGGCCACCTGCCCGACCGAAAGCAGCGCATCCAGCGAGCGGTGCGACGGGGTCGACAACGACTGCGACGGCCTGACGGACAGCTTGGACGCGAACAGCATCACGAACGGGTTCTTCAATGCCGACCAGCCCGCGTGCGATTTGCAGTCGGGCGTGTGCGCCGGGGCGAAGAAGTCCGCCTTCCTGTGCGTCAGCGGCGTGTGGCAGGCCTGCGGGAGCGCCGCCTACATCACCAACAACACGAACTACCAGGTCGCGACCGAAACGGCGTGCGACGGCATGGACAACGATTGCGACGGCGCCACGGACGAAACCTTCCTGTTCGTCGGCCTGGACGGGGCGACGATCCGGGGCGTGGGCGCGGCCTGCGGCGCCGGCCGGTGCGGCGGAGGCTATTCGGCCTGCCGGGCGGACAAGCTGGGGACCTACTGCCCGACCGAGCAGAGCCCCGGCCCCACCACGGAAACGTGCAACGGCCAGGACGAGGACTGCAACGGCACGGCGGACGACCACAACGCCGTGTCGTCGTGCAGCGCGACCAACGCCACCTCGGCGTGCACGGGCGGGCAGTGCGTGATCGCGTCGTGTTCGTCGTGGTACTACAACCTCGACGGACTGTACGGCAACGGCTGCGAATGCCAGGCCGACAGCCGGGACATCCAGGGGGTCGGAACGGCCTGCGCCAGCCCCGTCGACATGGGGACACTGTCCGACGCCGTCTCGGGGCAGGCGGCGACGACGATCGACGGGCGCGTCGTTCCCGGCGAAGAGGACTGGTTCCAGGTGTCGGCGACGAACGTGGTGCAGTCCGGCACGCTGGGCGCGCCGGGCAACGAGGCCTACGGCATCCAAATCTGGCTGGAGGCGGGGAACACCGATTCGTGCATCCGCTTCCAGGTCTACTCGTCCTGCGAGGTCGCGGCGACCTGCGGGTCGGGCCTGAACGTGGACCTGACGTCCTACGACGACACCTTCGCCAACGAGCGACCGTGCATCGACCCGGACGAAGCGGTGCGCGGGACCTGGGGATGCTGCGTCGACGGGGCCTGCGAGTCCCCCGGCATTTCCGACCCTTGCTGCAACAGCGTGGCCGCCTGCGGGACCCACGGGCTGTCCTACTGCAACAACGGCGTCACGTCCAAGACCTACCTGGTGCGCGTCTTCCGCAGGCCGGGCTGCGCGGCGGCCACCGACTGCGCCCAGACCGCATACCAGTTGAAGGCGAAGAACGTGTACTGAGGTTCACGCCACGCGGACGGGGGACTCCGCATCCGGAGCCCTCCAGAGGTGCACGCGGTTCCGGCCCGTATGCTTCGCCCTGTACAGCGCTTCGTCCGCCCGTTTCAGCAGGTCGTCCAGATCGGCCGTCTCGCCGGGACGCAGGCCGGCGACGCCCAGGCTGACGGTCACGGACCGGGGACCCGAGCCCAGGTCCAGCCTCAGGGACTCCACGCTGCGTCGGCTGCGCTCGGCGACCACGCAGGCCGCGCCCGGGGACGTTTCGGGCAGCAGCAGGACGAATTCCTCGCCCCCGTACCGCCCCAGCAGGTCGGCCTCCCGGTGATTCCGGTCCAGGCAGGCCGTCACTTCGCGCAGGAGGCGGTCGCCCTCGAGGTGGCCGCATTCGTCGTTCACGGCCTTGAAGTGATCGACGTCGATCAGGGCGACCGAAAAGTCCCGCCCATAGCGGAGGGCCACCCGCAGCGTGGAACTGGCCTGGGCCAGCAGGTGACGTCGGCTGGCGAGGCCCGTCAGTTCGTCGGTCGCCGCCAGGGCCCGCTGCCCGGCCTCGAGCCTGTTGAGGACGGTGCCGAACCGTTCGACGATGACCGCCACCCCGACGAACAGCGAAACGAGCGTGACGAAGTAGAAGGCCTCCAGCCACCCGGCGGTAATCGCCTCGACGGGAGCGTGGAACCCGCGGGTTTCCGACAGGGCGAACGCCAGGACGCTGAGGGTGATGGCGCCTGCGCGGGTCAGAGGTTCCTCGGGGGCGAACAGCAGGAACGCCACGGGGATGCCGCACAGCAGGTAGATGTTCGCGCCGCTGGACGACGACAGCAGGAACGTCAGCGAGAGGGCCTGGGCCAGGAACAGGCCGCCCGTCCACATCCGCGAAATCCGGGTGTGCTGGCGCCGGTTCAGCCACACCGTGAGGGCATAACCGGCCAACGCGCACAGGTTCAGCGCGATCGGCCGGATCAGCCCCAGCGGCAGCAGGAGGGCGATCAGCAGGAGGGACCCGGCCATGCCGACCAGCGCCGAAAGGTTCGCGACCTCGATGTTGGCGACGAGGTTCGATGGCGCGGCGTCCGTTCCGCTGCGCCGGACCCAATCCACCTGGCGTTGCAGCAGCATGGCGTCCCCGAGGTTCCCCCGCCTATTCTGGTCCGTGGGGTCCGGGAATGACAAAGGAACGACGTCAGGGCGCCATGTCGATGACCCTTGCCTTCGACAGCGTGAACGTCAGGCACACCGAGGCGGCGTCGCCGGGGAGTTCCTTCGTCCTGGCGACGAAGGTCCCGTCGCCGACCTGGTGGAGGTCGAACAGCAGGGTCATGGCGGAGAAGGCAAACTTCAGGGAGGAGCAGTAGTCGGGCTTGGCGTCGGCCGGGGCCGCGTCGCAGGAGGCCTGCAGCTTGGCGATCGCCGTTTCCAGTTGCAGTTTCGTCAGCACGCCGGACAGCACACCGTCGGTCGCCGCGAAGCCGTCGGCCGTGGCGCCGGCGGTGATGTTCGCCTTGATCATCGCCTGGATCAGGGTCGCGTCGATGACCAGGCCTTCGGAAACCGGGATGCTCAACTGGAACTCGTGCGGGCCGGCGGCCAGCGCGCCGGCGGTGATGCGGGCGCCCTGGAACTGGATCATGGGCAGGCAGATGTCCGGAACGTAGGACCTTTCCTGGACCAGGAAGTCGCCCTGGGCGACGGGCGGGGTTGCGGTGGACGTGCCCACCAGGCCGTTCAGCACGAAGGACGCCGTATCGGTGAAGTCCGTCACGCCGGCCAGTTCCAGCAGCAGCGCGAAGGAGCCTGCCGCGATCGCGTCGGCGATCGGGCCGTTGACCTGGTCCGCCAGGCCCTTCAACCCGTTGTCCCCCAGGCCGTCGCCTGTATAGTCGAAGCATGTCGCCTGAACGATCGCGGTGGTGGCGGGCGTCTGCATCGACGACACGACGCCCGTCGCGCTCCACAGGAAGGGACGGTCGGTGGTCCAGTCGCAGTGCACCACGCACTCGCCCCGCAGCATGTCACACTCCATGTCGGGGCCGGCGCAGGTGCCGCAGGTGCCGTAGCAGCCGTCCGATCCGCATTGGCGTTCTGCGCAGTTGGGGCAGCAGGGGACGGCGCCGCAGGAGCCCTCGTAGCAGGTCAGGATCCCGCCGCATCCGCCAGGGCAGGTCCCGCAACTGCCGCCGCAGCCGTCGTCGCCGCACTCGCGGCTTGCGCAATCCGGCGTGCAGGTTTCGGGGCCGAGGTCCATCGCCGCGTCGGGTACCGTTTCGGGTGCCGCGTCCTCGGCGGCTCCGGGATCCTCGGGCACGTCGTATTCCACTGCGGCATCGGCGCCGCTCGTGCCCGACCCGCCGCCGCACGCGGCCAGGGCCAGCAGCAGGCACGCGCACAGCGCGATCCTTCGGTTCACGGGCCACCACCGTTTCGCAGCGTTCCCATGCTACCGAAACGCGCCCCCCGAACGCAATCGAATGACATTGGAATTCCCCCCTCGGATCGGGCACTCTTTCCCCCAGACGCCCGGTGGAGATCGTCCATGACAAGGACCTGTGCGGCCCTGCTGTTCGCCGCGTTCACGGCCCTCCTGGGGGGGGCAGAAACCGCCCGAGCGGACGGGATGGCCTACGTGTACAAGTCCGCCGCCGTGGGTACGGGCGGGGAAATCGGGAAGGCCGTGCCCACGACCCAGCGGGCCGCGCTGGTGCGGGAGGGGGCCGCGTGGTCCCTGATCCTGGAGCCGAAGTACGACCGTCCGAAGGCCGGCGTGGCGTGGCTGGTCCCCTTCGCACACTGCCCGACGGTATCGGCCGCGGATCCGAAGGTGCTGGCGGAACTGGGCCTGGTGACGGCGCCGCTGTTCCTGGAGGTCTGCCTCCAGACCTGCATGTGCTCCGACCAGAGCGCCAGTTGCCTGCCGGACCTGTTCGGCGGCGGATCGACCTCGGGCGGGATGGACGACGGCGAGACGTCTGTGGCGACGAACGGCCAACGGCCACTGGACGTGGACATCTGGCAGTCGGGCAGCATCGGGAACCTGGATTTCGTGGTGATTTCCGCCGAAAACCCGGCCGACATCCCGGAATGGCTGGACCGGGGCGGCTATGACAACCCTCCGGAACTGGCGGACTTCGTGACGGGCCGCGGCAGCGACTACGGGTGCTACTTCGCGGCCCGGCTGGGCGTGCCGGCCGGCGAGCACGACGTGTTTCCCGCCGTGCGCTTCGCGCTGGATTCCCGGGATCCGCCGTCGTACCCGCTGCGGCTGACGAAACTGGGCGTGGCCGAGGGCCGGACGCTGGGCGTGACGCTGTACGTGGTGAATCCCGCGGATCGCGGCGCCGGTGCGACGACCACGAACGTGGTGCTGGACGGGTTCGACGCGGCCGTGCCCGCATGCGCGGCAACGTCCGCCGGGGCATACCAGGCCTGCGTGGACCAGGCCCTTGCGGCGAATCCGAGCGCCCTGGCGGTGACCTTCCACGACGGGCTGGCGTCGCGGCGGGCCGCGTTCCTGGGGAACCGCAGGCTGTGCAAGGCCTACGGGGCCGACAACTTCTTTGCCCAGGAGCAGGACTGGTGCGTGGAAACCGCCGCCGCCTTCACCGGCATCCCGACGACGTGGACGCCGGACGTCCAGGGATGGCTTGCGGGGGAGGCCCGGATCACCCGCTATGAGGCCCGCCTTCCGCCGGCGGCGATGGACCGGGATCTGGTCTTCCGGGTGGGCCGGGGGGCGTCCGCCGGGTCGTGTACTTCCGACGGCCATTGCCCCGGGTGGGGCTGGTCCTGGGAGCCGACGACCTGCACGACCTCCGACGGCACCGGCGCCTGCATCAAGGTTTGCGAAAGCGCCGAAACCTGCCCCCTGGGGTGGACGTGCGACGACATCGACACCTATTGGAAAGGCTGCATGCCCCCCGTTGTCGCCGCGATCGCAGGCGACGAGATGCAGGACCCCCTGCCCGACCACGACGCACTGGCCGTCACCATCACCTCCGGATGCGGCCTGGACTGCGATGACGTGTGCTACGGGGGCGCGACCGCGACGGTGGCCCCGGACTTCGGCGGGCCCGGCACGCCCGGCACGCCGCGGACGGGGATCCACACGCTGCCTGCGCTGGCGATCCTGGCTGCCGCGCAACTGTTCCTGGCCGCATGGCTGCGCCGCAGGGGAGGTCGCGTATGCGCCTCCTGATGTGCGCCGTCCTGGCGATGCTGACCGTGTCGGTGATCCCGACTGTGTCCACGGCGGCGCCCGATCTGAAACGCATGGGCCGCGTCGAGTTCGACCTGACCTGCAACGTCGGGGGGATCGCGTCGGTGGGCACCCGGGAACCCACGGGCAACGGCGCCGGCGCGATCGACCTCTGGCTGACGTGGCGGACCGGCAAGCGTGTCCGCCTGGGCCTGCGCGTCGGCCTGATCGTCGGCGCGATGCAGTGGGGGAAGGATCGCTACGCCAACGACGCGTGGGTCCCGGGCTTCAAGCTGCTGGACCACTACGGCTGGCGGACCACCTTGCTGCCGCACAGCGGGGTGGTGTTCGCGATCGACCTGCCGCGGGGGTTCGCGCTGGATCTGGGCTGGGGCATCGGCGGCACGCTGGTGGGCTCCCGGGACAACGAAGGCGGGGCATTCTACCCGCCCTGCCTCATCCTGGGCGTTGGGACCACCTACGAACTCGCCACCCTGGACCACGCGGTCGTCGCCCTGGCGATCCGGCTGGACTACATTGCCTCCTGGCTGGTCCGCTCCCAAGGCACCTTTGCGCCCCAGGCCGGTGTACAGTTCCGGTTCTGACCGGACGGCGGCGGTCTTCAACGTCGGGGGTGTCGATGATCCCGTTCCTGTGGGTCTGCTGCGGGGGCGCCCTGGGTTCCGGCGCCCGCTACCTGGTCGGCACCTGGGCGTCGGCGGCGTTCGGCCCGGGCTTTCCCTTCGGGACCTTGATCGTCAACGTCGTGGGGTCGTTCCTGATCGCCCTGGTGATGCGTCTGGCGCTGACCACCGGGCTGGTCCCGGGGCAACTGCGCCTGTTCCTGACGACCGGGATCCTGGGGGGCTTCACGACCTACTCGTCCTTCAACCATGAAACGCTGCGGCTGCTGGACGACGGGAACTGGGGGACGGCCGCGATCAACCTGGGCGGGACGGTCCTGGGCTGCCTGCTGGCCGGACTCGCCGGCCTGAAGGTGGCCGACCTCGTGTCGACCTGGACCGGGTAGGATCGAAGGCCTCGGGAGGTACTTCGTGGACATTTCCAAGAAGCGGCCCGGCCGCTTCCTCCCGCCCCCGCCCCGATCCTTCCCCGGCCAGCGGTGGGTCAACATCGGACTGCGCTGCGCCCACCTGGTGGGCGTGGCCGGCATGGGCGGCGGGTACCTGTTCGCGCTGCCCGAGGCCCAGTGGCAGGCGTTCGGGCATCTGACCCTGGCCACCGGCGCGCTGCTGGTCCTGCTGTACGTCTGGACGGACGCCCATTGGCTGCTGCAACTGAAGGGGCAGGCCATCCTGCTGAAACTGGTCCTCCTGGGCCTGGCCCGGTTCCAGCCCGAGTGGCGTCCCGAAGCGTTCGTGGCGGTGATCGTCCTTTCCGGCCTGTTCGCCCACGCGCCGTCGCGGGTGCGCAGCCATGCGTGGGGACTCGGACTGCATCGCGAGGGCAACCAGGAACGGTCGTCGGACGGCCGTTCGACATCGACGCGGCGGCCTGCGACAGGGAGTTCAAAGGGGAAACGCGACCTCAGTCCTTCAGGAAGGCCGGCAGGTCGGCGTTGACCTGGTCCTTGTGCGTATCCGCGATGCCGTGGGACGCGGGCAGAGGCGCTTCGCCGCAAAGCGGTGCCCGACGCCCTCCTACCGCGGGAAGTCATCGAAGGGGAATCCTGCGCAGCCGTCCCTGCCCGCCCGCGGGTAGGACTCGCGCGTCAGTGCCTGCGTCCAGCCTGCCATCGAGTGGAACAGGCGGCACCGATCCACCTGGGCGGCGATGCGCGGGTCGGCGTCGATGTCGGCGATCACCTTCTGGATGGTGTCGGCGCCCGTGGCCAGGTTCGGCCCGCCCCGAGCCTGCGGGGCAAACACCATGAACCGCGGTGACGGGGAGGGGTCCCACGCCGTCCATTCGGGCTGGTCGCCCGGGCCGCGGCCGGGCGAGCCCGTGCGCGCGAAGTTCGCCCAGTAGGCCATCATCGAGTCCGAAAGCCGCCCGCGGGACGCGGCGGTCGCCTGGGGGAACAGGTTCTTGCCGGCTGGCCCAAGGTCGAAGTGGCCGAAAACGAACGGGATCTCGATGGCGTGGGCGGCGCCGACCAGCTTCGACAGGTCGGCCCCGGCGACCGTCGGCTCCTCGTCCCAGTCGAACCGGTAGAGGTACACCTCGGTCGCGCCCGAGCGTCGCATGGCCGTCGCGGGCTGGTCCGCCGAGGCCACCTTCCACGTGCGGCTGAGGTACTCGGAGGCGACGTCGTACCGCTGGGAATCGACGAACCGGGGGATCAGTCCGAACGTCCACCGGACGAACTCCTTCCGGAACATCAGGAACAGCTTCATCTCATCCCGGTTGGTACCCACGATGGTCGGGACCCGCGCCCACCCGTCCGGCTGCGCCAGCGCGTCGACGAACTCGCCGGTCGGAAGCAGGGCCCCGTCGTGGATGACCGTCGGCATGTCGAGCATGCCGGCGATCCGTCCGTCCGCGTATTCGGCCAGGACCTGGTCCACGCTCCGGGAGCGCAGGAAGGCGGCGACCTCCGCGTCGGCCATCGCGGCGATCCGGGCCTTCGCGTCCCCCCGGTTGCCGGCCTTGCCGTCCGCCTGAAGCAGGCGGGCCAGCACCTCGCCGGAACTGTTCCGGTGACCGGCGGTGGCGTCGTCCGTGAAGCGCTCCGCCTGGTCGGGCGTCGTGTTGGACAGGACGCCGCTCTGGACGATGGCACGCTGGAACAGGCCCCGGGCCGGGGGCGACACCAGCAGCGTGAAGACGTTCGTCCCCCCCGCCGATTCGCCGAAGATCGTCACGTTGTCCGGGTCGCCCCCGAAGGCGGCGATGTCGTCCCGCACCCACTGCAGGGTGCGGATCAGGTCCAGCGTGGCGAAGTTTCCGGAGGCTTCCAGGGAGTCGGTCGCGTCGGAGCGCAGGGCCTTGTGCCGCAACCAGCCCAGCGGTCCCAGGCGGTACTGCGTGGTGACGACGACCACGTTCTGGCTGGTGGCGAGGTGGCCGGCCTCGTAGGGCTCGGCGCTGCCCAGGCTGTTCCCGCCGCCGTGGATCCAGACCATCACCGGCAGTTTCTGCGCGCCCGGTGGGGCCCACACGTTCAGGTACAGGCAGTCCTCGCTGCCGGTCACGCCTTCCTGCTTCCCGGGGGTCAGCGGCCCGCCGAACTGCGGACAGGCCGGGGCGAAGCGCAGCGCCTGGCGGGTGCCGGTCCAGGGCTCGGGGAGGCGCGGGGCGCGCCAGCGGAGGTCGCCCGTGGGGGGGGCCGCGAACGGGATGCCCAGCCAGGCGAGGCTGCCGTAACGTCCCTGCCCGCCAACGACCTGGCCCCCGGCGACGGTCCGGAGGGTCGCCGGGTCCGCATCAGCGACGGACCACGCGTGCTCCTTCCGGCACCCGGCGAGGACGACAAGCGACAGGGCAAGGACCGCGAGGCGGGTGCAAAGGGCGTTCACGTGGGCGCCTCCTGGCGAGGGCCTCCCCATCGGGGCGCCCGCAGCCGGGCAAGCGTATCCGGCCCGCGACGACGTTGTCAAAGCCGCCGCGCGAACGGCGTCCAGCAGGTCGTCGCGGGTCCCGAACGGGTCGCGGGGATGCTTCGCGAGGATGGGCCGCAGCACCTTGTGTCACGGAACCGTCTCCCCGAAGCCCTTCACCCTCTTGTTGACGCCGCCCTCCGTAAGACCTATTTTGCAATTGTCCCTCAGAAGTGAGGGGCGTGATCCGGGAGGACTCGATGCGTGTCGAAGCAACCGTTCCTGATGCTCGGGCAATGGCCCTTGACGAGATGGCCGTCGAACTCGGGGTGAGCCGAAGCCAGATCATCGACGAGGCGCTGTCCTTGTTCCTGAAGGCAATCCTCGAAGTGCGGAAGGGCCGTCGCGTGGTTTCGATGGGTCCGGCAGGAAGTCTGTCCACGACCGAAATCGTGACGCCGACGCTTGCGCAAATCGAATGGACCGCCCACCGGCAGGCGCTGGCCTTGCCCGCGGCAGCCGTGAAGAAGGTGGCGGCGCTCGCTTCGCGACCGGCGAAGCCGAACGCGAACCTGCGGAAGTTGATGGCGTCGAGGGCCTGATGACCGAAGTGGCCCGTCCGACGCCCTACGAGACCGACTCGATCCGTCCGGAAGACCCGGCGTCCGGGTTCCGCTGCGGGAAGCATCCCCCGGACGACTTTTTCGTCCGCCACGCCTTGGACAACGACAGGCAGGGGCTCGGGAAGACCTACGTCCTGCGGGACCGTGATGCCGTGCTCGGGTTCTACACGCTCTCGATGGCCGACGTGGAGGCCGAGGTGGCGGGTCGGGCCTTGAAGGTCCGCCTGCCCAGGTACCCGCTGCCCGTTGCCCTGCTCGGGCGTCTAGCCGTCCATCAAGATGCACAAGGCAAGGGCATCGGTGCTCGATTGCTCCGGGACGCCCTGCGCCGGGTGAACGACCTGGCCGACCAGATCGGGTGCCTCGGCGTCATCGTGGATGCGAAGGACGAGGACGCGGAGCGCTTCTACCTCCGGTACGGCTTCGTGATCGTGGCAGCCGAGACGTGGCCCCATCGGATGTTCATCGCCCTCGGCACGATCCGAGCGGCCGTAAGGTTTGACCCGCTGGTGTGACCCGGCGTTGCTTGAGGGGGGACGAGGACACGAAGAAGCCCCGGTATCACCGGGGCTTTCATTGGAGCAGGAAACGGGAGTCGAACGCGGAGGGCGAAGCCCGCAGCGTCAGGTTCACGCCGGACTCCCAGCCTCTGGCGATCTCCCATTCGCCGGGGACCCGGTTCCGGGCGTTCACTCCGATCGCCATGAACACTTCCACGGGTTCGGTGCGCAGGCGGGATAGGCGTTCCGCCACGTCGGAGCCGCCCCACCTTGTAGACATTCGTCTACACGCACCCAGCGTGTGTAGCGAAAGGTCGATTGCCGCCCCTCCGCCGGAATGGGAACAATGCTAAGCGGCGCGCGGGATCGCCGACGATCCGGCGCTCGCCGCGACAGGAGGTTTGACGATGAAGACCAGGCTCCGCCTTGCGAGGATTCCGGGCATCGCCGTTGTACTGGTGCTCGCGGCCTGCTCGGGCAGCGACACCGGGAACGCTGGCGACACGACCGACGCCTTCGTCGCCGCCGACGTCGTCCCCGTGGAAGTCGCGGAAACCGACGCGGCCGAGGGCGTGGTCGGGGCGGACATGGCGGAAGAGAGCGCCCCCGCAGACATCGCGATCGATACGCCGTCCGCCGAGGTCGCGGAGGAGGTCGTTCCCGCCGACGTCGCGACCGATGCGCTGGCGGCCGACGTCGACACGCTCGCGACCGACGTCCCGAAGGAGGACGAGGGCGCCGAGGGCCCGACGCTCGAGTTCGTGATCGTCGGGGATCCGGACTCCGACGTCACGTTCCAGGACTCATACGCGTCCCAGACGCCCGCGGCCTTCTTCGTTGGCGTCCAGAAGGTCGAACTGCTGGCCAGCGCGGACGATCCCTCGCCCGTCACGGTCTTCGACGCCGGCGACGACAAGTTCACCGAGGTCGACATGCAGGCCAGCACGTCGTTGGCCACGATCGACCTGTTCCAGGTCTTGAGCGGCACCTACACCCATGCGCGCATCCAACTGGCCACAGCCCGCTTCGCGGTGCAGGCGACGGTCCACCCGCCGTTCCCGGTGCCGTCGCTGCAGGGCCCCGTGTCGGTCGTCGCTGCACTCGGCGACACGGTCATCGACTCGACACCGCGGTCGCAGGACTGGGTGCAGTACTCGTTCAGCGCCGGCGGCTTCCCGTTCGTCAAGACCGGCGCGCTTCCCCCGTTTCCCCGCTCGGCGACCGGCACCGTGATCAAGGAGAGCGGCCGCACGTGGCTGCAGATGGAACTGTCCGAGCACCTGACGATCGCGCCCAGCCTCTCGATGAACTATGTGGCCACGGTCAGGATGAAGACGAAGAACTGCTTCCGCTGGGAGGACCAGTCGACGTCGGGCCATGCGACCGGCGTCTTCGACACCGATTCGAGCGGCAACAGCGAGCCTGTCGAGAGCTTCGGCCCGGGCGACTACTCGATCGTCGTCGCCGGCGCGAAATAGGCTGCACCCACCCATGGAAACTTCTTCGATGTCGAACTGTGACGTGATCATCGTCGGCACCGGGCCCGGGGGGGCCACTGTGGCGCGGGAACTGGCCCGGCGCGGGAAGAAGGTGGTCATGGTGGAGTGGGGGCCGGGTGGGCCGGTGCGAGGGAGCATCGGGCAGTACGTCTCCGAACTGCTCGTCCCCGGGAAGAGCCTGCTGATTACCCACGGCCTGCTGTCCATGGTGCGCGGGATCACCGCCGGCGGCAGCTCGATGTTCTACTACGGCACCTGCTTTCCCGTGCCGCTGGACATGCTGAAGTCGTACGGGGTGGACATCCGGGACGAGGTGGAGGAAGCCCGGAGGGAACTGCCGATAGCGCCCCTCAAGGACGAGATGTTCACGCCGATGGCCAGGCGGATCCAGGAGGGGGCGAGGCAGGCCGGGTTCAAATGGGACCGGCTCGAAAAGTTCATGTACCAGGATCGCTGGAAGCCCGGGATGCCGTTCGGGTACTACGGCGACCGGAACGCCGTGAAGTGGAGCGCCCGGATGTACGTGGACGAGGCGGTCTCGCTGGGCGCTGTTCTGGTGGACCGGGCGAAGGTCCGCCGGGTGATCGTCGAAAACGGAAAGGCGACAGGCGTCGAGTACCGATCCGCCGGACGGTCCTGCACGATTTCGGCCCCGGTCGTCGTCGTGGCGGCGGGCGGGATCGGGACGCCGGTGATCCTCCGCAACAGCGGCATCCAGGAGGCCGGATTCGACTTCTTCTTCGACCCGCTGGTCACCGTCGCCGGAACGATGGGCGACGTGAAGACCGGGAACGCCGAGATCCCCATGTCGGCCGGAACCCTGCTGGAGGAGGAGGGGTACATGATGACCGATCTGCCCCTCTCGCGGCTGACGCACTTCCTGTTTACCGGGCAGGTGCTCCGGTTGCACCGGCTCCTTTCGTTCCGGAGCACCGCCCGCATCATGATCAAGGCTCGTGACGCCTTGGGCGGCCGGATCACCGACCGTGGAGGGGTCAGGAAGCACCTTTCCCAGGAGGATCGCGACAAACTGCATCATGGTTGCCAGAACGCGACGAAGATCCTCCGGGCGGCGGGCGCGAAGGACATCTACCCGACGTGGACCTTCGCGGCCCACCCCGGCGGCACCGTGAAGATCGGGCAACTGGTCGACTCGACGTTGAAGACCCGGGTCGACAACCTCTACGTCTGCGATTGCTCAGTGATCCCGGAGGCCTGGGGGCTGCCACCCACGCTGACGATCATCGGCCTGGGAAAGTACCTGGCGCGCCATCTGAGCGGGGAGAAGGGGCGTCTGCCGCCTCCTGAGACGGCGACCCGCCAACCGTAGGACCGTCCCCGATAGTCCCGCATTCGGAGACCCGGCACTCCGTCTGGATTCATCGCCCCGGAGTAGAATGCCGCTTCGAGTCGGGAACCGGAGGGGGAGCGAATGGCGGGCTACACGATAGAACGAATGCGCCGTCTGGCGGCCAACTGGGTTCGCCAACTGGACCTGGATCTGAACCTGGCCGACGAGGCCGCTCCGGACGCGCTCCGGGCGTTCCACGATCACGCGACGCGCCTGACACGGACCGGGGTCCGCGTGACCGCGATCGTGCTGCTGCTGCTGACCCTGCTGGCCTGGCCCACCGACCTGCTCGTCTTCCCGACCGGCTCGTACGGCATCGAACTTCTGGCGGCATGGCGCCTGTGGACCCTCGGCCTCTGCGTCGGCTGCCTCGTCGCGCTGCGGGCCAGCCGCACCGTCGCGGAACGGCCCTTCCCGCTGGCGCTGGTGGCCTTCACGCTTTCGATGGGCGGGACCGGCTTTCTGATGGCCCGGCTTGGCGGCCTGGAGTCGCCGCTGACCTACGGCGTCTATACGGTCCCGCTGATGACCGTGCTGCTGATCGTCGATCTGCCGCGGCGCGCGCTGGCGTCGCTGCTGGTGGTCGTCGCGTACTTCGTCAGTTTCTTCGCCACGGAACCCGCGATCCTGGCACGGCCCGAAGCGGCCACCCCGATCGTCTGGGCGGTCGCGTCGGCCATCGCCGCCGTCGCGGTGGGCCATGTGATGTACATGCTGCTGTGCGCGAACTTCCTGCAACGCACCGCGCTGGACGGCCTGCGGCGCGGGCTGGAGCAACGCGTCGCCGAGCAGACCGAGCAGTTGAGAGGCCTGGCGCGGAACCTGGCCTCGGTCCAGGAGGAGGAACGCGTCCGGATCGCGCGCGAAATCCACGACGAGTTGGGCCAGACGCTGACCGGGCTGCGGATGGAACTGGAAAACCTGGAGGGTGCGTCGGGGCAGGAGGCCGTCGACCGGCATCGGCTGGCCGACGGGTTCGCGCGGGCCGGGGCGCTGCTGACCGCGCTGCACGACGCGGTCAGCGCGGTGCTGAACGCGCTGCGTCCGCGGTTGCTGGACTCGTGCGGCCTGATCGCGGCCGTGGAGGCCCTGGCGCGGAACCTCGAACGGAAGGCCGGCCTGACGTGCACGGTTTCGTGCGGACTCGACGAGGAAGCGCTTTCCCAGGAGCAGTCCATCGCGCTGTACCGCGTGGTCCAGGAGGCTCTGACGAACATCGCGAGGCACGCCCACGCCCGCAATGTATCGGTTACCCTGGACGTCGATGACCGCGATGCCGGCATCGAGATCCGCGACGACGGCGTGGGGTTCGACACGGAAGCCGCGGCATCACGGGGCCGATTCGGGATGGTCGGCATCCGCGAGCGCGCCCGGCTGATCGGTGGAAGGTGCACGGTCGACAGCGGACCGGGCGGCGGGACCTGCATCCGGATCCGGTTCCCCTACCCCTCCGAGGTTCCCGCCGCGTGATTGGAATTTCCCGGGGCCGCAAGGCATCCGGCGATCCGCCGGCTCAGCCGAGCAGCCCGTTGTCTTCGGCGTAGTGGACGATTTCGACGACGGTCCGCAGGCCCAGTTTGGACTTGATCCGCTGCACGAAGGTGTTCACGGTGCTGACGCTGCGGCCGGTCTCGCGGGCGATGTCGACCGCCCGGAGGCCGTTCGCCAGGGAGCGCAGCACCGCCAGTTCCCCGGCACTCAAGGACTCCTCCGGGGGACGCCCGATGTCGATCTGGTTCTCGAAGAGGTACTCGGCCAGGCTGGGCGTGATGTAGCGTCCGCCCTCCTTCACCTTGCGGATGGCCGCGACCAGTTCGTTCGTCGAGCGGCTCTTGCTGATGTAGGCCCCCGCGCCGGCCCGCAAGTAGGCGATGGCGTGGACATCCTCGTGGAACATCGTGAACAGGACGACGCCCGGGGCCGGGTCCAGGGACCGGATGCGCTGCACCAGTTTCGGGTTGTTGCCGCCGGGCATGTTCACGTCCAGGACGACCACGTCCGGCTTTTCGGCCGCCAGCACCGGCAGGATTCCCTCGGCGGTCTCGCGCTCGCCGCAGATCGTCATGTCGGGGAGTTCCTGCAGGATGCGCCGCAGGCCGCTTCGGACGATGTCGTGGTCGTCCACCAGGAACACCCGGATCATGACGTTCCTCCTTCCCCGCTTCGGACGCTGCACCACGGATGGTAGCCCGTCTGGACCGCAGCACAACACGCCCGACCGGCCCAGTCTGTAGCGATTTGTCTACCTGTCTGTCGTGCTGTAGCGAAACAGCGATTCTGCGGCCCGCTCCCGGGCGGTACACAGCACCAGGACACGGGATTCGGGGTGGGAACGGGCGGGAAGTCCGGCCCTCCGGCCGTGGCCTGGGCGATGGGACGCACCGGGAGGATTCGGTGATGACGATGCGAGCAAGGGTTCACGGCGGCTGGGGGATCGTGATCGGGGCGGCGGCCGTCGTCCTGGTGCTGGGGGGTGCGGGCTGCGGTTCCGGCGGATCGGAAAATCCGCCCGCCTGCATCGCCGGGGCCTCCGGGTGCGCCTGCAAGGTCGATGGCACCTGCGACGGCGACCTGCAGTGCTCCGACGGCCTGTGCGTGGCCCCGACGTGCGTTGCCGGGACGATGGGATGCCCCTGCCGGACCGGCGCGGCCTGCGACAACGGCCTTGAGTGCACGGCCGACGGGTGCGGCGCGCCCGCGGGCACCGGCCTGGTGGTCGGCCACGCCGCGGTACGAGCCTGCGACATCGTCTTCGACGTGCCTGGCGCAACGGTCGCCTACGCGCCCCAGGTCACCGGCGTGACGGCGCGGCGCGGGGATCGGGTTGCCCTGTCCTTCGCCGCGAAGGCGGATGCCGCGCTGGACGGGCCGGTCGCGGCCGTCACGGGCAGCGACGGCACGGTGCTGGCGGGCGTGGCCCCCCAGAAGGCCGAGTGCTTCGACCGCCTGGGCCAGGTCGTTGCGGACCCGGCCGTGACGTTCCGGTAGGCGGAATCGGGGGACGCGAGGGGCCAAGGGGTGCGCGGACGGGTCGGCTTCCCGTCGGGAGGTGCGCGATGCGAAGCATCAGCAGGACGGGGATCGCGGTGGTGGTCGGAATCGTCTGCCTGGCGGCGGGAACGGCGCGGGCGGCGAAGCCCGGGGACGGGGTGTCCGAGGAGCGGCTGAGCCTGCCCGAGGGGCCGGGGTCGCTGGAGGGCATCGGCGAGAACATCACGCTGGACCGCAACATGGGCCAGATGCAGTACAGCGTGCCCATCGAGGTGCCGCAGGGGTTCCCGGGCATGACGCCGGCACTGGCGCTGGCCTACAGCAGCGGCGCCGGCAACTCGGTCGTCGGCGTCGGCTGGGCGCTGGCCGTGCCGTTCATCGAGCGACTGACGGTCCGCGGGCTGCCGCTCTATACGACCGAGGACGAGTTCGCCGCGAACGGCGGCGACGAACTGGTGCGGATTCCGGGGACGGACCCGGCGGTCTACCGCGCGCGGTTCGAGAAGAACTTCGTTCGGTACACCTGGAAGGACGCGGGGACGGGATCCGAGGGGTACTGGACGGCGGAGTACCCCGACGGGCGCATCGGATACTTCGGGGCGGACGCTGCGGGCGGGCTGGTGTCGAAGGCGCGGGTCACCGGTCCCGAGGGGACCTTCCGGTACCTGCTGGTGGCGATGGTGGATCGGTACGGCCACCACGCGGACTACGCATACGAACTGTACGGGAACAAGGCGCTGGTGCGGCACGTCGGCTGGGTGTTCACCGGCGGCACCGCGCAGTACGAAGCGACTTTCGAGTACGAGGACCGGACCGACAAGCTGTCGGACTGCAGCGGGGGCTTCGAGGAACTGCTGGAGGTCCGCCTGTCGCGCGTGAACGTTCTGTCTCACGGCACCCGCATCCGGTCCTACGAGATGGCCTGGGAGGACCCGGCGACGTCGGGGGGCCTGTCGCGCCTGGCGGGCGTGCAGATGAAGGGCATGGCCGGCGGGGCCTACCCGATCCACGACACGTACGCCTACCAGCGGGCGCTGGGCGTGGACTGCAAGGCCGGCGAGTCCTGCGCGCAGCCCTACGTCGTGTCCAT
>CAINDP010000086.1 GCA_903847405.1 uncultured Myxococcales bacterium | reverse complement strand
TTCGCAGGTCGGCCGTCAGGACCATGCCCGGGATCGCGGGGACCACCCGGTCGCCCTGGATTGCCAGGGCTGGCGCGCCCCAGCCGTACCGTTCCGATTCCTCGACCCATTCCCCCGCCGCGACGGCGCCCGTGCCGAAGTCCCACTGGCGGCCGCCGGGGTCAAACCGGGTGTGGCACGTCACGCAGGACGGGGCCCAGGCGGAGTGGCACGCCTGGCACGACAGGCGCCGATGGCCGGCCAGGCGATGGTCCGTGTCGGCGGGCGTCTGTCGCAGGGCGTGCGGCCGGCCGTCGTTCTTGCCCAGCATCGTCCAGGGCGCCGTCCTGCCGTCCGCGCCGGCCTGCGGACGGGCCTCGACGGGCAGGTCCGCCGTCGGCCGCGCGTTCCAGATCGGGAACCCCCGCCGTCCCAGTCGCGCGGGTTCCAGGGGGGCCCGCGGGCTGTCGCGCATCCGCAGCAGGTCGCTGGATACCGGGTCGCGCACTGCGGCCCACGGTCGCTGATCCCCGTCCCCGACGGGCCCGTGGCACGCCTCGCAGGTGGCCGCCACCTGCTGCTCCTGGTGGGCGTACGCCGTTCCATCCCCCATCACGTCGCCGTGCAGGTGGCAGTCCGTGCAGCCCACGCCCTTTTCATGGTGGATGTCGTCCAGCACCCGCGCCGCGGGCCGGCCGTCGAACAGGCGAACGGTTTCGTCCGGCGACTGCTGGCCGGGTTTCAGTTCGGCCAGGCCCGCATAGGACAGGCTGATCCGGCCGCTGCGGCTGTGGCAGCCCAGGCAGCGATCGTCGGGCACCTTCGCGTCCACGGGAGGGTGGGCCCGCAGCGTCAGCGGGTCCTTCCGGGTCGCGTGGCACGCGCCGCACCCGGATCCGATCCCCCGGACCGCGTCGTCGCGATTGGTGCCCCGGGTCCGCAGGTGGCATCCCGCGCACAGGCGCCGCAGGTGGTCCTGGGC
The DNA here is from genome assembly GCA_903847405.1 of uncultured Myxococcales bacterium. Taxonomy (GTDB): domain Bacteria; phylum Myxococcota_A; class UBA9042; order DTJE01; family DTJE01; genus CAIZWN01. Next base: position 1,336 of record CAINDP010000086.1, on the reverse strand, counting down.
GGGCGTGGGCGTCGTCGTTGCCAGCAGTTCGGCGAAGTCTTCCACGCCGTCCGGACCGGGTGTTTCCCCGAGGACCCACCGATCCACCGCGATCAACCCCCGTCCGGTGGCCATCAGCGACGTCGCGACCCGTTCCGCCTCCCGGACGTGGCATCCCTCCCGGCCGCACGTGCGCCCCACCGTGTCCAGGGCGCCGGGCTCCCGCTCCAGCCCCGCGTGGGCCCGTTCCTTGTCGAAGGCGAAGGGGTTGCCCAGGTGGCAGGCCTCGCAGCCGACCGCGTCGGCCGCGTGGGCCCCTCCGGGGCTTTCGTCGGGACGCACGTGGCAGGACAGGCAGCGCTCGATGCGTTTCCCCGCGCTGTCGGGACCCCGTCCGGTGGCGTCGTTGCGCGTGTTTTCCCGGACCAGGGCCACGGCGGCAGCGACGCAGGCGGCGACGACCAGGACTGCCAGCGCCCCCGGATGCCGTGTCATCCCACCCCCGCGACCAGCAGCCGCACGGTCCAGCCGATCCAGGCCGCGGCCACGCAGCCCAGCCCCGCCAGTACAGCGGAACGCCCCCGCCCACGGACATGCACCAGCGCCCCGATGCCCAGCAGGACGGCGAGGGGAACGATCCACGCACTGGCCACGGGCAGGTCCAGCAGCATCCCCTGCAGGCCCAGCAGGTACCACGGCCCCAGCAGCAGGCCCCCGGCGGCGTCGGCCGGTCCCGGGGGAACGGGAACCAGGCCCGCGATCGTCACCGACCCCAGCAGGGCCGTGACCCAGGATCGCGCGTCGGGCCAGGCCCGGCGCCCGTGCTCGATCGACAGCAGCCACGGCAGGACCGTGAACGTGCCCGCGTGGTGCAGCGCCACCGGGCCGAACCCCGCCCCGGCGGGACCCAGCAGCAGCGTCGCAAGCCCCTCCCCGATCCCGGGGACGGACTCCAGGACGCCCCGCCCGATCGCCATCGCGGCCAGGGCCTCGGCATCCCCGCGCAACAGGAAGCCCGTCAGCATGCCGGCGATGGCGATCGGCAACAGCAGCGTGCTGCGCCACCAGACGCCCGGCGGTACGCGGTCCAGGCCGCCCCGACGCACGGCGTCCCCCAGGTGGATCAGCGTGGACAGCAGGAATCCCAGCGCCGCGAATGCGTGGACGGCCCGCACCATCCACGCCCAGGGGAGGCCGGCGTGGATCGCCTCGACCGACGCGAGGGCTTCCTCCGGGCGGTACAGGGGGACAAGGCCCACGCCGGACACGACGGTGACGGCCAGGAACCCCAGCGACAGGGCGCCCCAGCGATGCCCCCCCTCCGCCCGCTCACGCATGGTCCGCCTCGATGGTGGCG
>CAINDP010000085.1 GCA_903847405.1 uncultured Myxococcales bacterium | reverse complement strand
CGGGCAACCAGCCCACCTGCGCGGCCTACCACGACGTCGGGGACACCTGCACCTCGAAATACCAGTGCTCCTCGCAGCTCTCCTCGTACAACGGCCTCTGCGTGGCCTACGGCGACTTCTACTGCGCGACGCCGTAAGGCCGAGGGATGCCGGGGCGAGTGCTGTCGATCCTCTTCCGGAGGCCCGGTCCCGGGTCGGTTCGTGGTCACACCCGCTGCACAAGTCGCAGGATTGTTGGGCATATCCACGCGGGTACGGGGCCGGCCGTCGTCGGCCTTCTACGCCCCTTGCGGCGCGCAGAGCCCGTCGGTCCCGCAGGTGAGGGTTGCGTCCGGCGGCTTCGGGCAGTCCGCATCCACGCTGCACGCGGGGATGCAGGAGAGGCCCGTCCCCTGGGGGCCGGCCGTGCACGTGCAGCCCTTCGTTGCGTCCGACGGGCAGGCGCCGGCGGCAGCGCAGTCCACCTGGACCTTGCAGGCCGTGGGGCCCGTCGTCGGGGGCGCCGTGCACGCTGCACCCGCGCCCGTGGCGAAGACGACGTCCCCGCCCCGCACGCATCGCACGTGGTTGAGGATCCGGATGGCGTCGCCCTGGGGGCCGTTGCCGGTGGGATAGTCCGCCGGGTCGCCCGTCTTGGGATCGCTGCGCTGGGCGCCGGCGCCGTGGACGTCCATCCAGGTCTCGAACATGTAGCCCATGGCCCGGCCGAACGCCACGTAGGCCGCGTTCGCCCCGTCCTGTCCGGTTTTCGCATGCGTGGTGGAGGTCCAGTAGCAGGGCCAGTCCGCCTGCCCCGCCTCGTTGGTGATCCCGCTGGCCGCGAAGAGGGGGTCGATGGCGGCCGATCCGGTCTTGTCCGGCGACCGGGAGTAGTCCACCAGACTCTGCAGTTCCTTCGCGTTCGGCAGGCGCCAGTCCTGGTGGCCCGCCAGGTCCAGCGCGGCGCAGGAGGCCAGGGCCGCCGGCCAGTCCATCCCCGCCCCGCTGTCGGCCTGCTGCCACGTCAGGCCGGTGGTCCGGTCCGCCACGGTCCCGTCGCCGTTGTCCACGAAGTCGTTCACGCCATACCCGGACGGGCCGCGGACTTGAATCGCGTAGTAGCCCGCCTGGGACAGCAGCCCTCCGTCGGTGGGGTAGCACTTGATGCGCCCGTCGGCGAAGTTGACGCCGAAGAAGCACTCCATGCCGCCGAAGACCGGGGCCGTATAGACCGTGCTGGTGACCCACTGGGAGTCGATGACGCGCTGTCCGGCGCTGGTGTCGCCGTATGCGAACACGAAGAAGTCCGTGTCGATGAAGGGCACCAGGCCGGTGGTGTCGGTGCCCTCGAGTTTCGGGTCTTCCCCGCTGAAGCGGATCAGCGAGTACAACTCCTTGATCGTCGGCACGCGCCAGTCGTCGTGGCCCGCCAGCGTGGAGGCGTCTGCCCCGGCGACCGCCTGGGCATACTGCTGCTTCGCACCCGGATCCCGCTGCCACATGAGGCCCGTGACCAGGTCCGTGACCGTGCCGTCCCCGTTGTCCCGGTAGGCGGGCTGGGGGCCGGGGTACTGTGCGTCCTGGCCGGCGAAGGCCTGGTCGGCGGTGGGGCAGGCCATGCAGGCCGAGGACCCGAAGCAGGCGGCCTGACCGGTGCCGACCACGGGGAAGGGCGCCACGGGCGGAGGGGTGATCTCCCCGGTCGTGTCCGTTCCGGGACCCTCGTCGGTACTGCCGGGGACGTCCGGGATTCCGGCCGGATCGGCGGCCTCGCTGCCGGAGCCTCCGCAGCCCGGCAGCAGGGCGACGGCGCCGGTCAGGACCAGGGCGGCGAGCAGGTTGCGGTGCATCATGGGTTCCTCCTCCATTGCGGTCCCGGCTTTCCTGGGGATGGTACCTCTCTACTCCTGCTTCGGCACGCAGACGCCCTCGGTGCCGCACACCAGGGTCCTGTCCGGCAGCTTCGGGCAGTCCGCGTCCACGCTGCACGCGGGGATGCAGAAGAGGTCCGTCCCCTGGGGGCCGGCCGTGCACGTGCAGCCCTTCGTCGCGTCGGGCGGGCAGGCCCCGGCAGCGGCGCAGTCGGACTGGACGCCGCAGGGCGTCGGTCCCGGGAGCACGTCGCCCGTTGCGTCGCGAGGCGGAGGCAGGTCGGTTCCCGGGCCGCTGTCGGCGTCGACCCCGGGCACGTCGGCGGACTCGGGCACCGACTCCGGCGGGCCCTCGGGAACCACCGGCGTGGCGTCCCCGCCCCGGACCAGGCGGACGTAGTTGTAGTACCGCGATTCGCCGCCTGACTGCCCCGGGACCTTGGCGTCGAAGCGCACGGCCCCCGCCCCGTGAAGATCCTTTCCATCGGCGCCGACAGCCCGCCCGAAGGCCACGTACCACGCAAACACGTACGCCTCGTTTGCCTGGGCAATCGCGGACGTGCTGGTCCAGTAATAGGGATAGTCGGCGTCGCCGGCTTCGTTGGTGGTGGGCGTACAAGTGAACATCGGGTCGATGGCCGGTCCCACGCGGGCCGCATCCGTCGCGCCGGGGGAGCGCGTGTAGTCGACCAGGCTCTGCAGTTCCTTGGCACTCGGCAGCCGCCAGTCCCCGTGACCCAGGGCATTGGCGGCGTTCTGCGTCTGGATGTAGGCCAGCGCATGCTCCCAGTCCATGCCCGCCCCGCTGTCGGCCTGGGCCCACATCAGGCCCGTGGCCCGGTCGGTGATGGTGCCGTCGCCGTTCTCCACGAGGTCGTTGACGCCGTAGGCGGCACCACGGACGCAGCGGGCGAAGTGCGTGGGTCCGACATCGATGGCGTACGCCTTGATGTGGCCGGTGCTGAAGTTCACCCCGAAGGCCATCTCCGCGCCGGTCGCCGGGTCTTCGGTGCTTTCGAGCAGTCCAAGGTACCTGGTGCTGCTCCAGATGATCATGTGAGGGCTCGACTGCGGATCGTAGGCAAGGGTGTTCGCGTCCAGGTAGGGCCAGCCCGTGCCGGCATTCCACAGCGAGTAGAGTTCCTTGATGGTCGGCAACCGCCAGTCGGTGTAGCCGCCGAGGCTTGCAGAATTGAGGTCCACGCAGACGGCCTTGGCATCCGCCCAGTTCTTGAAGGATTCGTAGCCCTGCTGCCAGGTCAGGCCCGTGACGTTGTCCTGGACCGTGAGGCCGTCGCTGCTGGTGGTGTAATCGGGCTGGGGCCCGGCAAACTGGGCGTCCTGGCCGAAGAACGCTTCGCCGGCCACCGGGCATGCGATCCAGGCCGAAGCGTCGTAGCAGGCGACCTGGGCGGTGTCGACGACGGGGTAGGTCAGGGGCGGGGAGGGCGGGATGTCGGCGCCTGCGCCCGGGTCGTCCGTGGTGGCGGCATCACGCGAGGTGATGTCGTCCGCGACGACGGCGTCGGGAAGATCGGTGGTCCCGAGTTCGGGGATTCCGGCCGGATCGGCGGCCCCGGTGCCGGAGCCTCCGCAGCCCGGCAGCAGGACGACGGCGCCGGTCAGGACCAGGGCGGCGAGCAGGTTGCGGTGCATCATGGGTTCCTCCTCCCTTGCGGGCACGTGGCCGCGTCGTGCTGCCACTGGAAGAACACTACGGATCAAACCTTGAGCAAACCTGACGGCGGGAGGGGAGGGGGGCGTTGTTCGTGCGCAAGGTCCGCGCAAGGTTTGAGTGCTATAAGAGGCTCATGGGTGTCGTACTCCTCATCGAAGATGACGAAGCGCTGGGCCGGCAGATCGTGGCCCACCTCGCGGAGGCGGGGTTCCCGGCCATCTGGTGGCGGCGCGGGCGCACCATCGCCGCCTCCGACTATCGCGACATCGTGCTGGTGATCCTGGACCTGATGCTCCCGGGGGTGCCGGGGTTCGACATCCTCCAGCAGCTCCGGAAGGACTCGGACGTGCCGGTGCTGGTCCTCAGCGCGCGCCAGGACAGCCACGACAAGGTGCGGGCGCTGCAACTGGGTGCGGACGACTACGTCACCAAGCCCTTCTGGCCCGAGGAACTGATCGAGCGGGTTCGTGCGCGCCTGCGCCGCTTCGTGATGGACCGGACCTCGCAGGTGACGGTGGGCGGGCTGGTGATCGACCGGGCGCGGCGGGAGGTCACCGTGGAGGGGGCAGGGCTGGACCTGACCCGGGTCGAACTGGACCTGCTGCTGGCGCTGGCGGACCGCGCAGGCGAGCCCGTGCCGCGGCGATGGCTGGTCGCGAACGTGCTGGACCCCGAACGGGAGGCGACCGAGCGGACCCTCGACGTCCACGTGTGCAGGCTGAGGAAGAAGGTCGGCGAAGCGGCCCGGATCGAGACGGTCTGGGGCATCGGGTACCGCCTTCGCAAGGAGGCGGAATGACGCTCCGCCGTAGACTGGTGCTGACGACGCTGGTGGCGGGCGTGCCGGCCCTGGTCGCCCTGTGGGTGGTGGGCACGTCGATTCGGGAGGGGCGGGACGACGACCTCTTCAGCGCTCTGGTGCTGGCCCACTTCTCGCCGGCCGCGCTGGACGCCTGCGAGTCCTCGCCGCCGTCCGCCCCGATCGACATCCCGCTGCCCGGCCTGAAGCGCGGGGTGTTCGAGGCCTTCGGCGATGCGAGCGGGATCCCCGTCTACACCTACCGGCGGGACGGTCGCAGCAGCCAGCCCGACGCCCCGGCGCTGCCGGCCGACGTGATTGCCGCGGTGCAGCGGGGTTCGGTCCCGGCCGGCACGGCCATCGATGCCCGGATCGCGGGGAACCGTCACCTGGTGCTGGCGCTGCCCCGCCAGGAAGGCCCCTGCGCGCTGGTGCTGGTCGCGACGCCGCGCATGGGGCCGCCGGGACCTCCGCCGGCCGATCTCCTCCTCCCGCTGGCTCTGGCGCTGGTCGCGGGGCTAGCCGGCATCTGGCCCGTCGTGCGGCGAATCCGCAGGATGACCCTGGCCGTGCGGCGCTGGGACCAGGGCGCACCGCTGGACCTTCCCCGGGAGGCCGGCCGGGACGAACTGGGCGAACTGTCCCGGGCGCTGGCCGATTCCGCCGGGACGATCCGGCGCCAGCATGCCGACCTGATCGCGCGGGAGGAAGCGCTGCGCGAGTTCATCGAGAACACGACCCACGACATCGCCATCCCGCTGACCGTGCTGCAGGGGAACTTGAGCGCGCTGGCGAGGGAGCCCGGCACCGACGAGGTGGGCCAGGCCATGAACGAGGCGCAGTACATCGGTGCGCTGCTGGCGAACCTGGCGCTGTCGGCGAAGTTCCAGGCCGCCGCGCAGGTGGAAACGTCGCTGGACCTGCGGGACGTGGTCCTGCGGGTCGTCCAGCGGAATCGCGCCATGGCATTGCGTCTGGGCGTCCAGATCGAGCGTTCGGTCCCCGAGGATCGCGTGCCGGTGCGGGGCGATCCGACGTTCACCGAGCGGGCGCTGTCGAACCTCGTGGACAACGCACTGCGCCACAACGCCAGCGGCGGGCACGTCGCGGTGGTGCTGGAGATCGAGGACGACGGGTTCGTGCTGCGCGTGGCCGACGACGGCCCGGGGCTGACGGAGCAGGAGTGCCTGCGTGTCCTGCAGCGCGGCGAGCGGGGGGACGCGGCCCGCTCGCGCGGTTCGGCGGGGAGTGGGCTCGGACTGTCCATCGTCGCCCGCGTGGCGCAGTCCCAGGGGTGGGGGTTCGTGCTGAAGCCCGGCGAGACCGGGGGGCTTGTTGCCGAACTGCGCGGTCCCCTGGAAGCGACGGTGTCCTAGGCGGGCGGGAGGCGGTGCGGGTCACGGAGGCGTGCAGTAGAACTCGCCCGGGGCGACGCACAGCGTCTTCGCGACTTCCGGCTCTACAGGCGGGGGCTCCATCGCGGCGAGCTGCGACGCACACTGGCTGCTGTTGGTGCAGACCGCACCGGCATCGAGGTAGGCCTTGCACGTCGGGGTCCCTCCCGACAGGTCGCAGTACCCGCCCGTGCAGGCGAAGGTCGCTTCGCACGATTCGCCGGCCTTGGGCAGGGCGGCGCAT
>CAINDP010000084.1 GCA_903847405.1 uncultured Myxococcales bacterium | reverse complement strand
GGCACCGGCCCGGTCCACGAAGCCGGGATTCCCGCGGGCGGGCACGATCCCGTGACGTCCATCGTGGCCGGCGCCGAGCCCGGCCCGCCGGGACCGCCGCCCGCGAACCTGCCGACGACCCTGGTGCTGCTGGGGATGACCATCCCCATGGCGTTCTGGGTGGGCGCCGAGGCGCTGACCCGCCGGCGAAGGTCCAGGACGCTCCATGGCGACAGTTCGGTGCGGCGAAAGGCCCTCCGTCGTGCCCGGGCCGCGCTGGAGGCCCTGGGTCGGAAGTCCGACGGGGGGGCGTTCTGGGGAGGCCTGGACACGGTGATCCGCGAGTATCTCCACGGGCGCTTCGCCCTGCTGCCGGGCCTGTCGCCCGACGAGGTCCGCCAGGCGCTCCGGGGCCTGGGGACGCCGGAACCGGATGCGGCCGCAATCGGGGATGAACTGGACGCCTGCGCCTTCGGCCGTTTCGCACCCAGCGCCGCCCTGGACCGTGACCGGGCCGCCACGCTGGCCCGCGTCCGGGACCGGTTGGGCGCCCTGGATCGCATCCGGACCCCGGGCGGGACGGGGGCGCCATGACACGCGGCCACACCCACCGCCGGATCGTCGCCGCCCTGTGCATCGCCGGGATCGCCGCCTGGTCCTCCGCCGCGCGGGCCGAAACGGTTTCGGAACTCTATGCGGCCGGCGTGACCTCCTTCCAGGCGGGCCGGTACGAAGAGGCCGCCCAGGCGTTCCGGGATCTGGCCGGGAAGTACCGCGTGCTGTCGCCCGACGTCCAGGTGGGCCTGGGGGCCGCGGAGTTCGAAACGGGCCGGCCGGGGAATGCGATCGCGGCGTTCCACCGGGCGATTCGCCTGGCCCCGGAGTCCCCCGCCGCCGATACCGCCCGCGTCGACCTGGCCCGCGTCCGGACGGTCCTTTCGCAGCAGGCGGGACGGCCGACGGCGGGCACGGCGTTCGTCTTCGGCGCCTATGCCGACGCCTGGACCACCCTGACGGGATGGGCGTCCCCCGGGGCCGCCCTGGCGGTCTTCCTGCTGTCCTGGACCCTCTTCTTCGGGGCCCTGGGCACCTGGCGCCTGCTGGAATCGGGGCGGCTGCGCATCACGCTGGGGACGGCGGCGGTGGTCCTGGGCATCACGACGGCCCTGGCCGGCAGCGTGGCGTGGGGCAGCGCCCGGGTGGCCGCGTACCGGATCGGCGTGGTGGTCCACGAGGACGCCGGGTTGCTGGACGACGTGGCCGCCACCGAGGCGACGCTGAGCCTGCCCGCCGGCCTGGAAGTCCGGGTGCTGGAATCCCGGGGCGGCTGGCACCACGTCCGCCTCTCGTCGGGACGGGAAGGCTGGCTGTCCGACCGGGTGCTGGACGTGCCGTAGGTGCCCCTTCCCAACCCCTGCAACCTTGACGGATCGGGACCTTCCGGTGATACTCCGGCCGACTTCTCCAACGTGAGGATCCTATGCAGCGGATTCTGTTTACGGGCGCGCTGGCCGTGGTCGCCACCCTGTGCGCGTGCGATTCGGCCCACAACTACGTCACGTGGGGCACGGGCCTCCACGTCAAGGGCACGGCTGCCGAGGAATCGACGGCCCGGGACTACAAGGACGAAGGCCAGGGCATCTTCGAGTCCAAGGGCACCCTGGCGTCCGGCACGTTCGCGGGCGAGGCCAGCGGCACCCGCACGGCAATCGCGAAGACCTCCACGACCGAGGAGTGGTCGGTGGTCGCGGACACCTTCACCGAAAACCCGCTGGTCCCGGGCACGCCCACGTTCTCGGGCGTTCCGGTGGCCATCGTCGAAAAGGTCGCCGTGAAGAGCGGGACCGTCGAGACGATCGAGACCACCGTGGACGAGCGGCCCCAGGGCGCGCGCCACGTCGTGGAGACCCGCGTGTTCCAGAACGTCGATCGCGAAACCACGGCCTCGACCTACGGCCTGGCGGGCGACGAGTACGTGGTCCAGATTTCGAACCTGAACCTCCTGTGGGACCCGGACCTCGTGGAAAAGTGGCACGCGACCCGCACGCCCATCGCCGGCCTGGACGCCCTGGTCATGGCCGACGTGGCCGTGGGCGACTTCTGGGTCAGCCCCGACGGCAGCACGCTGTACAAGGGCGTCGCCCGCGAACGCGTGGACGTCGGCGGCGGCAAGTTCGTGACCGCGGTCAAGGTCGAAATGCGCAAGGTCGAAGCGGTGGACAACGACTCGCTGGTGGGTCGCTGCCTGGTCGTCCCCGGGGACGACGACACGACGTCCAACTGGACCATCGAGGGCAACGGCACCGACGGCGAAGGCCAGACCTGGTCCCGCATCGTCCACCTGGACCCGGGCTGCCAGGGCCAGTTCGCGCACTACCGGGTCGGCTTCCAGTGGTGGAGCGACAACGTCCTGGTCGCCGAGGACACCACGACCTTCGAAGTGCAGATCAACGACTTCGGCTACGAGTGGCTGGACTACCAGGACGGCAAGGTCCGCAGGACGGCCAAGGCCCTGAACCCGGCCTCCATCCCCGGCGACGCCCACCTGTTCGTGGCGTACACCTATACCCAGAAGCATCGGATCTGGCGCGTCGAGCAGATGAACACGATCACCACGCCCTGGCAGCAGTAGGTCCCGCCGCAGGTCGGGGTCCGGTCAGAAGGGGCACGCCTTCGGGTAGGTGCCGGCCGGATCCGCGGCTGTGGTATCGGTGCAGTAGTAGCCCGCCATGTACGACGCATCCCCCGGGTACCAGCCGCACAAGTCGTATCCGGCGCTCCCCCCCGTGCAGACGTCGGTGACCAGGGACCCGCTGCTGCAGTAGTACACCGTGTTGTTCTTGCAGCACCCGATTTCCCCGATGCCCTGGCAGGGGTCGGTCACGGCGCAGCACGAGGCGTAGTCCGCGCAGCAGCCCGTTGGGCTGGTGGCGCAGGACGCGGCGCAACTGCATGAGTAGTACATGTTCCAGGCCTGGCCGCAGTACTGGTTGCAGGAGTTCTGGGGGTCCGCGCCGCAGGCGACCGTCTCGCACTTGCCCGACGGGCTGCAGGCCTTGCCGCCGGTGCAGGACCCGCAGGATCCGCCGCAGCCGTTGTCGCCGCACTCCCGGCCCGCGCAGGACGGCGTGCAGGTGCCGCAGCAGGACTTGAAGTCCGGGCAGCAGTTCGCGGGATCCTGCTGGCACATGTAGTCGTAGCAGTAGCAGGCGCTGCCCGATCCGTATTGCTGGCCGCAGTAGCCGTCGCACGTCGTCGACGGGAAGGCGCCGCACTGGGCCTCGCACGTCCCTTCCGTCGAGCAGGACTCCTTGGCCGCGCAGGTGCCGCACGTACCACCGCACCCGTCGCCGCCGCAGTCCTTGTTCGTGCAATCGGCCTTGCAGCAGTCGGCGGTGTCGTCGTAGTTCTTCTTGCCGTCGCAATCGTTGTCCAGGGAATCGTCGCAGTAGCCCGTTTCCGTCGGCCGGTACTGGTAGGTGAAATCGGCATAGGCCTGGTCGTCGCAGACCCAACCGGCGGCGCCCCGGCACCCGGCCCGGGCCCCCGCGCAGGGCGCCGCCTGCTTCGGGCAGAGCTGGCCCTCGCCCAGGTTGTCGTCGGTCGCGCCGTTGCAGTCGTTGTCCTTGCCGTCGCAGGTTTCGTCGGACAACGCGCCGCAGAAGCCGCAGGCGTTCGCCGTGCAGCAGGCGCTGTTTTCGCAGCCGCCGCCGGCGCAGTCGCTGCCCTGCCGGCACGCCAATTCGTTCGCGCAGCCCTGGCACATCCCGCCGCCGCAGTCCCGATCCGTTTCGGTGCCGTTCTTCACCAGGTCGTAGCAGGAAATGCAACGCCCCGCCGAACAGTTCAGGGACGTGCAGTCGCCAGCGTCCAGGCAGCGCGTGCCGTCGAGGCACCCGTCGCACGGCCCGCCGCAGTCGATACCTGTTTCGTCCTGGTTCCGGATCTGATCCGTGCAGGTCGGCAGTTCGCAGACGCCGAAAACGCACGCGTCGGTCAGGCAGTCCGACGACTTCACGCAGTACTTGCCCTTGGCGCACGGCGCACAGTCCTTGCCGCCGCAGTCCGTATCGGTTTCCCCGGCATCCTTGCCGTTGTTCGCGCACAGCGGGCCCGGGGCGCACACGTTCGACTGGCACAGCCCCGATCCGCAGTCCGACGGGGTGCCGCAGGCCTTGCCCACCGGGCACTTGCCCTCGCACGAGCCGCCGCAGTCGACGTCCGCCTCGTTGCCGTTCCTGACCAGGTCGTCGCAGGCGGGACCGGCCACGCAGACGCCGCTGTCGCAGGCCGCGCCGTCCCCGCAGGACCCGCAGAGCCCGCCGCAGCCGTCGTCCCCGCAGACCTTGCCGCCGCAGACGGGCTGGCACGCCTCGCCGCACCGGCCGGTGGACTGGTTGCAGACCAGGACGCCGTCGCACGTGCCGCAGGAACCGCCGCACCCGTCGGACCCGCAGGTGCGGCCGTCGCACGACGGGGTGCAGCCCCCCTGGCACCGGCCGACGCGCGGGTTGCACGTCGCGCCGTTGCCGCATTCGCCGCAGGTCCCGCCGCATCCGTCGGTGCCGCAGTTCCGGCCGTCGCAGGACGGCGCGCAGCAGGCCAGCGATTCTTCGTTGCAGAAGGCGCCTTCCGCGCACCCGCACCGGCCGCCGCAGCCGTCACTGCCGCAGGTGTTCCCGTCGCAGGCCGGCGTGCACGACTCGGTGTCCGCGGGACAACCGACCAGCGCCGCAGCCAGCAACGCCGTACAACACACGAGAATCCTGCAGCGCGTCATGAAACGTCTCCCCGGAAAGGCGGGGGAAGTCTAGCCCAGGCCCCTTCCCGCGGCAAGCCATAGGTTCCGGCGGGTTGCACCCCCCGCCCCACGGCCCCTCGATTGCCCTTTCCCGCCGTCGGCCCTAGAATTCCGGTCGTTCCCCATCGTCCCGCAGGAGGCCCTCCATGCCGTACCTGGATCTCCAGCGCTCGGTCCCGTCCCACGTCGCGCAACCGGCACGGCAGGCCGCCATGGCCCGCGAGGGCTGGGAGGCGGGGGCGTGCCTTCTGTATGCCGCCCACCGACTGCTGCGCCTGGCGACACTGCTGCGGCACGGGGGGGACGCGACGGGCCTTCCCGGGGGCCTCGCGGCCTTGATCGACGCCGCGGGCCAGGGGCCGGACAAGCCCGGCATCGCGCAGTTGATCGGGACGCGACTGGCCGAGGGGCCGGCCGTGGCCGCCCGGGCGACGCTGATCGACGCCGCACGGCGCTTCCTGGACCCGGACGCCCTGGTATCGCGGCAGGACCGCGACTCCCGGGGGCTGGCCGAAACGATCCGGCTGGCCCTGGGGGACCTGGTGCCGGTCCTTCGCGACGTGGAAATCCGTTCGTCCGGTCCCGGGGCCCCGGGGCTGGTGTTCGCCTGGTGGGGCCCCGATGGCGCGCTGGCGTCCCCGGCCGCGGACGCGGAGGCGGGCACGACCGCCGTGATCCCGGGATGCGAGGGCGCCGTGCGCCTGGGCCCGGCAACCGCCCACGACCGCCGGCCGCGTCCCCTGATCCCCTTCCCGCCGCGGGGCGTCGAGGCGGCCTACGAAGCCGACGATGGTCGCGTGTTCGGGCCCGAGGGCGACCCGACCTCGGTCCTGGGACCCCTGTCCCCCGGACGGGCACTGGGACGCCTGCTGGCCTGGGACCTCCCGACCAGCGACGATGCCCTGGCGCTGGCGGCCCGGCTGGCCGACGTGGGCCTGGCGGACGCGGCGGCAGAGGTGCTGCTGGCCGCACGGCTGCATGGCGCCGCCGATCGTTCCGCCGCGACGATGGAAGCGGCCCGGGAGTTCGTGGCCGCCCACGGCATCACTCAGGCGTCCAAGGATCTGGATGTCGCGCTGGTCCGGGACCTGGAGGCCGAGGAGGCGAAGCGCCGCGCGGCAGACGACATGCAGGGCGTCGCGGACACCCTGCTGGCCCGCCAGCAGGCGGAATCGGGCCGGGACAAGATCACCACGCTGACGCGGCTGGCGAACCTGTTCCAGGATCGCCTGGGCGATCGCGGCAGCGCCGCCTACTGCCTGCTGACGGCCCTCCAGGAGGACCCGACCGACGAGCAGGTCCTGGAAAGCCTGGTGGAGGTCGCGGAGACCGCCGGGATCCAGGCCGAAAAGGCCGGAAAGATCCTGGAACTGGCCCGGGCCGCGAAGGGCGCCGCGCACGGTCGGCTGATGGCGGCGGCGGCCCGGCTGTTCCGGAGCGCCGGGGACGCCCCTTCTGCGCGGGATGCCTACGTGAGGGCGGTCGAGGCCCTGCCCGGCGACACGGCGCTGCTGGACGACGCGATCGCGGCGGCGGACGCCGCGGGGGACGTGGACTCCGGCCTGGGGCTGCGCGCCCTGCGGCGCGACGCCGCGGTGGATGTCGCGGATCGGGTCGCCCGGACGCTGGACCTGGCCGTCCGCTACCGGGACGTCGCCGCCCGGTGGGACCTGGCGGAGGTCGAATTCCACCGCGTCCTGGCGCTGGACCCTCAACAGACCCTGGCCTTCGAGGCCCTGGCGGCCAGGCGGCTGGCCGAGGGCGATCCGAAGGGCGCCCTGGCCCTGTGCGAGCGTATCGCGGCCCAGGCCCTGGACCCCCTGGCCCGGGCGGCGGCCTTGCGGCTGCAGGGGCGCCTGCTGGCCGAAGCGGGAGCCGACGAGGCCGCGGCCCGGGCCCTGGGCGAGGCGCTGGCGCTGGACCCGGCGTCGTCCCAGGACCTGGACACGCTGATGCACCTGTGCGAGCGCCTCGGGTGGTGGACCCGGCTGCTGGCGGTGCAGCGGCGCAAGGTCGCGGCACTGCCGGAATCGGCCCGGGACCTGCTGCTGGCGATGGCCAACGTGGCGCTGGACCGGCTGGACGACCCCGAGGCGGCCCTGGGCTTCCTGACCGAAGCGGCCGTGCGGGCGCCCCACGACCCCGAACCGATCCGCCGCCAGCGCGAACTGCACGAGCGCCTGGGCCTGTGGTCCGAGGTGTCCCGGGACCTGGAGCGCATCGCGGCGGAGGACCCGGCGGGACGCGTGGACGCCCTGGTGCGGCTGGCCGAGGTCCAGATGACGCGCCTGTCGCTGCGCGAACGCAGCAAGGCCACGCTGTTGCGCGCACTGGAGGCCGCCACGGGCACCCGGGTGGCCGGGATCGCGACGCGACTGGCCGAACTGTACCGCGAGGACCAGGACCGG
>CAINDP010000083.1 GCA_903847405.1 uncultured Myxococcales bacterium | reverse complement strand
TGCTGCCCCACAGCTTCCAACCCGAGATGTCGACGGGGCTGGAGCCGGCGTTGAACAGTTCCACGAACTCGTCGGTGGCGGTGGTCGGGCCGCGGGTGCGGAACTGGGAGGCGACCACGCGGTTGCACAGGCCCGTCGCGGTGTCGCAGCCCCCGGAACAGGGCGTCGTTACCGACGGGAAGACGCAGTCGCCGGGGGGTACCTGGCAGGCGCCCGCCGCCTGCTGCAGCGAGTTCCCCTCGGCGGTGCAGGACGGCGCGGCCGGGGTGCAGGCCTTCGGGGCACCCAGGCAGGCCTGGGCCGCATCGCAGGCGTCGCCGACGGTGCAGGGGTTCCCGTCGTCGCACAGGGCTCCCGCGATGCGCGGGGCGTAGGTGCACGCGCCCCCCAGGCAGGTCCCCGCGGACTGGTGGCACACGGAGGGCGGAGTCGCGCAGACCACGCCCAGGCACGGGTCGGGGCGGCAGGCCGCGGTGCCCGGATCGCACCCGAAGGCGCAGGGGGTTGCGGTTTCGGCGGGAACACATGCGCCGCCCGGCGGGACGCAGGCGACCGTGGTGGTCACCCGATCGGCGTTGCGGCAGAAGGCCGCGACGGGCGCACAGGCCTTCGGCGTGCCCGGGACGCAGGCCCCGGCGCCGCAGAGGTCGTTGATCGTGCAGCCGTCGTTGTCGTCGCAGGGGGTGGTGCCGGAACTGGGCGTGTACGTGCAGGTCCCGCCGTTGCAGGCGCCGATCGGCCCATAGCACCCGGTGTCGGGAGGCGTCGCGCAGACCACGCCCAGGCACGGGTCGGGGCGGCAGGCCGCGGTGCCCGGATCGCACCCGAAGGCGCAGGGGGTCGCGGTTTCGGTGGGAACGCACGCGCCGCCCGGCGGGACGCAGGCGACCGTGGTGGTCACCCGATCGGCGTTGCGGCAGAAGGCCGCGACGGGCGCGCAGGCCTTCGGCGTGCCCGGGACGCAGGCTCCGGCGCCGCTGCAGGTGTCGTTGACCGTGCAGCCGTTGTTGTCGTCGCAGGGGGTCGTGTCGTCCAGCGGCGTGTACCCGCACGTCCCGCTCAGGCAGGCGCCGATCGGCCCGTAGCAGCGGCCGTCGGGAGGCGTCGTGCAGACCACGCCTGCGCAGGGGTCGGGCCGGCACAGGCCGGTGGCCGCGTCGCACCCGGCGACGCAGGGGGTGTCGATCGCGGGATGGACGCAGTCCCCGGTCGCGGGGGCGCAGGCGCCGGAACCCCATGCCCGGGAGTAGGTTCCCACGCATTCGGGCGCGCGGTCCGG
This sequence comes from uncultured Myxococcales bacterium, assembly GCA_903847405.1. Classification (GTDB taxonomy): domain Bacteria; phylum Myxococcota_A; class UBA9042; order DTJE01; family DTJE01; genus CAIZWN01. Next base: position 5,407 of record CAINDP010000083.1, on the reverse strand, counting down.
GCACAGGACCGCCTTCCCGGCGCAGGAGCCGGCGCCGCAGCGGTCGTCGGTGGTGCACCGGTCCAGATCGTCGCACACGGCGCCGTCCTGGAAGGACCAGCCCACCGCAGCCAGGTTCGGGACGCAGGCGCGGCAGGGGTCCGCGGGATCGGGGGTGCCGGAGGCGACGCACCCGGCGCCGATCAGGCAGGTCTGCACGGCCGGCAGGTGGGAGCACGTGCCCGACAGGCCGCTGCAGCGGTCCTCGGTGCAGGCGATCCCGTCGTCGCAGGACCCCTCGTCGGTGGTCCCGTCGCAGTCCTCGTCGGTGCCGTCGCACGTTTCCGCGGCGGGGGTCGCCGCATCGCAGGCCGACAGGCCGTCGGCGGTGCAGGTGCGTCGGCCGGCGCACGTTCCGAAGGCGTTCCCGTTCCCGCACGGCGTCCAGCGGCCCGCGGCCACGGACTGGGGTGAACAGGCGCAGCCGCCCGATCCGTGGACGCACCAGGCCCCCTCGCGGCCGGAAACGGCGACGCAGTCATATTCGGCCGGGCAGGCAGCAGCATCGCACGCCGATGCGCAGAACCGGCCCTCGCCGGGGTACTCCACGCAGGCGGTGGCCGGCCCGGCGCGGTCGGCGCAGTCCGTGTCCTGGGCGCAGGGACGGCAGAGGGCGGCGGGCACGATCGGGCCGGCGTCGGGTTCCGGGAGGTCGCCGGCGTCAGTCAGGTCCGTCCCGGTGTCGCCGGGTTCCGCTCCGTCATCGCCCGGGAGGCCCGGATCGCTGCCGGGGTCGTTCCCCACCGGGAGTTCAACTCCCGGGACGTCCGCTTCGGTCGCGTCGGCATCCGGCGTGTCGGTCGCGTTCGTGTCGGCGCCCTCGTCGAAGGCGCCCGGGTCCACCGGGGGTGCGTCCTGCCCGGCCTCGTCCCGCGTGTCCTGGGCGTCCTGCGCGTCCGTCGCCGGGGCGTCGTCTGCCCCGGGGTCCGTGGGGACCGGAACGTCCGCAGCCGGCGCGTCCGTGCCCGGGTCCCCCGCCGGATCCCCGATCACGACGTCCATCCCGGATCCGTCATCGCCCCCGGACCGACCGGTCCCGCCCCCGCACCCCATCGCCAGGGCAACTGTGCAGGCCAGGACACCGAAACACCACCGCTGCACGTTCCACCCTCGCTGACGTACGGGAACCATCCCCTTTCGGCGCGGCCCAGCCCCTTCAAACCGTGTCCAACGCGTGGCTCGCGACACGCAAGGGTAGCGACACGCGGGGTTGCGTGCACGGAAAAACCGCGCGCGGGCCCTGGAGGCCCCGGCCTCGGATCCCCGGGGCCGCCCAGGCAGGACCCGCCAGGAGCCGACCCAGTGTCCGCGTGAAGGCAGGCGCGCCCGCGCCCACCTTCTTGACCCTGCTCCCAAGGAGCCTGATACTCGCGCCCGACGTGGGAGGTCGCGACACGGCACCTCGAGTCCGGCAACGGATGACCACCGTTGCCCCTCGGGAATACGCCGCCACCGACGACACTTCCAGCCACGACCGCGTCGCCCAGGGCCCATGGACCGGCCGGATGAACCCGGCTGAGGGAGCAGGCAAAAAACAATGCGTTTCCACTTCCCCGTCATCATCATCGACGAAGACTTCCGGTCGGAAAACACGTCCGGCCTGGGCATCCGGTCGGTGGCGAAAGCCATCGAGGAGGAGGGCTTCGAGGTCCTGGGCGTCACGTCCTACGGCGACCTCAGTTCCTTCGCCCAGCAGCAGAGCCGCGGGTCGGCCTTCATCCTGTCCATCGACGACGAGGAACTGGTCAACGAGGCGGAAAAGACCATTGCGGACCTGCGGGCCTTCGTCGAGGAGATCCGCTTCCGCAACAGCGACATCCCGATCTTTCTGTACGGCGAGACGCGCACCGCCCGGCACATCCCGAACGACGTGCTGAAGGAACTGCACGGCTTCATCCACATGTTCGAGGACACGCCCGAGTTCATCGCCCGCTACGTCGTGCGCGAGGCCCGGTCCTACCTGGACAGCCTGCCGCCGCCGTTCTTCCGGGCGCTGGTCCACTATGCCGCCGACAGTTCCTACTCCTGGCACTGCCCCGGCCACTCGGGCGGCGTCGCGTTCCTGAAGTCGCCGGTCGGCCAGATGTTCCACCAGTTCTTCGGCGAAAACCTGCTGCGCGCCGACGTCTGCAACGCGGTCGAGGAACTGGGCCAGTTGCTGGATCACACCGGCCCGGTGGCCGCGTCGGAACGCAACGCCGCGCGCATCTTCAATGTGGATCACCTGCTGTTCGTCACCAACGGCACGTCCACGTCGAACAAGATCGTCTGGCACTCGACGGTGGCGCCCGGCGACATCGTGGTCGTCGACCGCAACTGCCACAAGTCCATCCTGCACGCGATCATCATGACGGGCGCGGTGCCCGTGTTCCTGATGCCCACGCGCAACAACTTCGGGATCATCGGGCCCATTCCGAAGGAGGAGTTCCAGTGGGAGAACATCCAGCGGAAGATCATGGCGAACCCCTTCGCCCGGGCGGTCCTGGAAAAGGACCCGGACGCGAAGCCGCGCGTGCTGACCATCACCCAGAGCACCTATGACGGCATCCTGTACAACGTCGAAGACATCAAGGACATGCTGGACGGGCACATCGACACGCTGCACTTCGACGAGGCCTGGCTGCCCCACGCCACGTTCCACAAGTTCTACAAGGGCTTCCACGCCATCGGCAAGAGCAGCCGTCGCTGCAAGGAGTCGATGGTCTTTTCCACCCAGTCCACCCACAAGTTGCTGGCCGGCCTGTCCCAGGCGTCCCAGATCCTGTCCCAGGACTCGGAATCGCGGAAACTGGACCGGGACGTGTTCAACGAGGCCTTCCTGATGCACACCTCCACGTCGCCGCAGTACGCGATCATCGCGTCGTGCGACGTGGCGGCGGCCATGATGGAGCAGCCCGGCGGCAAGGCCCTGGTCGAGGAATCCATCAACGAGGCCCTGGACTTCCGTCGCGCCATGCGGAAGGTCGATGCCGAGTGGGGCGCCGACTGGTGGTTCAAGGTCTGGGGACCCGAGGAACTGGAGGACGAGGGCGTCGGCGACCGCGAGGACTGGGTCCTGCGGGACGGGGAGCGGTGGCACGGCTTCGGCAAGCTGGCCAAGGGCTTCAACATGCTGGACCCGATCAAGGCCACGGTCGTCACGCCCGGCCTGGACGTGGACGGCGACTTCGCGGACTGGGGCATCCCGGCCGGCGTCGTCACGAAGTACCTGGCCGAGCACGGCGTCATCGTCGAAAAGACCGGCCTGTACTCGTTCTTCATCATGTTCACGATCGGCATCACCAAGGGGCGCTGGAACACCCTGATGTCCGAACTGCAGCAGTTCAAGGATCACTACGACCGCAACCAGCCCCTGTGGAAGGTGATGCCCGACTTCGTGGTCGCGCACCCGGCGTACGAGCGCGTCGGCCTGAAGGACCTGTGCACGCAGATCCACGAGGTGTACAAGGCCAACGACGTGGCCCGCCTGACGACGGAAATGTACCTGTCCGAAATGGTCCCGGCCATGAAGCCCTGCGACGCCTTCGCCCGCATGGCGCACCGGGAAATCGATCGCGTGCCGATCGACGATCTGGAAGGGCGCGTCACGGCCGTCCTGCTGACGCCGTATCCCCCGGGCATTCCGCTGCTGATCCCGGGCGAGCAGTTCAACGCCACCATCGTGCGCTACCTGCAGTTCGCGCGGTCGTTCAACGGCCGGTTCCCGGGCTTCGAAACCGACATCCACGGCCTGGTCAAGGAAAACGGCACCGGCTACTTCATCGACTGCGTGCCGGAAGGATAGGGTCCGCGCCCTTTGCCCCGCTTCCCGTCTGAACGATTCCCACGAAACGCCCCCGGCCCGAACGAAAGAAGTTGACAGGTGGGTGGGTAATCAAGTATTCAGGTACCCGATTGGGGCAACACCGGAGATGGCGGCATGCAGAACCACCTCCTGAAGATTTCCGATGCGGCGTCCCTGGCGCTTCATACGGGGATCCTGCTGGCCTCGGACCCCGCGCGGCTGTGGTCCACGCCGGAGTTGACCGCGGCCATGCAGGTCTCGGGTGCGCACCTGGCCAAGGTGCTCCAGCGGCTGACGAAGGCCCGGTTGGTCCGCAGCGTCCGGGGGCCGAAGGGCGGTTTCACGCTGGCGCGGCCCGCGGCCGAGGTGACGTTGCTGCAGGTCTACGAGGCGATCGAGGGGCCGCTCGAGCCGCCGACGTGCCTGCTGGGGGCGCCGGTGTGCCGGTTGAAGACCTGCATGCTGGGCGGCCTGGTGGCCGAGGTCGATGCACGGGTGCGGACCTTCCTGGAGGGCGCCCGCCTGTCGGACGTGGCCTCGGAACATGCGCCATCGCCCGGTGCGCCGATCGCAGGGGTTCCCGGAACTGTGTGAACACGAGGTGAGGCGGGGCCTCCCGGACGAGGTTCGTCCGGCGGGAATCCGCTGTGGATCGACGTAGGTGCGACCGCCCGGTCGTCCAGCGACAACGAGGAGGACACGATGGACATGTTTTGCTACCAGTGCGAGCAGACCGCCCGGGGCCAGGGATGCACCTACATGGGGATCTGCGGGAAGACCCCCATCGTCGCGGCGCTGCAGGACCTGCTGGTGTACGTGACCCAGGGCGCGTCCTTCTACGCCCACCGCGCGGCGCCGTTGGGCATCCGCAACCGGAACGTGGACGTCGCGGTCGTCGAGGCCCTGTTCACCACGATCACGAACGTGAACTTCGACGCGGACCGCCTGGTCGGGCGGATCCAGGACATGGCGGGTACTCGCGACGCGATCCGGGGCCAGTACCTGGCGGCCTGCCGGGACCAGGGCGTCGAGGCCGCCGTGCCCGTCGCCGCGGCGATGTTCGTGCCTGCCGCGACGCAGGCGGAGCTGCTGGCCCAGGCCGGCGCGATTTCGATCACCGCCCGGAAGGCGCTGGCCGGCGACGACCTGACCGGGCTGCAGGAAGTGGCGCTGTACGGACTGAAGGGCCTGGCGGCCTACGCGGACCACGCGCTGATCCTGGGCCGCGAGGATCCGGAAGTGTTCGCGTTCATCCACGAGGCGTTGGACACGCTGGTGTCGGTGCCGCCGACCGTGGACGGCCTGCTGGGGCTGTCGATGCGCGTGGGCGCGGTGAACCTGAAGGTCATGGGACTGCTGGACGGCGCGAACACCGGCGCCTACGGCAATCCGGAACCGACGCAGGTCCGGGTCACGCCCATTCCTGGCAAGGCCATCCTGGTGTCCGGCCACGATCTGAAGGAACTGGAGGGCCTGCTGCTGCAGACCGCCGGCAAGGGCATCAACGTCTACACCCACGGCGAGATGCTGCCCGCGCTGTCGTACCCGGGGCTGAAGAAGTTCCCGCACCTGGTCGGCAACTAC
>CAINDP010000082.1 GCA_903847405.1 uncultured Myxococcales bacterium | reverse complement strand
TTGTCCACGAACTCCCGGGCCACGCCGCGGATGTCGCGCTCGCGGCCGAAGCCCTGGTCCAGCGTCGCGGGAAGGTCCGGCGACACGAAGATCTGGACGTCCACCGAATCCAGGTCCATCGCCGCCTGCCGGCTGACGTCCGACAGCGTGTACTGCTGGTTCGCGGTCAGGTCGGCACGGCCGAACAGCCACACGCCCAGCGCGTTCACCAGCACCAGGATGCCCAGGATCGAAGCCGTCACCACCCACGCGTTGGTCCGCGCCGAACGGCCGCTTTTCGTCTGCGTCGCCATCGTCGCCTCCTACTTCCACTTGCGGGATTCGAGGGAGTGGCTGGCCAGTGCCACGGCGCCCACGATCACCGACAGGAAGAACACCACGTCCCGGCTGTCGATCACCCCGCGGGCGATGGACCGGAAGTGGGCGTTGAAGGACAGGAGGTTCGTGGCCTCGAAGGAGCGCAGTCCCAGAGCCTCGGGCAGGCGGTCCACGAACGTGAAGAACGCGCAGATCACGATGGCCACCAGGAAGGCCGTGATCTGGCTGCCGGTCCAGGCCGAGGCCAGCAGGCCCACCGCCAGGTAGGCCGCGCCGATCAGCAGCACGCCGAAGTAGCCGCCGACGATGGGGCCCGGATCGGGGTGCCCCAGGACGGCCAGCAGGATCGGGTACGCGAGGGTCAGGCCCGTGGCGACCCCCAGGAAGCCCAGGGCGCCCAGGAACTTGCCGACGACGACCTCGGTTTCGGTCAGGGGCAGCGTCAGCAGCAGTTCCAGCGTGCCCATCTTCCGCTCTTCGGCCAGCAGGCGCATCGAGATGGCCGGCAGGATGATGGTGAACAGGAACACCATCCACTCGAACAGGGGCCGCAGGGTCGCCTCCTTCGCCTCGAAGAAGTCGTCCTTGGGCAGCAGGAACGGGATCTTGAAGAAGAAGGTCACGCCCAGCAGGACCAGGAACACCGCGATGGCGATGTAGGCCACCGGGGACCCGAAGTACGCGAAGAACTCGCGTCGGGCGATGGTGCGGACGTTGCGCATGGTTGCCTCCAAACCCCGGTCAGGACTGGGTCAGCCGCTGGAAGATCGATTCCAGGTCCAGGCGCTCGCGACGCACTTCCAGCAGCGCCCAGCCCGACTTCACGGCCAGGTCGAAGATCGCCGGACGGAGGTCCGCGTCGCCGGAGGCCGCGATCCGCAGCGGTTCGCCGACCGCCTCGGGACGATCGATCGGCAGCACCGACAGGACGCCCGGCAGCCTGCCCAGCACGTCGGCCACCGGGTGGGCGCCCTGGCGGCGGTCCACCTCGACCAGGAACGTGTTGCCGCCGCCGTGGGCCGCGCTGATCGAGGCGGGCGTGCCGTCGGCCACCAGTTTTCCGCGGTGGATCAGGAGGATCCGGTTGCAGGTCGCCGTCACCTCGGGCAGGTTGTGCGTGGACAGGATGACGGTGCGGTCGCGCCCCAGGTCATGAATCAGTTCGCGGATTTCCACGATCTGGTTCGGATCCAGGCCCGACGTGGGCTCGTCCAGGATCAGGATTTCGGGGTCGTGGATCATCGCCTGGGCCAGGCCGGTCCGCTGGCGGTATCCCTTGGACAGGGTCCCGATCTCCTGGCCCAGCACGTTGACGATCCCGACGCGCATCGCCACGTCGTTGATCCGCCGGACGATGTCGTTCTTCGGGATGGCCCGGATGCCCGCCACGAACGCCAGGTACTCCCGGACCGTCATGTCCGGGTAGACCGGCGCGTTTTCGGGCAGGTACCCGATGCGCCGGCGCACCTCGACGCCGTCCTCGACGACGTCCTTGCCGTCGACGGTGACGGAACCGGACGTGGCGGCGATGAAGCCCGTGACGATCTTCATGCACGTGGTCTTCCCGGCGCCGTTCGGCCCCAGGAACCCCACGACCTCCCCACGCTGTACGGTGAACGAGACGCCGGCCAGCGCACGGATCGGACCGTAGTCCTTCACCAGGTTCCGGACCTCGATCATGGCGACTCCTTTCGGCATGGCTCGACCCGGTCGCTCGGACCGGGGCGCCGGAGCAATCATCAGGGCGCGCAGATTATTCCCCGGGGGTTGGGGCGTCAAGGCGGGGCGCCGCCGAGCCCTTCCTTCGGACACCCGCCGACGTCCCCTTGGACCCCTTCCTGGCGGCATCCTTCTTCGCGGTGCCCTTCGGCGCGCGGCAGGCCCCCGAGCGCGGCTTGTCGCCGGCCAGCAGGGCCTTGATGTCCAGCGGGCGCCCGTTGGGGGTGACGACGTCGATGTGGACGTGAGGGACCGTGCGCTGGATCGCCGTGGCGCCCATCAGCCCGATTTCCTGGCCGGCCTCGACCACGACCCCCGGCTGGATCGACGGGTGGATCCCGCCCAGGTGCATGTACCGGATCCGGTGGCCCTTGAGCCCGCCGCCCAGCCCTTCCAGGACCACGGTGCCTCCGGACCTCCATGAGCCCATCGTGCGCGAAAAGAAATGGACCCGGCCATACCCGGGCACGTCCTTGCAGCGCGGCAGTTCGAACCCGCCCCGGACCGCGGTACCCGGGCGGTCGTCGGGCCGGCCGAACTCGCCCGGATTGTCCTCGGGGCGGCCGACCATCACCACGCGGGCCCGGGTCATCGACCGCACCGGCGTGCCGAGTCCCCTGTCCTTCCCGACGCCGTTGATGTCCACGGCCGGGTGGGCCCGCCGTCCCCGCCTGCAGCCCTTGAAGCCGCGGCCGAAACTGTCCAGGGGGGCCGGCGCGCACAGTTCGTAGGCGCCCCGTCGGATCACCTGCGGGCAGGCGGAGGGCGTCTGTTCGCCCGCGAAGGCGGTGGAGGCCCCGGTGGCCACCAGGAAGGCTGCCACCAGGGCGCAACGGAGGCTCATGCTGGTATCCCACCCTGGCATCGCCGAGGAATATGCCAGAAACAGAATCGGAAAGATGCCGTCGCGCAGCCCCCGGTCCGCCATCGGGGGCCGTTCCATCAGATTGGGCAGGCATCGACCAGAATGACGTACCCCGGTGTTCCCGACCCCGCCGGCGCGCCCGGCGATCCGACCGCCACGGCCGCTTCAGGGCGACCGGCCGCGCTGCGACGAGGCCGCCCCGGCACGAACCGGACCTTCGTCCGACCGACGGCACGTGCCTTGCACTACCCATGATCCTCCCGAGCGCGAAGGCGGAGGCGAAGGGTTTCCGCAGGAAACTCTCGCCGGAGCCGAAGCCGACTCGGGACGATCCAGTGGATCGGAGAGGCTGATGAAACGCAGGTTGCAGGAGGGCACCATGAAATTCACCGCGCCGTTGCTGTTCGTGATCACGATCACCTTTGCGGCGGGCGCCGCGCGCGCCGAGGAAGGGTCGGAGTCCTCGGGACGCCAGGACCCCAACGCCTACGGGTTCGGCCTGGCCCTGACGATCGGGGAAGGGATGTACTTCATCCACGACGAGGTCTACCGCGGGCCGGTCAGCCTGGAGATCGTGCCGTCGTTCGGCTGGTCCTGGTTCAAGTTCGACCTGGGGCTGTCGACCACGCTGGAAAGCATCCAGATCGCCGGCACGCACGTGGGGAACTGGAACTTCACGTTCCGTCCCGGCGGACGGCTGACGCCTCCGATGCTTCCGCTGTACCTGCGGGTGGCGTTCCCCCTCCAGATCCAGCGGCACAACTTCGACTGGGGCGTCATGTTCGGCCTGGGCGCGGACATCCACCTGGTCGGGATCCTCGGGCTGGTCCTGGAGGCCGACACGACCCTGAACAACGACCTCAGTTGGGGCAGCGACGGCGTCCCGCTGGAGTTCCGTGCCGGACTGAGCCTGCACTTCTGACCCCGCGCGGGAAGGAGTGGGCATGACCCGAGGGAACCAGGATTCCAGGAAGACCTGAACAGGAGGATCCAAATGAACCGGATATCGAGGATCGGAACCATGGTGATCGCGGCGGCCGTCATTGCCGCAGCGACCGTCGCGGGATGCGCCGGCGCACCGCTCCGCACCGAAGCGTCCACGTCGGGGATTCGTGCCGCCGAGGAGATCGGCGCGACGAAGGTCCCCCGTGCGGCGCTGCATCTGCAGTTGGCGCGGGAAGAACTGGAGAAGGCCAAGAAGATGGCCGCGAACGGCGACAAGGAGGCGGCAGCGTCCCTGCTGACGCGGTCCGAAGCGGATGCCGAACTGGCGGTCGTCCTGTCCCGCGAGGACGCCGAAAAGTCGGAAGCCCGGGCCGCCGTGGAGCGGGTTCGCCAGCTCCGGAAGGAAAACGAGTAGCCCATGACCCGGAATCAACCACCCATTGAAAGGAGCCTGCCATGAAAATCCGTCATCTGATGATCCTGGTCGCCGGCGCCGGACTGTTCGGCGGCTGCGCGGCCACCATCCCGCAGGAACTCGCCAGTGCCCGCGAAGCCTACCGCCAGGCCAGCACGGGGCCGACGGCCCAGATCGCCCCGGCGGAACTGCACGTGGCCGGCCAGGCGCTGGCCAAGGCCGAACAGTCGTTCAAGGACGATCCCGAATCGTTCCGGACGCGGGACCTGGCCTACGTGGCCCAGCGCAAGTGCGAAATGGCCGAAGCGACGGCCTCCATCCTCACCGAACAGAAGGTCCAGGCGCGCTCGAAGGACGACTTCCAGGCGACGCAGGGCCGGATCATCGCCGAAAAGCGGCAGGATCTGAGCAACGCGAACTCGGCGCTGGCCGAATCGCAGCGCAGCGGCGAAATGACGGCGGAAAAGCTTGCCGTCGAGCAGGCGGCGCGTGTCGCAGCCGAAAAGCGCGCGGCGGAGGCCCTCGAGGCGCTGGCCAAGCTGGCGGCCGTCAAGGAAGAAACCCGCGGACTGGTCATCACGCTGTCCGGAAGCGTGCTGTTCGCGTCCAACCAGGCGACCCTGCTGCCCGCCGCACGGGCACGCCTGGACCAGGTGGCCGAGGTGCTGCTGACGACCAGGGAGCGCAACCTGGTCGTCGAAGGGCACACCGACTCCCAGGGCTCCGACACCTTCAACATGGATCTGTCGCAGCGCCGGGCGGACGCGGTCCGCAACTACATCGTGCAGCGCGGCTACGGGGCCGACCTGATCCAGGCCCACGGGTTGGGCGAGGGCCGCCCGATCGCCGACAACACCAGCGCCGAGGGACGCGCCAACAACCGCCGCGTCGAGATCATCATTCAGCGCGCAGCGCAGGCGGTCCGGTGATGAACAGCAGCAAACGGGAGAAGTACATGAAGATCCAGACCGTGAAAATCCAGGTGTTCGCGGGGTCCATGCTGGTCGCGATCGCGCTGGTGTTCTCGCTGGGCCTGGCGAATACCGGCTGTGACGCCACGCAGGGGGCCATCGACAACTTCGATTCCCGCGTGGCCTGCGGGCAGTACTGCACCAAGAACTTCGACTGCCAGGACACGACCCCGACCGGTGACCAGACCGACACCTGCGTCAGCGGATGCCGGAACTCGATCGAGGACACGTGCGGCAACGACCACCAGGCCGCCGCGAACGACCAGATCGAAACGTGCGTCGACAAGGGGTGCGCCGAGTTCTGGACCTGCATGGTCTATTCGGCCGCGCCGGAGTGCTACGGCTTCGTGACCCAGTAGGAGGTGCCTATGTTGTGGACGCTTGCCATCGTGCTGATCGTGCTGTGGGCTCTGGGTCTGGTCACCTCGTACACGATGGGCGGATTCATCCACATCCTCATCGTGGTCGCCGTCGTGCTGGTCCTGGTCCGGATCATCCAGGGCCGCCGCATGCTCTGACGCCGAAGGATCACGGAGGCCGCCCCCATGAGTGCCGTCCACGATTTCCTGCTGTCGATCGGCGTCGCGCTGCTGGCGCTGCTGCCGATCGTCAATCCCTTCAGCACCGCCGTCCTGCTGCTGAGCATCAGCACGCAACTGACCCCCCAGGAGCGGAACCGCCAGATCACCCGGGCCTGCATCTACATGGCCGGGATCCTCATCCTGTTCCTGGTGGCGGGGCACCTGATCATGCTGGTGTTCGGCATCTCGATTCCCGGGATCCGGGTCGCCGGCGGCATGGTCATCGGCGTCCTGGGCTTCCGGATGCTGTTCCCCGACGACGAGCCGATGGCCTCGGCCAGCCGGCAGGAGGCGCAGCAGAAGACGGACATTTCCTTCACGCCCCTGGCCATGCCCAGCCTGGCCGGGCCGGGCGCCATCGCCGTCGTGATCACGATGTCCTCGTCCATCGTCGGGCACCGCGTCGTCGACAAGGTCTTTGCCTACGCCGGCGTCGTGCTGGCGATCCTGCTGACCGCGATCGCGTCGTGGCTGGTCCTGCGGATGGCCGAGCCCCTGCGGCGCGTCATGGGGGTGAACGGGGTGAACGGCCTGGCGCGGATCATGGGGTTCCTGCTGGTCTGCATCGGCACCCAGTTCATCATCAACGGCGTCCGGGACCTGGTGCTGGACACGGCGTTCTGGCAGGCGTGATGCCCCCCCGTTGTTTCGTAGGCCTTTCCCGCGCTGCCATGCGGGCCGCGGCCACAGCCCTTGACCTCGAATCCACACGAACTAGACTGACACGTCATTCTATCGATAATGCACCCGTGGCCGGGCGGTCGGCGTCGCCGATGGGCAGGTCACGCAGGACGGAGGTCGGTCGATGCGGGACGCGCGATACCTGGGGCTGGATCTGGGGGCCGAACGGGTGAAGGTGGCCGAGGTGCTGGTCCGTGACGGGGTGGCCCGGCCCGGACGGACCTGGATGGCGGACCACGGGAAGGACCCGACGGCGACCCTGGCGCGCCTGCTGCCGGAACTGGAGTGGTCCCGGCTGGACGGGGCGGCGGTCACGGGCCGGATGGCGGCGGCGCTGACGCTGACGCGCGTTCCGGGAAAGGCCGTGGTGGCCGCGGGCCTGGAACTGCTGCACCCGGACCTGGCCGACGCGACGGTCGTGTCGATCGGCAGCCAGGGCTTCTTCGTCGCCGAGGTCGTGGACCGCCGGGTGCGGCACCTGCGGGAAAACTCGCGATGTTCCCAGGGCACGGGCAACTTCCTGCGCCAACTGGTGGAACGGTTCGGGCTGTCGCTGCCCGAGGCGGACGCCCTGTGCGAAAACGTCAAGGAACCGAGCCCCCTGTCGGGCCGCTGCCCGGTCATCCTGAAGACCGACATGACGCACCTGGCGAACCGCGGCGAGGACCGGGACAGCATCCTGGCCGGCCTGTACGACGCGGTGTGCGAAAACGTGCTGGTCCTGGTCCGTCCGCGGGAGTCGCCCCGAAACCTGCTGCTGATCGGGGGCGTGACGCGGTCCGCCCGCATCCGGAACCGCATCGCCGAACAGGCCCAGGTCAACGGGATGCAGATGGTCGCCGGGACGCCCGAACAGGACCAGTTCCTGGAGGCGTTCGGGGCGGCGGTCCTGGCCCGGCAGGCGGGCACCGTCGTCCCGGAGGACAGCGTGCTGGCCCCGCGGGAGGCCCGCCCGTTCGAAACGTTCCCCGGCCTGCAGGAGGCGATGTCCCAGGTTGTCCGCATGCCGGCGAAGCCCCTGGTGAAATGCCGGAAGCCCCACGACGTCGTGGTGGGCTTCGACATCGGCAGCACCGGGTCCAAGGCGGTCGCGCTGGACGTCCACACCCTGGAGCCCGTGTGGCAGGCATGGCGCAAGACGCTGGGCGACCCGGTCGGCGCCGCCAAGGGGCTGGTCACCGACTTTCTGGAGGGGGCGGGCCAGCCGCACCGGGTCCGGGGGGTTGCGGCCACGGGATCGGGCCGGGAAATCGTCGGATCGCTGCTGTCGGCCTGCTTCGGGGCGGAACGCGTGTTCGTGCTGAACGAAATCGCCGCCCACGCCGAGGGCGCCCTGCACCACGACCCGGACGTGGACACCATCTTCGAGATCGGGGGCCAGGACGCGAAGTACATCCGCCTGGACCACGGCCGGGTGACCGACGCGGCGATGAACGAGGCGTGCAGCGCCGGGACGGGTTCCTTCATCGAGGAGCAGGGCCGGAAGTTCGAGGGCGTGGACGACGTCGCGTCGCTGGGGCGCCTGGCCATCCAGTCCGATCACGGGGTGTCGCTGGGACAGCACTGCTCGGTGTTCATGGCCGAGTTGATCGACCACGCGGTGTCGGCGGGGCAGTCCCGGGACGCCATCCTGGCCGGCCTGTACGACTCCGTGGTCCAGAACTACGTCAAGCGGGTCAAGGGGACGCGGTCGATCGGGCAGCGGATCTTCTGCCAGGGGATGCCCTTCCTGTCGGACGCGCTGGCCGCCGCCGTGGCGCGCCACACCGGGCAGACGGTCGTCATCCCGCCGGACCCGGGGACCGTCGGCGCCCTGGGGATCGCCCTGCTGGCCCTGCGGGACGGCGTCCAGGAGGGCGAACCGCTGGCCTTCGCGCGATTCCTGGACGTGCACGTCCAGTCCCGGGACACCTTCATCTGCCCCTCGACGAAGGGGTGCGGAGGGTCCGGGAACCATTGCCGGATCGACCGCCTGGACATCGCGGTGGACGGCGCGAAGGGACGCTTCACCTGGGGCGGGTCCTGTTCGATGTACGACAAGGGGACGCGCAAGAAGAAATTGCCGGACGGCGCGCCGGATCCCTTCCGGGAGCGCGAGGAGGCCGTGAAGCGGATCCTCGAAGCGTTGCCGGCGATGCCCGGGCAGCCGATCGTGGCCATGACCGACGAGTTCACGCTGAAGGGCCTGATCCCGTTCTTCGCGACGTTCGTCAGCCGGCTGGGCCTGGACGTGCGCGTGTTCCGGGGCGGCAACCACGACGCGCTGCGGCGCGGGATCGAGCAGGCCAACATCCCCTGGTGCGCCCCGATGCAGTTGTTCCACGGGGTGGTCCGGTCGATGCTGGAGGAACACCCCGACATCCTGCTGGCCCCGATGGTGGTGGACCTTCCCCAGCAGGGCAACGAAACGAACTCGGTGACCTGCCCGGTGGTCCAGGCGGCGCCGGGCGTCATCCGCGAAGCCTTCTTCCGGGAGGGGCGGACGACGCGCCTGGTGGCGCCCGTGGTCCGGATGGCTGCGGGGGGCCTGGACGCGACCGATTTCAAGGCCGCGTGCCGCGCCCTGGCCCGGGACCTGGGCGCCGAGGGACGCTGGGAGGACGCCTGGCAGGGGGCGCGGGACGTGCAGCAGCGGTTCGACGAGGACTGCCTGGACATCGGCCGCCGGGCCCTGGCGTTCGCTGATGACCAGTCCGTGGTCCCGGTGGTGGTCCTGGGCCGGGCGTACACCCTGTACAACGACGTGCTGAACTCGAACGTGCCGGTGCTGCTGCGGAAGCAGGGGGCCCTGGCCATCCCGGTGGACTGCTACCCGCTGGAGTCCGACGTCCCGGTGTTCCAGGACGTCTACTGGCACTACGGCCAGGCGAACCTGCGGGCCGCGCACCAGGTCCGGCGGACCGACGGCGTGTACAGCGTGTTCTGCTCGAACTACTCGTGCGGGCCGGACAGTTTCAACCTGCACTTCAACGCCTACGTGATGCGGAACAAGCCGTTCGCGGTCATCGAGACCGACGGCCACTCGGGCGACGCGGGGACGGCCACGCGCATCGAGGCCTTCCTGCATTGCGTACAGGCCGACCAGCGATCGACGGCCCAGGAGCGGGGCGGGCGTCCGCGGACCCGCTTCCGCGCGATGGAACTGGAAAAGCAGGACCTGGCGGCCACCCGCCACCGGGGCGACATCCTGCTGATCAACCCGATGGGGGCCGCGGCACCCATCACGGCGGCCATGCTGCGCTCGGAGGGCCTGAGGGCGGAGGTCCTGCCGATGCCGGACCGGGAAGCCCTGGAACTGGGCCGGCGCCACACGTCGGGCAAGGAGTGCCTGCCCATGACGCTGACGCTGGGCAGCGTCCTGCAGCGTCTGGAAAAGGATCGCGACAGCGAGGAAACGTTCGCGCTGCTGATGCCCTCGGCCAGCGGTCCCTGCCGGTTCGGGGTGTACAACCTGCTGCACAAGATCGCCTTCGAGCAGGCCGGCTGGAAGGACCGCATGCGCATCGTTTCGCCGGAGGACACGGACTACTTCGCCGGCCTGCCGACGGACTTCCAGTTGCGCCTGTGGTTCGGGATGGTGGCCGCGGACCTGCTGCTGGCGTCGCTGCACGACGTGCGGCCGGTGGAAACGGTCCCGGGCGCCACGCAGAAGGTGTTCGACCGCCGCTACCAGGAACTGATCGAACTGCTGGAGCATCCGCGGGCCGGCGACCTGCCCCGGACGCTGCGGGAAGCGGGGCGCGGGATGTACGGCATCCGCGAGCTGGTGGGTTCGGCCGCCCGGGAAATGGCCGCCCTGAAGGACGCCGGCCGCTGGATCCCGACCGTGGCGGTGGTGGGCGAAATCTACGTGCGGCTGGATCCCTTCGCGAACGACTTCGTGATCGAACGGCTGGAGCGGGCCGGGGTCCGGGCGCGCCTGGCCCCCTTCAACGAGTGGATCGAGTACACCAGTTGGACCCGGAAGAAGCGCATGCGCATGGACCGCCTGGTTCCCGGCGAGAACGTGGTGGAAATCCACATCAGTTCCGCCCTGCAGGAAACCGTGCTGGATCGCCTGTACGGCGACGTGGCGGGCGCCCTGGGGTGGTCGCGCCGGACCCGCGTGCGGGACGCGATGCGGGCCGGGGAACGCTACGTGTCCGAGGACCTGATGGGCGAAGCGATCCTGACGGTGGGAGGCCCGATCCACGAGTACCTCGACGGCACGATCGACGGCGTGGTCAGCGTCGGCCCCCTGGAATGCATGCCCAACAAGATCGCGGAATCGCACTTCCTGCGGGCGGACGAGGACCTGGGCCTGCCGTCCCTGACCCTGGCCCTGAACGGGGATCCGCTGGACGACCGAGTCATCCAGGATTTCGTGTTCGAGGTGCGCGAGCGGGCCGCACGGCGCAAGGAAACGCCGGCCCCCGCCCGGCGCCCGTCGCTGGCCAACCAGTTGCACGATGCGCGCTCGGTGCTGGTCCGCCGGTTGCTGGGACTGGTGCCGCCCCTGCCCTCCCGTTCGACGCCCCCCCCGGGACTGGGTCGCCGGACGGCTTGACGGCCGGACCGTTCCTGGGGGAAAAGAGGGGAGAAATGGGGACAGACACCATTTTCGCGGCGAAAATGGTGTCTGTCCCCATTTCTCCCCTGCCGGAGGTCCCGCCATGTCCACGCCCCCCCTGTCGAAGGCCGATCGCCGCGGGCAGATCCTCGATGCCGCCCGGAAGGTCTTCGCCGAAAAGGGCTACTACCGGGCGGGCGTGGCGGACATCATCCTGGAATCGGGCATCGCGCGCGGGACGTTCTACCTGTACTTCACCAGCAAGCGCGCCGTGTACGACGCCGTTCTGGACGACATCTTCACCAGGATCCACCAGCAGATCCAGGCGATCGAGGTCCCCGACCCCTGGGACGAGGACGCGGTGCTGGCCCAGTTGCGGGGCAATGCCGAGCGCCTGGCCCGCATGATGCTGGCCGATCCGCGCAGCGTCCGCGTGCTGTTCGCCGAGGCCGCCGGGCTGGACGAGGAGGCCGGCGTCAAGCTGGTCGACTTCTACGGGCGCCTGGGCCATTGGGTCGGGGAATCCCTGGAAGACGGCATCCGGCTGGGCATCGTCCGGCCCTGCAACCCGCAGGTGGCGGCCCACGCCCTGATCGGCAGCCTCCGGGGGATGCTGTGGGCCTGGGCGTTCGGCCTGGTTCCCCTGGACGAGCCCACGCTGGTGCAGGAGGCCCTGCGGCTGGCCCGGGACGGCGTCCTGACCACCCGCCGGGAGTGACACCAGCCGCACTCGTTCCTTAGAAGAACAACTGCGCCTGGGTGGTGAAGGCCTTGATCCACGGCGCGTGGGCCAGGTCGCCGCGCTTTTCGGCGCCGAACTCGGTCTTGATGTTGACGGCGGCGTTCCGGATCCAGAAGTTCAGCCCGCCCTTGACCACCAGAAGGTCCTGGGCCGCCTGCCGGCTGTCGAACCAGTCCACGGTCAGCACGGGCTCGATGAACGTGTACCGGTAGCCCAGTTCGGCCAGGAACCCGGCGCCGGAGTTGCGCGAGGGCACCACGACGGGATTCTTCGCCGCGTCGTACACCAGCTCGTTGCCGTGGTCGTAGTAGAAGAACGCGCCCATGAAGACGATCTCGTGCTGCTTGTCCCGGCCGAAGGGCACGTCCAGGAACACGTCCGCCGACACGCCGATGGAGTCGGTCATCGTGCCGCGGGTCTTCACGGTCCGGTCGCCGTTGAACACGGTCGGGGTCCGCAGGACGGCCGCGACCTGGTAGTCGAATCCCGTCCCGATCGACAGAGTGGGCGAACTGCCGAAGGTGATCCCCTTGGCGAAGAACTCCGTTTCGGTGCCCAGGATGTTGTAGCGCAGGTGGCCGGCGAACCGAGGCCAGTCCTCGGGGTTCGACATCAGGGCGGTCTTGCCGGCGACGTCCTTTTCCACCGCCCCGCTGGAATCCTTCTGCAGGTTGCACCCCTGGGCCCCGTTGAACACGCCCAGGCGGTACTGCAGCTTGCGGTCGAACACGTACCCGCGCAGTTGGACGCCGGCGTCGCGCAGGCTCTTGTTGGAACCGTCCACGTACCGCAGCAACCCCAGGTGGAACTCCAGGCCGTTCAGGCCCGGCGCGCTCTGGTAGCCGTGGCGGGCGAACGGCAGCAGCATCATGCCCACGTCCACCATGAACTGGTCCGCGACCTTGAACGTCATGAACGCGTCGGACATGTACAGCGCCACGTCCCAGTTCCCGCCCTTCCCGAAGTTCGGCTGCTCGGTGTCCACGAAGAAGGAAATGCCCTTCCACACGTCGCCCCACAGCAGCAGGCGCACCCGGCGCAGGTAGAAGTCCTTGCTGTAGGCGGTCTTGTCCGGCGCGCCGTTCTGCTGGAACTGCGCCTGGAACTGGATCAGGGCCGCGACGTTCAGGTTCGTGTTCTCGCCCAGGTCGAACCGCCAGGCGTAGGCCGGCATCGAGGCCAGCAGCACGGCCACCACGGCCGCCGCGCGGATCCACCGCGTTCCCTTCATGATTCCACGTCCTCCGGCAGGCCGATGCGATGCGGCCCGGCACCCTTCCCGATTCGCGGCGGAGCATAGGCCGACGATGCCCCCTCGTCCATCCCTTCCGCGCGCCAGCCGTGGACATCGACGTGGACGTGCACGTGGACCTGGACGTCGTCGTGGACGCCTTCCCACCCCGCTTCCTCCCCCTACCCCCTGCTCCCGGTTGACTTCCGCCCCGGCCCGCGGCATACCGGCCTCATGCTGACGAAACCGGATGGACTTCGGATCTGGGGACTGACGGGGGGGATCGGGGCGGGCAAATCCCAGGTCGCCCGGACCTGGCGCGCCCTGGGGATCCCGGTCGTGGACGCGGACCAGGTGTCACGCGACCAGATGCGTGCCGGGGGGCCCGCCTTCGCCGCAGTGGTGGCCGCGTTCGGCCCGGGCATCGTGGCCGCCGACGGCACCATCGACCGGACCGCCCTGGCGGGCATCGTTTTCCGCGATCCCGCGCAACGGCAACGCCTGGAGGCCCTGACGCACGGCGAGGTGCTCCGGGAGGTCGGGCGCAGGCTGGACGTGCTGGCCCAGGCCGGGTGCGGGCTGGCCGTGGTCGAGGCGGCCCTGATCGTGGAAGCCGGGCTGCGGAACGACCTGGACGGACTGGTGGCGGTGCTGGCCCCCGTGGACGACCGGGTGCGGCGCGTCGTAGCACGTGATTCGATGGACGAATCGGCGGTCCGGGCGCGCATGGCGGCCCAGGTCACCGACGCCCAGCGGCGCGCGACAGCCACGATTGTCCTGGAGAACGAAGGGGATCTGGATGCGCTGCGCCACAAGGCTCGCGCGATCGCCATCGGGATGGTTCTGGAGGGGGGACCTACTTCTTCGCGCGGACGTTGATCGTCTGGCGCAGACCCAGGCCGGCCTTGAAGAACGGGAGGCGCTTCGGCGGAACGGTGACCTTTTCGCCGGTCTTGGGGTTGCGCCCCTCGTACCCTTCGTAGTCCTTCACCGTGAAATTGCCGAAGTTGCGGATTTCGATCCGCTCACCGCGCTTCATCGCATCGATCATCTGCTCGAAAACGGCGTTGACGACGATGGCGGCGCGGTCCAAGGTGATTTCGCTGCGCTTCGCCACCGCTTCGATCAGTTCAGACTTCGTCATGGTTTCCATCCTCCGGGTGCCCCAAACGAGTCGGAATGATAACCAAACTTTGAGGTTGGTCAAGATTGAATTTTCCCCGGCCGTCTGGTACGAGGGAACGGCCCTGCGGCAGCCGACGACTGGCGCAAGGCGTCCGAACGCCGGTTTTTTTGTGGATCGTCCCGGCCGCCGGCCACCCGCCGCGTCCCGGGACCGGGGGGTCAGGAATGAGCGGCTTCCACCGGGAAATCGAACATCGCTACGGTCCGATGGTCCACATTCTGGACGATCCGTACATGCGGACGCTGCTGGCCGAGCTGTGCATGCCGGCCACGATGCAGCCCCGCCTGAACTGGCTGCTGCAGTCGCTGTACGACGGCCTGGTTCGGGCGTGCATCAACGACTGCTTCCCCAAGAAGATCCGGACGGTGCGCACCCGCATGGGCGCCGAGTACCGCAGCGAACTGCTGGACCCGACCACCGAGGTCGTGACGGTGGACCTGGCCCGGGCGGGCATCAAGCCGTCCCTGGTGTGCTTCGAACTGCTGTCGACCGTGCTGGACCCGTCGGGCGTGCGCCAGGACCATATCATCATGAACCGCACGACCGACGCGGCGGGCGCGGTGACGGGCGCGGCGATTTCCGGCACGAAGGTCGGGGGGCCCACCGAAGGCAAGATCCTGCTGTTCCCCGATCCGATGGGCGCCACGGGCAGTTCGCTGACCGAGGTCGTGCGCTGGTACCGCCAGAACGGCGAGGGCCGGGCCGCCCGGTGGATCAGCATGAACCTGATCGTCACGCCCGAGTTCCTGAAACGGGTGGCGCGGGACGCCCCCGAACTGGAGGTCTACTGCTGGCGCGTGGACCGCGGCCTGTCGCCGGCCGACGTGCTGGCCAAGGCGCCGGGCCTGGACTGGGACCGGGAAAAGGGGCTGGACGACCACGACTACATCGTGCCCGGCGCCGGCGGCCTGGGCGAGGTGCTGAACAACGCGTTGCGGTAGGGCCTTTCAGGGGGAATTGTCATGCAGGGCGCCGAGAAATTCGAAATCCTGATTCCCGAAGCCGATCTGCAGGCGCGGATCCGCGAACTGGGCGCGAAGATCACGCAGGACTACCGCGGCCGCGACCTGGTGGTCGTGGGCGTCCTGAAGGGGGCGGTGCTGTTCCTGTCGGACCTGGTGCGCCAGATCGACCTGCCGCTATCCATGGACTTCCTGGGGCTGTCGTCCTACGGCGACGCCACAACGTCCAGCGGCGTCGTGCAGATCACCCAGGACCTGTCCAAGCCCATCGTGGACAAGGACGTGCTGGTGGTGGAGGACATCGTGGACAGCGGCCTGACGCTGTCCTTCCTGCGCGAATCCTTCATCGCCCGCCAGCCGCGCTCGGTGCGGATCTGCACCCTGCTGCACAAGCCGTCGAACACCCGCAAGCACGTGCCGCTGGACTACGTGGGCTTCACGATCGAGGACCGCTTCGTGGTGGGCTACGGCCTGGACTTCGAGCAGCGCTACCGCAACCTGCCCTACATCGCGCACGTCCCGCCGTGAAAAATGGGGACAGACACCATTTTCGCGAAATCGGTGTCTGTCCCCATTTCCGCGCGAAATCGGTGTCTGTCCCCATTTCCGGGTCAGTGGGTAGGCTGCAGGACCAGGATCTGCGGGGTCATGGGCAGATCCGCCCGGCGCAGCGTCAGGGGATGGGCTGGCATGCGCTCGACCAGCCAGTGCCGGGCGTTCGCCTGGACCAGGAAGTCCTCGACCGGCAGCAGGGGCAGGTCCACGGTGGGCCAGCGGTAGTGCATGGGGATGACGACGCGGGGACGGAGGGTTTCGACCGCCCGCACGGCAGCCGCCGGCCCCATCGTGAAGGTTCCGCCCACCGGCAGCAGCAGCACGTCCACCGGCGCCAGGACCGCTGCCTCGGCCGGGTGCGGCGGCCGCCCCAGGTCCCCGGGATGCACCACGGAAATCCCGTCCACCTCGAACCTGAAGCCCGTCACCCAACCCCGGCGCAACCCCTCCTCGTCATCGTGAGGCAGGCGGACGCCACGGAACTGGACGCCGCGAGCCCGGGTCGCGGACTTCACGATGTCCGGCGTCCCGAAGGCCGGGTCCACGTAGTTGTGGTCCAGGTGCTCGTGGCTGGACACGACGATGTCCACCGGTTCCAGGAACGGCCGCAGGCCCATCTTGCCCCCGAAGGCGCCCGGCAGGTACGGATCCAGCAGGATCCGCAGGCCCGCGTCGGACTCCACCAGGAAGCAGGCGTGGCCGATGAAGGTCAGTTTCACGGAAGGCCTCCTCGTGCACCGATGCGCGCGGCGCCCCCTACGGCGGGGCCAGGAACCGCGCCCGGACGACGCCCGGAGCCCCCTGGATGTCCAGGACCTCCTGGCGGTGCCACCCCATGAGGATCGCACCGTCGGGGCCCGCCGTCACGTCCAGACCCACCGTGAAGCCATCCGATGCGCCTTCGACCGGTAAGGGGAGGCCGGCGGAACCGGGAACTCCGGAGGTGGCGACGGCCTGCAGACTGAGGCTGTCGGTGGTGTTCATGGACACGCCCCGGGCCCAGGTGGTCACGAACAGGTACCCGTCCCCCCAGCGATCCAGGGAGGAGAACACGGGATACACCAGATCCATGTACGCCTTCGGGACGATCAGGGACTGGACCAGGGACCAGGGCGTCCCCGTCGGGACCCCGGTCGCGTCCAGGGCCGTGATCGACACGTCCAACCCATGCAGTTCCCCGGTCGTCACGGGCCGCAGGGCTGCGGCGAGGAAGGTCCCGGCGGGCGTCGTGGCGCAACAGGGCGCCATGGGAAGTTCGTCGGAATAGTCGGCGAGGACCTGGGGGACCAGGACCTTGCCATCGGTGCCATGGTACACGGCCTGCTGCCGCGTATGGCTCCCTCCCCGGAAGGTCAGGGTCACCAGCGCGCCGTCGGCACCCATGCAGATCGTACCCAGGCGGCTGGACTCGTAGGCGGCCGGATCGCCGCTCAACGTGACCGGCTCGGCCGACAGCAGGGAATCGTTCGCCGTGATCACCCAGGCGGCCCGGACCTGGCCAAACTCGTTGCCGCTGACCTCGTGGAGCACCTGCCAGGCCAGCAGCGCGACGCCATTCATCGTTCCGATCACCAATTCGCTACCCGGGATTTCATCCTCTTCGATCGCTTCCGGGATTTCGGCCTGGCCCAGGACCGCGCCGCCCGGGCCGAGCAGGCGCAGTGCGACGCCGTCCCCCGTGTAGAAGGCCAGCAGGAAGCGGCCCTCCGACAGCGTGCCCAGCGCCGGGTGGAAACGACCGTGGCTCCCGGGCGCGATCCCCGGCAGCGGCACCGGTTCGCCCATCCGACCGCTGGCATCCAGCGGCCGCACCTTCAGGATCATCGACCCATCGCGCGATTCCTCCCAGGCGAGGAGGCCCTGGCGCCCGGCCGGCGACCACGCCACGGCCGGCGCGCTGCCCATGTCGGTCAGGTCCGCCACGGCGTAGCCGCAGGATCGGCAGAGAGGGGACGGGGCAGGACCCGGATCGCACCGTTCGGTCAGTTCCGGAACACCGTTGCCGCAACAGTTGGGCACGTAGGCATGAACGCACACCCCGTCCAGCGGACGGCAGGCGTCGGCGGTGCAGGGATCGCCATCGTCGCAGTCCAGGGCCGGTCCCACCACCCGGCACACGCCACCCAGGCAGGCGTCGGGGCCGTTGCAGGGGTCGCCGTCATCGCAGGACCCGTCGTCCGGCCGCGAAACATACGCACACCCCGCAGGCTCGGCGCACGAGGAGGTCCGGCAGGAACCCGGCTGGCAGTCCCGTGCGCCGCCATAGCAGCGGCCTCCGTGGCACGCATCGTCCTGGGTGCAGGCCAGGTGGTCGTCGCACGGCTCCCCCTCGTGGATCGGTTGGCCGACGCATTCGCCATCGGCCGGGTCGCAGACAAACTGCTTGCAGGATTCGGCGGTCGGGCATTCGACCGGGTCGTACACGCAGGCGCCGTTCACGCACCGGGGTGCCACGTGGCACTTGTCGCTGACTGGCGGGCAGTCCTGTTTCTGCGCGCACTGGCAGGTGGTGGCCCGGACCCCGCACTGGCCGTCGGTGCATTCCTCCGAGGAGCAGGCCAGGCCGTCGGTGTCGCAGGCAGTCCCGTCGGGCTGGGGCCCGTATTCGCACCGACCGGTGGAGGCGCTGCACCCGCGGGATTCCAGGCACACGGCGGGGGCGCATTCCGTGCGCGCATAGGTGCACCGGCCGTTCTGGCAGGCCCCGCCCCCCTGGGCGCAGGCATCGTCCGGCGTGCAGGCGACGCCCTCGCCGCGGCCCGCGCACCACAGGGCGACCCGCTCGATGCATCCCGCCCCCAGGGCCGATTCGGCCAGGCATTCGCTGCCCGCGGCGCACCGATCGGTCCGCGGGACGTGCTCGCAGCGGCGCACGCCGTTCACCGAAACGCCGCAGACATCGTCGGTGCAGTCGACGCGATCGTTGCAGTCGTCGTCGCGCAGGCACTCGCCGTTCCCGGGTCCCACGTTGGACGCGGACCCGCCGCCGCAGGCCGCAGCCAGGACGAGGAGGAGGACTGCCGGGTGGGAGAGGAAGAGTTCGGGACGAGGAATGGCAGGGAGTCGGGTACGGTTCGTCGTCGCTTCCACGGCGGCCTCCTCAACGTCCACAGGGACTTCGTCACTGACACCACGTCGTCGCGCCGGGCAGGGGCACGTAGCCGGTGGGTCCGAACCCGACGCACACCGCGGGCGCCGCGTAGTCCGTGCAATCGATGGCACCGTGGATGCACGTCGGGGCGGTCAGGGCCAGGTACACGCCGGACGGGCGCTCGTCGGTCCCGTCGTACCAGGCCACCATCGCCCAGTAGGGATCCAGTCCGGCCACCGCGGGCGAAGCCGAACTCTTTTCGACCCGCGGCGACACAGTGACCTCGGGTCCCAGGACCCCCTGGCCGTCCAGGGTGGCCAACGTGACGAAGCCCAGGGTACCCGCGAACCCCGCCGAAGCCAGGAGGGCCCTGTCGCCCAGGACTGCCAGGTCCGGGGAGTAGCGACGCGCGATCGTTTCGGAGGGGAAGGCTGTGTCCTGGATTCGCGACAGGTCCGCGGCCGATCGGATTCCCCCCCGAAGGACGCCGCCATCGCGCTCGACGACCCAGGCGACCCGGTCCGGGCCGACGGGAGCCAGCCCGATGTCCCGGATGGCGTCCGTTCCCTCGTCCACCACCACCTCGTCGCCAATCGGTGTCCCGTCGGCATCCAGGCGGCGCAGGATCACGCGGTTCAGGGGGCCGGATTGTTCCGAGATCCAGGCCGCGACGCCGGTGGAGCCGACGGCCGCCAGGCGGGGGCGGCGTTGGATGCCGGCCGTGTCGGTGTTGAGGAGGACGCCGGGGGTGGGGAAGGTGGGGGTGTTGTTCTGGAGGGAGAACTCATTGATACCAAGGTTAAAGTCTGTGGAACCTCCCTCGGAAGCCGACCACGCCATCCAACTGGTGCCGCTTGGAGTTCTCACGATCGACGGTTCAAACCACTTTTCCCCGTCGGAAGGAACTGTTGGAGGGAGGACTACCCTCGTCAGCGGAGAACCGTCATTCTTGAGGTGCACAACGACTACTTTTTCCTTGGAGCCACCGTATGCCAACGCTAGCCCGCGATCTGGGGTAGCAACAAGCGAGATTGCGAAGTACGGCGCTTGGACCAGAACCGGTTCGTGAGAAACCGACTGAGTCGTCCCAACCCCGGTATCTGCCGAATATGCAATCACTTTCACAGCATCGTTCTGAAGATAGGATGCAGAGATTCCGCCTGGGCCAGAATTCATCGCCAACTCGGAATACCCCACCCCCTCCGCAACCAGCAGCGGCCCCAGCGGAAGGCACGTGCCCAGCGCCCAGAGGTACAGGTCGACCTTGGCAACAACGGCCTCGGCCTCCATCCGAACCGTCAGGTCCAGCGGCGCGCCGGTCACGGGCCAGGACCACGCCGCTCGCGTGCGTCCATCCACCACCCCGCACTCGGCGGCCGGGACCGCCGTGCCTTCGCGGTACAGATCCACCGCGCCGCAGGCCGACGCGCCCAGATCCAGGACCAGCACCGCCAAGCCCGCCGGCATCCGTCGCGCCGGCAGCCGGAACGATGCCCCGGCAGACCCCGACACGGGGCCGGCACCCTCAGCCCGCCGCTCCCCCGACCCGCCGCTCCACCGGAAGCCCGGCGTCGCGCCGCCGACCCGCAGATCCCACGCAACCAGGCGCCGCGGCATGCGCAGGTCCAGTGCTTCGCACCCCCCGTCCGCGGCCCGGCACCACGAGGCGCCGCAGCCCGTGTAAGGTGCCTGGGGGGCGCACAGGTTCGCAGGTTCATCCGCCCAGGAGCAGGTGCCGCCACTGCATTGCTCGAACGTGCAGGCATCGCCGTCATCGCAGTCGGCGTTCGCCTCGCAGCAGGCGCGGACCCAGGCGCCCGGAACGCACAGGCCCGTGCGGCAGGCATCCCCGACGGTGCACGCGTGACCGTCGTCACACGGGATGTCGCTGAGCAGTTCCGCCACACACGACCCGGTGGCGCCGTCACAGGCGTCCCGGGTGCAGACATTCCCGTCGTCGCACATCCTAGGCGTACCCGCGCAGATGCCTGCCACGCCGCACACGTCGTCCGTGGTACATCGCAAACCGTCGTCGCAGGGGGTCGTCGGCGCCAGGGGCGTCCATGTGCATCCCTGTCCCGGAACGCAGGCATCCTGGGTGCACGGGTTGCCGTCGTCGCAGTCCCGCGCGGTCCCGGGCGCACAGGCGCCGCCGGCGCAGACGTCGTCCACGGTGCAGGGATCGCCGTCGCTGCAGGACCCACCCGTCGATGGCGCAAAGGTGCACGCCCCGCTGGTCGGATCGCACAGATCGTTCGTGCAGGGGTCGTCATCGGCGCATCGGACCGGCCGCTGGCAGATTCCGGCCAGGCAGGTCCCGACGCCGTGGCACACCGTGGATGGATCGCATTCGGTCTGGTCCGGCAGCGACCGCTGGACGCAATCGCCCGTCGCCGCATCGCAGGACGCCACGCGGCAGGGGTCCGCAGGCTGCGAACACCGGGGCCCCTCGGCCGCCGGGACGCACCGGCTGCTGCCCAGGTCGCACCGCAGGTCGGCCATGCACTTGTCGGCGGGCGCCGGACAGTCCGAATCCTTCCCGCACTGGCACCCGTTTGGCCCGGCCTGGCAGGACCCGCCGACGCACTGGTCCGGGGTGCACGAATTCCCGTCACCCTCGCAGGCCTGGCCGTCCGGAAGGGATTCGTAGCGGCATTCGCCGGACGCCTCGTCGCACCGGCCCGACAGGCACGCCCGCTCCAGGCAGGTCTTCCTGCCGGCAGGCACGCAGGCCCCGGAGCGGCAGGTCGCGCCGCCCACCGCACACAAATCCCCCGGGTCGCAAGTGAGGCCTTCGCGTCCCGCATCCGCTCGGATCTCGCACACGCCGGCCGCCGAACAGGCGACGCGACCGCACGGGCCCGGGTCCAGTGCCGTGCAGTCCGCTGCAACTCGACACACCGGTCCGCTGTCCGCCACCACGTCGGGCGCGTCCGCGACCAGGTCATTGAAACCGCCATCGCCCGACACCGAGGACCCGCCGCACCCGGCGATCCAGAACACCAGGCCGACCACCCGAAGCTGTCGCATGCCCACGTCGCCTCTCCCTTCTTCCTGTCGGTCCCCCACGAATTCTGAACGCTGCGCACCACGCCCGCCCGCACCTGCATGCGGGGGCGACCTCACGGAACCGCAGCCGTCGTCCGCCCCGTACCGCCCGCGTCCGCCCCGGCCCGCACGAAGCGGCCGGCCGGAAGGTCGTCGGGGAACTGCCACGCCACCAGGCGCTGGGACCCGGTGACCATCCACACCTGCCGCCCGATCAGCAGCGGGGCGCCGACGATCGCCACGGGGATCCCGAAGGACAGCCCCGCGTCGAACGTCACGCCGCCGCCGTCGTCCTGCCGCCGCAGCGACGTCACGCCCGTGCCCTCGGCCGTCACCGCCACCACCCGGGGCGCCGCGCCCAGGAAGGGGTACAGGCCGCCCACCGCGCCCCCGAAGTTCCCCCGTCCCACCAGCGATCCGCGGTCCACCAGGTCCCGGACGACCACCACGTCCCCGGACGCCAGGACCGCCGTCACGGCGCCCGTCGGGTCCACCAGCAGGCCGCCGGCGACCTCGCCGCCCAGGGACAGGTCCCAGACCTTCTGGAAGTCGGGCCGCCGCTCGGCCAGGGCGACCAGCGTCCCCCCTTCCAGAGCCACGAAGATCCGCCCGTCCACCTCCACCGGCGGCGCCACCGGGTGCGCCGGCAGGACCATCGAGGACACGGCGCCCCGGGGGGTCGTCGCGGTTTCTATCGAATGCAGCGTCCCGTCGTGCCACAGCACGTACATCCGCCGTCCGCTGGACGACACGGTCGGCGGGAACACGCCGGTCGTTCCGGGCACCGTGGGCCCCGCCGTGAAGACCTGCGTGGCCGCCACGAATTCGTCGTACAGCACGATGTCCCCCGACGCCGTCGGCCAGCCCACCACCGAGTGGAAGCCGTCGCCGTCGCCCGTGGACGCCAGCCCGCCGACGGGGGATTCCGATTCCAGTCTGGTCAGAACGCCCGTCGCGCCGTCACGCCGCACGACGCCCCCGGCGAACGCGACGTACACGTCCGTCCCGCGGCTGACCAGCGGCGGCAGGATCGCCGACGCCGGCCCCACGACCTCGGGGGATCCGATCGTCCCGGAGGGATCGATGCGCTTCAGGACCACGGTCGAAATGCCCATCGCATCCACGGAGCGGCACGTCACGAACAGGCCGCCCAGGGCATCCGCCACGGGGCCCGCCGGGTCCCGGCACCCCAGGTCCAGGTCGGCCACCAGGCAATCCGTGTCGGGCGTGCGGTCGCCCTCGGTCACGGCGCAGCACCCGTCGCCGGCCACCGGCGCCTTGCCGTCGCAGTGGCCCCGCGTGAAGCAGTAGCCGTCCTCGCACGCGGCGTACCCCTGGCCCGAGGGACAGTCGGCCACGGTCCGGCAGGAAGGCGCCTCGACGGCCTGGTAGCAGGCGACGATCGGCAGGGCCAGGGCGGCCACCCGGATCCCCAGGCGCATCTTCCCGCGAACTTCCGGGGGGGTCGTTGTCATGCTCACCATGTCAGGTCTGTGCGAGCACCGATCGTAGATTGCCGAATTTCGGGGGGGCAAGAAAACGTCGCACGACACGTGTTCTCAAGGGGGGGATTTGCCGTCTTTTCGCGATCAGGGGATGCGGGCGACCGACTTCGACGCGGGCACGACGACCCGCGGTTCGGGGCGACGGGGCTCCATGAACGGCCCCAGGGACGTCGGGGGATGCGGCTGCACGACCAGGGGCCCGCGCGTGCCGTCGTCCAGCAGCGCCCGGTATCCCGCCGCGTAGGCCACGACGCGCTTCACGTAGGTCGTCGTCGCCGCGTACGGGAGGGCCTCCACGAACAGGTCCGTGGGCAGGGCCCCCAGCGTGCGATGGAACCGCCGGGCCGCGCCGGGCCCCGCGTGGTAGCCCGCCAGGACCAGCGGCGCGTGGCCCCGGAAGTGCTGCGACAGCGTGGACAGGTAGGCGGTCCCCAGGCGGACGTTGTTGGCCGGGCGCCACAGCCCGCCGGCCACCTTGCGATCGCCCAGGACCGACAGGGCCACGCGCCGGGCCGAGGCCGGCAGCAACTGCATCAGGCCCACGGCGCCCTTCGGCGACCGGGCCCTGGGATGGAAGGCGCTTTCGACCCGCATGACGCCGTAGACCAGCGCCGGATCCAGGTCGGATTCCGCCGTGGCCGTCGCCACCTCGCCCCCGAAGGGCTGGGGATAGGCGGCGTCCACCAGGAACTGGTCCCCTTCGGCCCGGGGTCCCCGCAGGTAGTCCCGGACGCGCGCCCGGGCCTCGCCCAGGGACGGATCGGCCAGAAGATGCGCCAGCACCCGGGCCGATGCCTCGTCCAGCAGGCCCGCCGACGCCCGGGCGGACATCTCGGCGCGGGCCTCCTCCCGGTACCCCAGGCGCCACAGCCACACGGGCCCCCGGGATGCCTGGCAGGTCGGATCCCGGTAGGGCGGCGGCGGCGTGTCCCCCGCCTCGGACAAGCGTTCGCGGGCCAGGACGCCGTACCAGGTGTGGGGGTCGTTCCGGGCAACGCGCCGCAAGTCGGCCAGCGCCAGGTCCCGGTGCCCGGCGGACAGCATCAGCACGCCCCGGAAGTACCGGGCACGCTCGGCCGACCCGTAGGGTAGCCCCTCGCCCCGATCCAGCCGCGTCAGGATCCGGTCCAGGGCCGCCAGCGCCGGGTCCGTCCGCCCGGACAGCATCCACGCCAGCGCCGCTTCCCACCGCACCCGGACGTCCGGCGCCAGGGGCGGGTCGGCCGCGGACACGCGATCCAGGATCGCCACGGCCCCCGCCGGGTCGCCGGTTCGGGCCGCGCATCGCGCCACCGAAAAGGCCGCGTCGGCCGCCAGGGGACCGCCCGGGTCCCGGTCGTAGGCAGCCAGGAACTGCACACGGGCCGCCCGGTCGTCCCCGCCGTTCACCAGCACGTCGCCCCGTTCGTAGGCGGCCACGGCGCCCAGCGTCGCGTTCAGGGCCAGCCCTTCGGCGCGTTCCAGGGCCTGCAGCGTCGCGTCGCGGTTCCGGGGATCCCCCTGGATCGCGATCCCCCGGGCCAGGTCCGCCAGCCCGGGGTCCAGCGCGTCGGCATCCTTCCGGTGCGTCCGGGCCCAGCGGGCGATCCGCGCCGCGTCCCGGGGATCCGCCTTCATCAGGGTCCGGAGGTACTCGTCCAGCGTCGTCAGGGGCCGTCCCCGGACGGCCAGTTCCCGGGCCAGGTCCGTGCCGGCGGAACCCGGCGCGGTTTCCAGCCAGGCGGCCCGGGCCAGGCGCCGGGCCGTCTCGACGTCCCCCTGGGCTGCCAGCGCCCGCACCAGGGCCAGGGTCGCGCCGGACCGCTGATCGGACGGCAGATCATCCCGCATCAGGTCCGACAGCACGACCCGCGCGGCCCCGGCCCGTCCTTCCCGAACCAGGGCCTCGGCCAGCGCCAGGCGCGCCCCGGCCCAGTGCCTGGACGCAGGGGAAATACCCGCAAACGCCGCACGCGCCCGGGCCAGGTCGCCGGTCTGCAGGTGCAGCCGTCCCTCGCGCAGGCGGGCGTCGTCGTCCAGCGGCGAACCGGTGACGGACATGAACCGCCGCAGGGCCTCGGCCGGCCGGGCCGCATCCTCCAGCCACCGTCCCGCCATCCAGTCCACCAGGGCCCCCGGAGGCGCCCCGGGGGTTTCCCGCCAGGCCTCCAGCAGGGCCAGCGCCTCGTCGGTACGCCCTGCCAGGGCGGCGGTCCGGGCCTTCGCAAACCCGGGATCCGTCCGGTACAGGGGGGTCGGGTCGGGGGCGTCGCAGGGCGCGGCGGTCGCGGTGCGGACCGCGCAGATCAGCGCCAGGGCGGTGGCAGCCCGCGCCACCAGTCCGACTGTCGCCCCTGCGCGCCCCACCATGCACTCCCGGTTCCCAGGGATCTATCAACCGGCCCGAGTCGACTCCGGCTCCGGCGAGAGTTTCCTGCGGAAACCCATCGCCTGCGCCTCCGTGCTCGGGCGGCGCCATTCAACGGCCCGAGTCGACTCCGGCTCCGGCGGAAATTGGAATCGTCCTTCCGCCTTCCCGCCGGAACGGGAAAGGCATGGTAGTATACGGCGTCGAGGGAACCGAATCAAATCCGAGGGGTAGCGTGTCCCTGATCGAGGCAGTCTCCCTGCTGGCCGGCGCGAACCCGGGGGTCACCCTGCTGGTGCTGGCCCTGGCGTCGCTGGTCGAGTACATCGTTCCGCCCTTTCCGGGCGACACGGTCACGGTGGCCGGGGCGGTCCTGGTCGTGACCTCGGGGCTGTCGCTGCCCGGGATGTTCATCGCCACCCTCGCCGGCAGCCTCGCCGGGGCGGCGATCGACTTCCGGGTGGGCGTCCTGCTGGCCCGGTCCAACGACATCGATGCGCCGCCCACGCGGTTCGCCTCCCGCCTGGCCCGATCCTCCCTGGTCCGCCAGGCACTCGACGGGGCCGAGCGCTCCTCCCGGGCCTTCGCCCGGTGGGGCGAGGTGGCCATCGTCCTGAACCGCTTCCTCCCGGGCATCCGGGCGTTCCTGTTCGTCGCGGCGGGAATGGGGGGCATGCGGTTCGGCCGGGTGATGTTCTTCGCCGGGATTTCCGCCCTGTTGTGGAACGCCCTGCTGGTGGCCGCCGGCGTGGCCCTGGGCGCGAACCTGGATCGGATCCAGTCCGCCTTCCAGGCCTTCGGGCTGGTCGCCTGGATCGTGGTGGGCCTGGTGGTGGCGGCGCTGCTGGTCCGCTGGGTGATCCGGCGGCGTCGCGCGGGCCGCTGAACCGGCGGGCGCGTCGTCTACGAAGCGCCGCGGCCCGTCACCACCGCGCGGATGGTCCTGAGCAGGATTCGAAGGTCGTTCATGGGCGACCGGGTCCGCGAATAGCGGATGTCCATCCGCATCCACTCCTCGAAGGACACGTCGTTCCGGCCGCTGACCTGCCACAGCCCCGTGATGCCGCCCGTCAGGTCCAGGCGGCGACGCTGCCAGTCCAGGTACTTCGGCACCTCGTCCAGGGTCGGCGGACGGGGGCCCACCAGCGACATGTCGCCCTTGATGACGTTCCACAACTGGGGCAGTTCGTCCAGGCTGGATCGCCGCAGGACCCGCCCCAGCGCCGTCACGCGGGGGTCCCGCCGCATCTTGAACACCGGGCCCGAAACCTCGTTGGACGCCCGAAGTCCCTCCTTCAGGGCGTCGGCGCCGTCGATCATCGTCCGGAACTTGTAGAACAGGAACGGCTGGCCCCCGCGGCCCGCCCGCCACTGACGGAAGATGATCGGCCCCCGGCTGGTCGCCTTCACCAGCACCGCGATCAGCAGCAGCACGGGCGAAATGCCCACCAGGAGGAGCCACCCCCCGACGACGTCCGTCGCGCGCTTCCACCAGGGCAGGGGCTGCTGGAACAGGTCCTGCATGTCGGCCACACCGGCTTCCGGGCCGAAGGTCGCAGGGGGTTCCCCGTCCGGATCGGAGTCGGGCTGCCGGTCGGTCGGCACGGGCATCGCGCCGCGGTTCCCGCCGTCCCCTGCCGGGACCGCGGGCGGCGGCGGGCCATCCGCCGGAGTCCGGGGAGGCCACGAGGGCGGGGGCGCCGAGGGATCCTGCCGATCCTGGGCCCGGCGACGGAAGGCCGATTGCGTCTCGCCGGGGCGGCGCCGTTCAAACCCGAGGTTCCCGCCGTCGAACGCGTCCCCTTCGTACACGAACAACCGGGCCGGAAGCGCGCACTCCGCCTTGGCCAGCAGTTTCCGGATGTCCTCCAGGTAGCTGGCCGCCCCGGCCCCGTCGGTTTCGGCCAGCAGGACCCCGATGGCGTCCTTGCGGATCCACCCGATGTCGTCCGTCAGGCGACGGCGGTTCTTCAGCAGGTCCAGCACCCGGACGATCAGCGGCACGGAAGCGGCGGCCGTTTCCAGTTCGACCACGGAGAAGGAACGTCGGTTCCGCTCGGCCCGGGCGCGCTCGCGCTCCAGCAGGCGCCGGAACTCGTCCTCGGGCAGCATCCACGGCAGATCGGGCCGGGTGGGTCTGCGGAGGAGGCTCCGGATGGATGACATGGCCCTACCTCAAGACAACTGCTTGCCGTACGGACCGCCGATTCCTTGGATCCAGGCAAGCGCCCAAAGATGCGCCGTGGCGGCCTCCTCTGTCAATAGTCTCCCGATCCTCTCCGGTTTTCAGGGGCCGCCCGAGCACGCAGGTGTAGGCGAGCGGATTGCGCAGCAATCTCTCGCCGGAGCCGGAGTCGTCTCGGGCCGATCAATGAGACGCGTTTTCCCCCCTTCCCCGCCGGATCGACCTCGACAGCGCACGCTTTCCTGGAGTAGGCTGAGCGCATCGCACCGAACGAAAACTGCGGGGGAGGTCGATCCATGCGCGTGATTTCCGTCACGTACCGGGCCGGTGCGCCACTTGCCGGGGCCCCGGACCTGCTGGTCGTTCCTGTCCTGGAAGGCGGCCTGGCCGGCGATCCCCGGTTTGCCGAGGTGGATGCCGCCCTGAACGGATTCCCGGGACGCCTGGCCGAACGGGAAGCCTTCACGGGGCGCTTCGAATCGGAACTGACGCTGACGCCCTCAATCACCAGCCACCCATCGCGGATCACATTCCTGGGGGCGGGGAAGGCCGGGGATCTGTCCCTGTCGCGAATCCAGGCCCTCGCGGCCCGGGCCGCCCGCCTGGCCACGCCGCGAACCGCGTCCGCCACGCTGGTCCTCCCTGCCGAGGGCGCGGACGCCCTGGCCGCGGCGGCCGTGGGGCTCCGGCTGGGCGCCTACGCCTTCGATCGCTACCGCACGCGCGATCGGGACGATCCGACGCCGACCGCGTGGACGCTGACGTCGGCCATCGACCTGCCCGGCGCGACGGCCACCCTGGTCCGCGCCGACGTCCACGCGTCCTCGGTGCTGGGGGTCCGCGACCTCGTGAACACGCCCGCCGCCGACCTGACGCCCCGCACCTTCGCGGAACACGCCCGGACCGCGGGGCTGGCGGCCGGCCTGGACGTCGAAGTGCTGGACCGGAACGCGCTGGCGACCCTGGGCGCAGGCCTGCTGCTGGCCGTGGGCGCCGGGGGGACCGACGGGCCCTACCTGGTCCGCCTGTCCTGGCGGCCGACGGGGGCCGTCGGCGCACCCATCGCCCTGGTGGGCAAGGGCGTCACCTTCGATGCGGGCGGCCTGCACCTCAAGCCCCGGGGCGGCATCGACGACATGAAGGGCGACATGGCGGGCGCCGCGACGGTCCTGGCCGTGATGCTGGCCCTGCCCCGCCTGGGCGTCCCCGTGGCGGTGGACGGGTGGCTGGCCGTGGCGGACAACCTGGTGGGCTCGAACGCGATGCGCCCGGGCGACGTGATCACGTCGTTGTCCGGCCGCACCGTCGAGGTGGTCGACACCGACGCCGAGGGACGCCTGGTCCTGGCCGACGCGATCACCCTGGCCATCCGCCGCGGCGCGGGGCGCGTCATCGACGTCGCCACGCTGACGGGCGCCTGCGTGGTGGCCCTGGGCGAGCACGCGGCCGGGGTCTTCACGACCGACGACGCCCTGGCCGGGGCCCTGCTGGACGCCGGGGCCCGGGCGGGCGAGGACCTGTGGCGACTGCCGATGTATGAGGCGCTCCGCGGACAACTGCACAGCGACATCGCGGATCTCAAGAACGTCGGCGAACGCTGGGGCGGCGCCACCCAGGGCGCCCTGTTCCTGTCGGACTTCACCGACGGGCACGCACACGCGCACCTGGATATCGCCGGCCCCTCGTTCCTGAAAAAGGAGCATGCCCTGGGGCCCAGGGGGGGGACCGGGTTTGCCGCCCGAACCCTACTGGAATACCTCGAACGCGCCTCCGCCGTTTGACACGTCCAGGGCCCGCGCCTACCATCGATTTCGCGTCTGCAACATCAACAGGGAGGAATTCCATGGCACGCTTTCCGTCTGCGGAGTGGGTCGCGCTGTACCAGGATGCGATCAATGGAAACCCGGCCTACAAGGTCGGCGGCGCCAACTGGGACAAGGGCGTCGTTTCGCTGATCTGCAAGGCCAAGCCCGACCTCGGCCTGGAAGAGGACGCGGGCATCTGGCTGGACCTCCACAAGGGCGTCTGCCGCGAGGCGCGCCTGGTGCCGGCGGCCGAGGCCCTCAAGGCCCCCTTCTGCATCACGGGCGAGTATTCCCGGTGGAAGCAGGTCATCCGGAAGGAACTGGACCCCATCACGGGGATGCTCCAGGGCAAGCTGCGCCTGAAGGGCGACCTGCCGACGATCGTCCGGTTCGTGGATGCCAGCAAGGCGCTGGTCGAGTCCGCCGGCCGCGTCGCCACCGAGTTCCCGGACGACTGACGGGTCCGCGCCCGTCCCACCCTCATCGGCCCGTCCGTCCGCGGGCGGTCCCGCAGGAGGCCCCATGTCGTACGATGCCGACAGTTCCTTCGTCTTTGCCTTCCCCACCCGCGTGACCTACGGTGCCGGCTCGGTATCCGAGGCCGCCCAGGAATGCGACCGGCTGGGGATGCAGCGCGTGGTCCTGGTGTCCGACCGGGTCCTGGCCGAAAAGACGGACGTCGTGGCCCGGGTGCGAAAGGCCCTGGGACGCCGCGTCGCGGTCGAGTTCCTGGACGTTCCCCCCGATTCGTCGGTGGCCGCGGTGGAAGCGGGCGCGGCGAAGGCCCGGGAAGGCGGCGCCACGGGCGTCGTGTCCGTGGGCGGCGGCAGCGTCATCGACACGGCCAAGGGCATCGCCATCCTCCTGCGCGAGGGCGGCAGCCTGCGGGACCACGAGGGCTTCCAGAACCTGACCCGGAAGGCCGCCCCCCACGTGGTGCTGCCCACCACGGCGGGCACGGGGTCCGAGGTGACCTACGTCGCCGTCATCAAGGACGCAGAATCCCACCGGAAACTGCTGTTCGGCGACTACAACATCCTGCCCGACGCGGCGATCCTGGACCCGGTGCTGACCGTGGGCCTGCCCGCCGGGCTGACGGCGGCGACGGGCATGGACGCCCTGTCCCACGCCCTGGAGGCCCTGCACTCGATGCAGCGCCAGCCCATCGCCGACGCCCTGGCCTTGCACGCGATCCGCGAGGTCCGGGCGGCGCTGCCGACCTGCGTCAAGACGCCCGGCGACGTGGCGGCCCGGGGGCGGCAACTGATCGCCTCCACCATGGCCGGCGCGGCCTTTTCCAACGCCCAGGTCGGCCTGGTCCACGCCATCTCGCACACCGTGGGCGCCCGCTTCGGCGTACACCACGGCCTCGCCAACTCCATCGCGATGCCCGCGGTCGTGCGGTACAACGCGCTGGCCTGCCCGGACGTGTACCGGCAGGTGGCCGAGGCCTTCGGCGTCGATTCGTCCGGGTCCGACGAGGCCCTGGCGAACCGTCTGGCCGGCGCGATTTACGCCTTCGCCAAGTCCCTGGGCCTGCCCGGCGGGTTCAAGGACGTGGGGGTCCCCCGGGACGCCCTGGGCGAACTGGCCGACGCGACGCTGTTCGACGCCTCGCTGATCTACAACGCCCGACCGGTCACCTCCGGCGAGGATGTCCTGCCGGTCTGGGAGGCCGCCTGGAACGGCGAAGGCTGACGGAACCACCTTCCCTGTGCACCACCACCGAACGCGAGGGGCACGATGCCCCCCGGGAGATCCGATGGACGAGCGTGTCGTGATCGAGGGGACCGAGGACGAGGCCGCCGGAATCGCCAGCATCCTGGCGGAACTGATCCGGGGGAACCTGGCTCGGCGGCCCGAACTGGCCCGGCTGATGGATCGCCTGTCCGGCGCGGTGGCGGTGACGGCACACAGCGGCGACGACACCGTGGGCGCGACGCTGGTCTTCGGCGGCGGCCAGGTGCGGGTGCGGACGGGCGCGGATCCGGAGGTCCGGGTCCGCGTGACCGGGACCTTCGAGGCGATCCTGGGGCTGTCCCAGGTGCCGATGATGGGAAACCTGCCCCGCCCGTTCCGGGAGGGCACGCGCCAGTTCAACCGCTATCTGCGTCAGGGCGACGTGAAGATCACGGGGTGGTTCCGGGGGCATCGCCTGCTGCCGGGGCTGCTGCGGCTGGTGTCGGTGGCGTGACGTCCCGGGCGGCGCCTTCCACCGCCCTCAACAACGCCCGGGCCGCATCGGCACGCGTCGGCGCCGTCCCGGACACCACCTCGATCCGCAGCCACTCCGCCGCGTTGGCGAACGTCACGGCGTTGACCGACTCGGGCAGTTCGACCTCGCCCACCGAGTACATGCGGCGCCCCAGACGCAGGGCGACCTTCACCAGGTCCTTTTCGGTGGCCGGAGCGCCGGTCACCAGGGCCGCCCGGGCCGCGATGCGATACGACTCCAGGAAGGGCTGCACCGCCGCGGCGAAAAACTCGAGGGCCTCGCGGGAATCGCCGTCGGCAACCAGGATCCCGTCCTGCCGCCGCAGGAGCCCCTCGCGCAGGAACCGCGCCAGGGCGGCGTCGAATGCCGTGTCGAAGGCCTGGGCGTAGATGAATTCCAGCTTCAGGGCCCGGGACAGCAGGCGCCCCTCCCCGGACAGGGTCGCGTCCGTGACCGGCCCCCGATCCAGCAGCCTCAGGACCGCGGTCGCCATCAGGGCGTCGTCCACGAACGGGTGCAGGATGCCGTTCTTGTGGTAGTCCAGGGCCGAACGCCCCGAATCTTCCGGGGATATCACCCAGTCCTCGCCGAAGGCCCCCAGGCGGACCAGTTTGTCGCGAGCGAACAGGCGCACCACCTCGTCCACGGGCCGAGCCAGCGCCGCACCCAGAAGGTCGGAACGCTCGCGCTCGGCGACGTCCTTCGGTCCTGCCGGGTCCCCGGGCCCGCCGGGCAGCAGGCCGCGCTCCTTCAGGGGATCGGCCAGGGGATCCGACAGCAGGGCGCCCCGGGCCACCAGGTAGGCCACCAGGAATCCCACCCGCTCCAGCAGGCGCTCGCGCTCCAGGCCCCGCTTGCGATGCGTCAACAGCGCGAAGGCGACCAGTTGCTGGGGCGTGACCAGCAGGGAGCGGTCGATCCGGTGCGCCAGCACGTGGGCCAGGTGCCGCACGACGTGACGCGGCACCTCCTCGCCCGGCGCCAGGGGAACCGGCACCCCCGACTGCCGCAGGAAGTCCTTGATCCCGATGGGCTCGTCGAACTGGACGTACATGCGCCCGTACCGGGTCCCCAGGACCTTCGCGCTGCGGGCCAGGGTCGCGACGCTTTCCCGCTGCTTTTCGGCCCCCTCGGACTCGCGCTGGTACGACGCCATTTCGACGACGCGCTCGTAGGTCACCGCGGCCGGCACCAGGTGGGCGTCGGGAGTCGCCCCGGACGCCACCGCGTCCACGATCATCGTCAGCATGCCGTACCGCGGGGACACGGTCTTGCCCGACCGACTGCGCGTGCCCTCGATGAAGAACTCGATCCAGTAGCCGTCCTTCAGCAGCTTGCGGACGTAGTGCCGCAGCGCCAGGGCGTACAGCCCGGCCCCGCGGAGGGTCCGACGGATGAAGAACGCGCCCGAGCGCCGGAAGACCGTCCCCATCGGCCAGAACGACAGGTTTTCGCCCGCCGCGATGTGCGGGGGGATCAGGCCGTGCGTGTAGAACACCCACGAATACACGAGGTAGTCGAGGTGGCTGCGGTGGGCCGGGGCCAGCACGACCGGCCCGGTGCGCGCCGCCTGCCGGATGCCCTGCAGCCCGCGCGTGTCCACGGTCACGTCCGTGAACAGCCGGTTGAAGAACAGGCCCAGGGACAGGGCGAACCCTTCCAGCCAGTTGAACCGGAAATCGGCGGCCATCTTCCGGAGGATCGTGCGGACGCGCTTCATTTCGGCGGCGGGCGCAAAGCCCTCCCGGGCGGCGTGGCGCTCGACCTCCTCGATCAGGGGCGGCGTGCGCATGATCTCGTCGATCAGCCGGCGGGCGCCCTTCAGCACCGGGCCGCGGATCGCCTTGGACCCCAGCAGGAACTCGTTGTTCAGGGCGAACTTCAGCCGGGCGACCACGGATGCGTCGTCGGTGGCGTCGGACTGGTTCGCCAGGAACACGGGGAGGTCCACGGGATGCCCGACGCTGACGTTGGCGCGCCGACGATTCCAGAAGAACGACAGCATCTTGCGCAGGGGCCCGGGCGCCTGGGGGTCGCCCAGCAGGACGTCCGCGATCGATCGGCGATAGGTTTCGGGAACCTGGTGCCACACGACCTGCAGCGGCACCAGGACGACCGGCCGCGCCGTGGCCCTCTGGGCGTCGACCAGGTCGGCCAGCAGCGTGCCCTGGGAATCGGCGCCCCACTGGATCAGCGTCCGGGGCCGTTTCAGGGCCAGCAGGCAAGGCTGGCCGTTCGCGACGCCGATATGCAGGGCGTCGGCATCCGACAGGCGCGAGCGGTCGCCGAACAGCCGGCGCCACAGGGCC
This sequence comes from uncultured Myxococcales bacterium, assembly GCA_903847405.1. GTDB lineage: Bacteria > Myxococcota_A > UBA9042 > DTJE01 > DTJE01 > CAIZWN01. The sequence goes on along the minus strand of CAINDP010000082.1, from coordinate 47,118 downwards.
ATCAGCGCTCCCCGGGGCCGGACCCAGCGCAGGTCCATCCCTTCGGCGAAGAACACCTGCGGCAACCCGAACCGGACGAAGGCATAGCAGAAATACAGGTAGTCCAGGATGCTGCGGACATAGAGGACGTAGACCGGCGTGCCCCGCTCGCAGGCCTTGTGGATCGTCGCCAGCGAGGCCTCGTCGAACTTCACGTGCCGGAACAGCACCCGACCCAGCCATTCGACCAGGCGTCCGGGGCGATCCACCATGCGGGACGGGAGGTCCGGGAGGCGGGGGGACGAGAGGGGGGCCGAACCCCGGGCAGAGGCAGGCGGTGGGAGGGGATCCCACGGTTCCTCGACCTTCGGATTCCCCGTGTCCCGGTCCATCGGTACGAGGTACCACTTCGGGGGGTCCAAGTCAACGGACGCGGCCTTGCGGGCCGGCCTGCCGCGCGATCGTCACCGTCGAACCGCGACCCGGTTCCGACCGGCCGACTTGGCGCTGAGGAGGCCCATGTCGGCCCGGCGGATCAGGGCTTCCGGGCTGTCGTCGGCCAGGGAATCCGAGGCGACGCCCACCGACACCGTCAGGTGGACGTCGGGCACGCCGTTCGTGGCGGACACGGGCAGGGGCGTGGACTCGACCGAGGCCCGGATGGCTTCCGCGATGGCCTCGGCGTCCTCGATCGGGGTTCCGGGAAGGGCCACGACGAACTCCTCGCCGCCGTAGCGGGCCAGGAGGTCGGCCTTCCGCGCCCGGGCCCGCAGCAGCCGCGCCACGCCCTGGAGCACGACGTCCCCGACGCCGTGGCCGTGGCTGTCGTTGATCAGTTTGAAATGATCCACGTCGATCATCAGGACGGACATCTGCACGGCCGTTCGACGCGCCCGATGCCACTCGCGGGCAAAGGCCTCGACGAAGAACCCGCGGTTGTGCAGGCCGGTCAGGGAGTCGTGGATGGCGCGCTCGTGGGTCGCCCGGTAGAGCGTCGCGTTGGACACGGCCAGGGCGACGTAGTGCGCGGTCAGGCGCAGGAAGTCCAGGTCCTGGGAATCGAAGCCCCTCGCCTCCCGGCGCAGGAGGGTGATCACGCCGGTGGTGCTGCCGGGCCCCCGGACGGGGACGGCCACCAGGGAGCCCCCGATGCGACGGCGACCGCGAAGGTCGGCGGTCAGGGGCTCGGTGGACAGGTCGGGCAGGTACTGGATGTCCCCCTCCTCGATGCACCGACGCACCAGGGGATCGTCCGACGGCCAGGAACCTTCCAGAACGTGGACGTCCTGGACGCCGACGGCATGGCGGACCCGCATGTCGCCGGATTCCGGATCGGGCAGCAGGACCAGCAGTTCCTCGACGCCCAGGGTTTCCACCAGGGTCCGGCCCAGGCGGTCCAGCAGGCGTCCCATCTCCAGGCTGGCCGACGCCACCTCGGCGATGCGCAGGAGGTCCGAGGCCTCGCGGACCTTGCGGACCAGGGCCTCGTTCACGGCGGCCAGTTCGTTGGATTTCGCCAGCAGTTCCTCGCGAAGGCGCAGTTCGGACTGGGCCCACTTGACCATGAGGTCCGAGTGGAGGGCCGACGCCGCCAGACCCGAGAACTGGTCCATCAGGGCGTTGAAGGCGCGTTCGACGTCGGCGAACTCGTCGTCTTCCGCGGGCTGGAAGCGCCTCAGATGGTCGCCTGCCTCGGCGCCGCGGAGCACCTCGGCCAGGGTTTCCAGGCGCAGGGCGACCTGACGCCGGACCAGGCGGTACACCAGCATCGCCGACAGCGTGGTGGCCACCACGGCCGCGACCGCCGCCGCCACCCACCCCAGAACGGGATGGGTCGTTTCCACCCGCATGCCCGACACCAGCAGCACGACGGCCAGGATCGCGGAGGAGGCTGCGACGGAACCCAGCACGCCCCAGGCGGTCTGGTGGGCAAGGCGACGCCCCACGGCGCTGATGCGACCCACCACGATGCTCTTCCGTCAGACTGCGTTCGATTGTGCCATCGTGGACGAGGGAGCGCAACGAATCCCGCCCGAGCACGCAGGTGCAGGCGATGGGTTCCAAAGGCGCGGGGAGTTGACGGAGCGAAGACGAGAGGACACCCTGTGAACGCGATGGCGTGGACCCAAGAGCAGGTGAAGCGGTTGACCGGGGACGTGCCCCGGGCGCCCGGCGTGTACCTGATGCGGGACGGCGCCGGGAAGGTCGTGTACATCGGGAAGGCCGTGGACCTGCAGGCGCGGGTTTCGCAGTACTTCCACAAGGCCGGCGACCCGCGGCCCTTCGTCGCCCTGCTGTCGGGCATCCTCGAGCGCATCGACACGGTGGTCACCACCACCGAAAAGGAAGCGCTGATCCTCGAAAACGAGCTGATCAAGAAGCACCGGCCGCCCTTCAACGTGCTGCTGAAGGACGACAAGACGTACCTGTACCTGCGCATCGACCCCGGCGAGAACTTCCCGCGCCTGGAACTGGTGCGCCGACGGCGATCCGACGGCGCGCACTACTTCGGGCCCTACGCGTCGGCGACGTCGGTCCGGGGGACACACGCCCTGGTGAACCGCCACTTCGGGCTGCGGACGTGCAGCGATTCTCAGTTCCGCACGCGGACGCGGCCGTGCATCGAGTGCCAGATGCAGCGCTGCCTGGGGCCCTGCGTGGGGAGCGTACCGGCCCAGGAATACCGGGGGCGGGTGGACGCGGTCGTGCTGTTCCTGCGGGGGCGATACGACGAGGTGCGGCGGCGGCTGGCCGACCGGATGGAGCAGGCCAGCGAGGCCGAGAACTTCGAGGAGGCCGCGCGCCTGCGGGACCAGGTCCGGGCCATCCAGACGGCGCTGACGCGCCAGGCCGTGGTGCTGCCGACGGTCCAGGACGCGGACATGGTGGGCGTGGCGCGATCCGGCGAAAGCGTGGCCTTCGCGATCCTCCGGTTCGAGGGCGGCGTGCTGACCGAGCGGGTGCCGGTGATCATCGACGGGGTCGTGGCGCCCCTGGAGGAGATCGCCGACAGCGTGCTGCTGCAGTACTACGGGCGCGCCCCGGTGCCGGAAGCCGTGATGGTGCCGGCCGAGGGGTTCGAGGGCCTGGCGGCGCTGGCCGAGGTCCTGGCGACGCGCTCGGGGCACCCGGTCAAGGTGAAGACGGCGGTGAAGGGCCCCCTGGGGGATGCGGTGCGCATGGCGTCGCGGAACGCCGAGCAGTTGCTGGTGGAGCACCTGGCCAAGAGCGAGGTGCGGGATCGGGCGGCGGGGCGGCTGGCGGAACTGCTGCGGATGGAGCGGCCGCCCCGGCGCATCGAGGGCTTCGATCAGTCCACGTTCCAGGCGGGCGAGCCGGTGGGGTCCATGGTCGTGTTCGTGGACGGGCGGGCCGAGAAGCGGGCCTGGCGGACGTTCGCGGTGCGGCTGGAGGAAGGCCCGGGCGACGTGGGCTTCCTGCGCGAGGTCCTGAAGCGGCGGTTCACGCGGGCCCTGGACGAGGGCCAGGACCTGCCGGACCTGGTGATGCTGGACGGTGGCGAGGCGCAACTGCGGGCCGCGATGGACGTGATGGCGGGCCTGGGCGTGAACGTGCCGCTGGTGGGGCTGGCGAAGTCGCGCGTGGTGGGGAAGGGCCACGGGCCGGCGACGCACTCGCCCGAGCGGCTGTACGTGCCGACGCGCCCGGGCGGCGTGCCGTTCCAGGACGAGGACGAGGCCGAGGGCGTCCGGGAACCGACCGGCGGCGAGGCCCGGAGGATCGGCGCCGCGGGCGACGTGGAACTGATCGTGCCGCAGCAGAACGACCCGGGGCTGCACCTGCTGATGCGGGTGCGCGACGAGGCCCACCGGTTCGCGGTGACCTTCCACCGCAAGCGGCGCGGCAAGAAGGAACGCGGCTCGGTGCTGGACGACATCCCGGGGCTGGGCAAGACGCGTCGGACGGCGCTGTTGCGGCACTTCGGATCGGTGGCGGCGTTGCGGGCCGCGGACCTGCCGACCCTGAAGGCCGTGCCGGGGCTGCCCGGGCCCGTGGCCGAAACGATCTTCGACAAGATTCACGGGTAGAAGGCGGCGGCGGGGTGCGGGTGGGGTGCCGGCGGGCGGGCGCTACCGGGCCTCGCCCGACTCCACGATCACGAACTCGACGCGGCGGTTCTGCTGGCGGTCCTCGTCGGTCTTTTCAGGCTTGACCAGCGGCCTGGAGCCGCCGAAACCCTGGCCGGCCAGCCGCGCCTTGTCGATCCCGCCATCGACCAGCGCCTTGACCACCGCGGCGGCGCGCCGCTGGGACAGGCCCTGGTTGTATCCCGCCGACCCCTTGGAATCCGTGTGGGCCTCGCACCGGACCTTCGTGATTTCGGGATGCTCCTTCAGGATCTTCTGCACGGCGTCCACCACGGGCAGGCTGCGGGCCTGGATCGTGGCCTTGTCGAAGTCGAAGTAGATCTTGTCCAGGATGATGATCTTCTTGCCCTCGACGCGGGCCAGCGCGTCCGGGCAACCGTCGTCGTCGTCCACGCCGTTGACCGTTTCGGGCTGATCCGGGCACTTGTCCGTGCCGCGGCAGGTCGCCTTGTACGTGTCCGACAGGCCCTTCGCGGCCACCCACGGGTCGCAGATCCCGTCGCCGTCGTTGTCCGCGTCCGGGCAGCCGTCCTCGTCCTGGAAGCCGTCCTTGTCCTCGGCCGCGTCCGGGCACTTGTCCGTGCCGCGGCAGGTGCCCTGATACTGGCCCGACAGACCCTTTTCGGCCACCCACGGGTCGCAGATGCCGTCCCCGTCGTTATCCGCATCGCGGCAGCCGTCCTGATCCTGGAAGCCGTCCTTGTCCTCGGCCACGTCCGGGCACTGGTCGGTCCCCTGGCAGGCGCCCTTGTACGTTTCCGACAGGCCCTTTTCGACCACCCACGGATCGCAGACGCCGTCCCCGTCGTTGTCCGCGTCGGGGCAGCCGTCCTCGTCCTGGAAGGCGTCCTTGTCCTCGGGAATGTCCGGGCAGCGGTCCACCGCATCGACGATGCCGTCCTTGTCCCGGTCCGCCGGGGCCTGCGTCGGACACCCGCCGACGTTCAGGCCCGCGAACAGTCGATAGTCGGGGCTGGCATAGCCGCGGGTCACGCCCGCGCCCGCGCCCGCCGTCAGATCCACACTGCAGGTCGGCCGGTACCGCAGGGCGCCGATCACCTCGATGGGATGCTGGTTCGCCGCATCCAGTTTTTCCATCACGCTGACGGCGCCGTCCAGTTCCGCGATCAGGTCCAGCTTGCTGCGCCCCTGCACGGGCTTCATCAGGCCCACCCAGCCGCCCAGGCGCCACAGGAACTGGTCACCGATGGTCAGGTCGTACACGCGCTCGTTGGCCAGGGGGCGGTACCCCAGGTTCAGGGCCAGACCCGCCCGGGCCCACTCCAGGCCCGCGTTCAGCCAGGGCGTGATCGTGACCGTGGAGGCGCCCATGTAGCGGTCGATCTGGCGCCCGGTAGGGAACGTCAGGACCGGGGTCAGGGACAGACTGAACAGCTTGTTGGCGGTCTGGAACATCATGAAGCGCAGGTGCAGGCGCAGGTCGCCCACGCCCGCCGACTTCGGGGACGACTGGCCGGGCAGGCCGTCGCCCCGCTGCCAGGCGATGACCGGCAGCACCAGGCCCACGTCCAGGAACGGCAGCAGGGCCACGGCGCCAAAGACATGGGCGCTGAGCTGGTCCTGGACCACGTTGCGGAACACGTCGCCGGTCTTCAGGCTGCGCAGGACCAGCGGGTCGTTCTGGTACTCCAGCATCACGCCGACGTTCCATTCCCACTGGTCCCGGGCAAAGCCCTTGCCCACCGTGATCAGGTCCTGGCGGAAGGGCGAAATCTCGAAGGACTGCACGTTGATTTCCTGGGCACGCGCCGCGCCCGGGAACGCCCCGGCCACGGTCGCGACCAGGATCGCCGCCGTCACGCCCGCCCGGGGGCGCAGGGAGCGCCGCGCCAGCAGCCACGCCGCCGCCAGCAGGCCCAGGATCAGCGCCACGCCGGGGATGCCCGACGCCGGGGCCACCGGCGACCCGCTGCACATGCCGCCGGTCAGGGAAACCCCCGTGGTCTGGCAGAGGTCGCCCACGCCGTCGTCGTCCAGATCCTTCTGTGCGGCGTTGGGCAGCTTCGGGCAGTTGTCGGCCGCGTTGGCCACCCCGTCGCCGTCCACGTCGCCGCTGCAGACATCGCCCTCGCCCGTCCCCGCCGTGTCCTTCTGGTCGCGGTTGGCCGTCCAGGGGCAGTTGTCGACCGCGTTCGCCACCCCGTCGCCGTCGGCGTCGTCGTCGCAGACATCGCCCTTCCGGTCCAGGTCCAGGTCCCGCTGGTTGGAATTCGCCGTGTCCGGGCAGTTGTCGTCGAGGTCGCCGACGCCGTCGCCATCGCGGTCGTCGCAAGCGTCGCCCACGCCGTTGGCCCCGGTGTCGACCTGGGCCGGGTTGACGGTCCACGGGCAGTTGTCCGCCGCGTTCGCCACCCCGTCGCCGTCGACGTCGTCGTCGCAGGCGTCGCCCTTCCCGTCCCGGTCCAGATCCCGCTGGTCGGCGTTGACGGTGGTCGGGCAGTTGTCGTAGAGGTCCGGGATCCCGTCCCCGTCGCCGTCGGGCAGGTCGACGGAGTCGCAGGCATCCCCCCTGCCGTCGCGGTCCGTGTCCGCCTGGTCCGCGTTCTTCACCGTCGGGCAGTTGTCGGCGTCGTTCAGGATCCCGTCGCCATCCCAGTCGTCGTCGCAGGCGTCGCCCAGGCCGTCCTTGTCCAGGTCCGGCTGATCGGCGTTCTTCACGGTCGGACAGTTGTCCGTCGCATCCGGGATGCCATCCCCGTCCTTGTCGCCATCGCAGGCATCGCCGACGCCGTTTTCGTCCAGATCCGCCTGGTCCGGGTTGGCCACCAGCGGGCAGTTGTCGTCGCCGTTCGGCACGCCGTCGCCGTCGACGTCGTCGTCGCAGGCGTCGCCCAGGCCGTCCTTGTCCTGGTCCGCCTGGTCCGCGTTCGCGGTGTCCGGGCAGTTGTCGTCGCATTCCGTCGCCTGGCCCGCGGCGCAGGGATGGTCCCCCGGGACCCCGCTGCCGTCGCCGTCCTCGAAGATGCCGTCGCCGTCACGGTCCGGATCGCAGGCGTCGCCGATCCCGTCGCGATCGCCGTCGGCCTGTCCTGCGTTGCGCACGGTCGGGCAGTTGTCCTCGACGTTGGGAATCCCGTCGCCATCGCGGTCCGGATCGCAGGCGTCGCCCAGGCCGTCGTCGTCCTGGTCCTCCTGCTCCGGGTTGACCACGGTCGGGCAGTTGTCCTCCCCGTCCAGGATGCCGTCGCCGTCCTTGTCGCCGTCGCAGGCGTCGCCCACGCCGTTGTCGTCCAGGTCCGCCTGGTCCGGGTTGGCCACCAGCGGGCAGTTGTCGTCGCCGTTCAGCACGCCGTCGCCGTCCCAGTCGTCGGTGCAGGCGTCGCCGACGCCGTCGCGGTCGGTGTCCACCTGGTCCGTGTTGAACGTGCGCGGGCAGTTGTCCTGCACGTTCGGGACCTCGTCCCCGTCCAGATCGTCGTCGCAGGCGTCGCCCAGGCCGTCCTCGTCCAGGTCCGCCTGGTCCGGGTTCGCCACCGTCGGGCAGTTGTCGTCGCCGTTGGGGATGTCATCGTCGTCCAGGTCCGGGTCCACGCAGTCGGCCAGCCCGTCCTCGTCGGTATCCACGAACCCCTCGTCGGTCCGGCCGTTGCAGTTGTCGTCCAGGCCGTTGCAGGTTTCCGTGACCGCGATCCCGGTCAGGCAGGTGTCCACCCGCAGGCCGTTGGTGCAGGCCAGCACGCCCACCGCGGCGCAGGCGCCCACGCCACAGGCCGTGGCCGTCGGGACGTACCCGTCGTCCGCGGTCCCGTCGCAGTCCTCGTCCGCGCCGTTGCAGGTCGTGTCGGCGGCCGGCGTGCCGGGTGCGCACGAGTCCACCAGGTCGCCCTGCTGGCAGGCCAGGGTTCCGGCACGGGCGCAGGCGCCCACGCCGCAGGCTGTTTCCGTCGGGACGTATTCGTCGTCCGTCACGCCGTCGCAATCGTTGTCGATGCCGTTGCAGTTGGCGTCACTGGTGAAGGTTCCGGCCTCGCACGTGTCCACCACGTCGCCGCCGACGCAGGCCAGGGCGCCCGTCGCCGCGCAGGCGCCGGTGCCGCAGGCGGTTGCCGTCCCGACGTACCCGTCGTCGGTGCCGCCGTTGCAGTCGTCGTCCACGCCGTCACAGGTCGTGTCGGTCGCGGCGACCGGGAAGCCGGGTTCGCACAGGTCCAGCGGCGCGCCGAAGAAGCACACCACCGTCGCGGTCGCCGCGCAGGCGCCGGTGCCGCAGGAACTGGCCACCGCCACGTACCCGTCGTCGACGGATTCGTTGCAATCGTCGTCGATACCGTCGCAGGTCGTGTCCGCCAGGGCCGGCTGGCCGGGTGCGCAACCGTCCGTTTCGACGCCCGCCACGCAGGTCGTCAGGCCTTCCGCCGCGCAGGCGCCCACGCCGCACTCGGTCAGCGTCGCGATATACCCGTCGTCCGTGCCGCCGTTGCAGTCGTCGTCCACGCCGTCGCAGGTCGTGTCGGTCGCGGCGACCGGGAAGCCGGGCTCGCACAGGTCCAGCGGCGCGCCCAGGAAGCACACCACGCTGCCGGTCGCCGCGCAGGCGCCGGTGCCGCAACTGCTGGGCACGGGAGCGTACCCGTCGTCCAGCACGCCGTTGCAGTCCTCGTCCACGCCGTTGCAGGTCGTGTCGCTGGCCACCGGAAGGCCGCCGATGCAGTCGCTGACCTGAACACCAGCCACGCACTGGATGAAGCCCTGGCGTTCGCAGGCGCCCACGCCGCAGGAGGTCGCCGTGGGGACATAGCCTTCGTCCGCCTGGCCGTTGCAGTTGTCGTCCACGCCGTCGCAGGTCGCGTCGCTGGGCGCAGGGGCGCCGGGACTGCAGGTGTCCGCCAGGTCGCCGTTCACGCAGACCCGGACGCCGACTCGGGCGCAGGCGCCGACCCCGCAAGCAGTCGCGGTCCCCACGTAGCCTTCGTCGGTGCTGCCGTTGCAGTTGTCGTCCACGCCGTCGCAGGTCGCGTCCGAAAGGCCGGGCACGCCGGACACGCAGGAGTCGGTGTACACGCCGCCGACGCAACTCACCACGCCGGCCCGGACGCAGGCGCCGGTGCCGCAGGTGCTGGGCACCGAGCCCAGGCCCTCATCGACGCTCCCGTTGCAGTTGTCGTCCTCGTTGTTGCAGGTTTCGGTGGCGCCGTGATGGACGGCCGCGTTCCGCGGGGCACAGTCGGTCCCGTTCAGGTCGCCGTCACCGTCGATGTCCGGATCGCAGACGTCGCCAACGTCGTCGATGTCCAGGTCCTCCTGCAGCGGGTTCGCGTTCCTGGGGCAGTTGTCCAGGGTGTTCGCCACGCCGTCGTCGTCGATGTCCAGGTCGCAGGCGTCGCCCTGGCCGTCCTGGTCCAGGTCTTCCTGGGTCGCGTTCGCCACGGTCGGGCAGTTGTCCGCGGAATCCAGGATCCCGTCGCCGTCGGTGTCGGGGTCGATCGTGGTGGGGGGCGTGCCGCCGCCCGTTCCGTTGCCGTCGGAATCCCAGTCCGCAGGAGGCGCGCCGTTCTGGCCTGACCCCTGGATGACCGCCTGATTGGTGATTGTGCCCGCGACCGTGCCGTCATAGGTGACCCGGAACGACAGCGACGTACTGGCCCCGATGACCAGGGTGCCGCCCTGCGTCGCGTTGGCGCCCGTGCCCAGGCGAACGGTCAAGGTGCGGGTCGCGGCGACGTACTCGCCCTGGTCGTCCCCCGCCGCGTCGGTCTTGGTGCCGGCGTTGGCGCCCGTCAGGATCTTCAGCGACCCGGGGACGTAGGTCGTGCCCGCAGGGATCACGTCCGTCAGGACCGTACCCACGGACGGATCCGTCCCAGCGTTCGTCGTGCTAACCACGTATTCCAACGGATCGCCGATCAGCACGGTGCCGCCGTTCACGTCGGTGACGGTCTTGTCGGTGGCGGACAGGTCCGGCTTCAAGGTCGAAACCGACGTGATGAAGGCGCCCAGGAGGTACACGTCCCGGCTGGACGTGGCGCTGATGGTTGCCGAGGTGCTGCCCGCTGCCACATAGGCCGTCACGTTGACCACGTCGAAATCCACGCCCTGCATGCTGCTGGAGGCGCCGCTCATCTGGGGCAGATCGCCGGGCACGGTCACCGCGGCACCCAGCCAGGACCGGCTGCCGTTGAAGAAGTTGTTGGCCGGGTTCTGGGCGTCGGAAAGAGTGTTTCCATTGAACACGAGGGCATCGCCGGTCACGCTGCCATCGCCTTCATACGCGATGACGCCCAGTTTGGCGTCGAAGCCCGCGACCGGGACCTGGAAGCCCGACAGGGTCGCCGATGCGTCCACATCCTGGTTCACGATGTCCAGGCCATCGAAGATTGCCAGGTTGCGCAGGGGCTGCGTGGAATCTGCGTAGAACACCACCAGCGTCCAGGCCGAGTAGGCCACTTCCTCGGACAGGTTGATGGGCGAGGTCATGTTCACGCCGCTGACCCGGTAGGCCGTGGGGCCCTGCTGCTGCACGAAGGCCGTGATGTCCGCCGTCGCCTGGTAGTACTGGCGGGTTCCGTCCGAAGGGTCGGTGGCGGTCCACGTCGCATCGGCGGTCACATTCTGCGTGCCGCCCGTCGATGGGACCGTGATCACCGCAGCGTTGTCGGCGCTGGCGCGAAAGGCGCTCCAGTACAGCCGCGCGTAGGTCACGGATGCGCCCGCCGGCAGTTTCAGGACCGCCGTGGATCGGCTGTTTGCCACGGTCACCGTGTTGTTCGCCACCGCCTGGCCCGATGCAGGGCTGTCCGCGTTCCACAGGATGTCGATCCCCGTGTCGTCGGTGGCGTTGGTTCCGCAGGCGCCCACGGTGCCCACGACGGGGGTCGATCCGCTGCCGCAGTCGTAGCCCAGGGTATTGCCGATCAGGCTGAAGTCGCCTTTCTGGTCCACCTGGTGGCGGAGGACCGGGGCGGCCGAGGCTGGCCGAACTGTCAACATCGCCAGGAAGACGGCACAGAGGGTCAGGATCGCCCTTGAGAAACGCATGGATGAACCTCCAGGGACAAGTTGTTTCATTGTCATTTTCGACAACCGAGCCGGATGCCCGATGTCGGCGCGGACTTGAATCCCCCCAACGGGGCACATCAACGTGAGTCGACACCTTAGCCAAGAAAGGGCGGCTTGACCAAGTTCACGCCCGAAAACGCAGCGTTATGGAGGATGTCCAGTGAACAATGGGTCCGGAACAATGGGAACAGAAAATGGGGACAGACACCGATTTCCGGAAAGCCGAGAACCACAGACCTGTTCTCACGGAAGCTTCCGTGGCCTTCCGGTATCACGGAAAGTGGGACAGTCACCCTTTCCGCGGGAATCGCGGGGACTGGTGTCGGCTCAGGCGGATTTCCGGGGCCTCCAGGGCGGTCGAATTCGCAGGGGACGTCCGAGTTCCTGTTCCAGTCGATCGCGGAATCCGGTGTCCCCCGCCGGCATGCCAACTGCCGTGGATCGTCGAACAGCGCTCTCCATGTCGTCGCCCGACGAGGCATCAAGGAACGCCTTCCAGTCCCGTGTCTCGGCTTCGAGCAGAGGCGTCCTATGCAGCGGTTCGGGATACACCCCCAGAACGTGGGCGCGCGCGCTGGACCATGGATAGTCCCAGGCACGAGCCACCAATCCCGCCCGAACGGGATTGAGTTCCACGTACCGAACTGCGGCAAGGAAGTGGGAATCATCCAGGGGACATGAATGGAACCGCCCCTGCCAAAAATGCCCACTGCGACCTGAACGCCGATGAACCTCCCAGGCATATCGACCGTTCACCAGGCCCAGGAAACGGGCGATTGACTCAGGATTCCGTGGGACAACGACCAGATGCACGTGGTTGTCCATCAGGCACCACGCCAGAACATCGATATCCCCTTCCGCCGCAGCAATGTTCAGAAGATCGAGGTACCTCCAGCGGTCGGCATCGCACTCGAATACGGGCTGGCGATAGTTTCCGCGCTGGGTCACATGGTGGGGGCATCCGGTCACGACAACGCGGGCGGTTCTGGACATTGCTTCCTCCTCTCTCCCACCTGTCTATCGAGCGAAGAGGCAAATTGATTCGGCAGCGATTCGATTGCCGATGTCGAATTGAGATTGTCTAACGTAAATACAAGTAGTTACATCAAGCATGTGACTGTCGAAAAGGGTGACTGTCCCACTTTCTCACGCGAGAAAGGGTGACTGTCCCACTTATCAGCGGCGGGCCAGACGTTCGAGGTACTCCTCGATCACCAGGCGGTCCCCTTCGTAGGGCGCCAGGTCCAGCGCGCGGGACAGCGCCGATCGGGCAGTGGCGGAATCCCCGGCCCACGTGGCGGCCTTGCCCAGGGACTTCCAGGCCTCGGCATCGAACGGATGGCCGCCGTCGACGCCGGGTCCCGAGGGCAGTCCCAGGGCCAGCGCGGCAGCCAGGTCGTCCCGGGCGGTTGCGAAACGTCCGTCGCCAATCCGCAGGCGGCCGGCGAGGTAGCGCAGGAGGGCGTCGTCCGGCACCTCGGCCGCGGCGCACAGCACCGCGTCCACCGCGTCCTGCCCGCCTCCGGACAGCACGTCCAGCACCGCGTCCCGGGCACGGATCGGCAGGTCCAGAACGTGCAAACGCGCGATCACGGACCGCGCTTCGGGGCCACCCGGGGGCAGTTCGAACAGCGCCCGCACCCAGCGCTGTTCCACGTCGGGAGGTGGCGCCCGGCCCGCGACCCGGGCCGCCAGGGCCAGCACGTCCGCGACGTCCACCAGGCGCATCGGCGGCGGGTCATCGTCCTCCCCCACGTCCGCGAGGCCGGCTGCAAGGTCCGCCGCGCCCGACGCGTCGCCAGCCTTCGCCTTCAGGCGCAGCAGCACCCGCCGCAGGCCCGTCGCCCCCGGCGCGTACTGCAGGGCGGCCTTCAGGCAGGTCTCGGCGCCGTCGAAATCGCCCCGGGCCTCGGCCTCGGCGGCGTTTCCGGCCAGCCGCGCCACGTCCACGGCGCACCGGCGGCCCAGCACCCCCGGACCCGAAAAGCGCCCCGACGCCCGGGCCAGCAACCCCGCGTCCACCGAGGCCGACGCCACGTCCCTCAAGAACGCCCGCCACTCGCGCTCGAGGTCCGGCAACGCGGACCCGGTGGCCCCCTCGAAGGATTGCCCCTCGGCCACGGCCCGCAGCGCCTCGGGCCCGTAGACATCCCCCAGGAACGCGATGAAGGACCCGGCCACCGTGTAGGCCCGCGAAGGCGCCGCGTTCAGGAAGGAGGCCGGCCCGAACAGAGCCGGCAGATCCACTGAAACGCCCGCCAGGTCCATCGCCAGGGACCATTCGTGGGGGGACGGGCCGTCGTCGGCGAAGGCACACGCCACGGCGAGGCCCTCGACGCGGGCCATGTCGGGCACGACCCACCGGCGCACCGGCAGCCGCAGCAGCCCCGGCGCCAGGCGCCCCGCCACCACGTGGGCGATTTCGTGCAGCAGGACCGGATCGCCGGGCGCCACCCCGGCGACGTGGATTTCCCCCAGCCAGGGCTTGGCGATCTCGACGTTCCGGGCCCCCATCAGGCGCGCCTTCTGGTCGTCGTCCCGGTACAGGTTGACCCGCACCGGCGGCTGGGGTTCGACCCCGAAGAAGGCCGCCGCCTGCCGGTGGCGATAGCCGCATTCACCCAGCAGCGGGGCCATGCGCGACGGCGCCTCGGAGGGGTCGTGGCGGATCACGCACCACGCGTCCGCGACCTCCCCGGACAGGACCGACTCGACGTCGGCACGCGTTTCCCGAAAGCCCAGGTCCCCGGCCCGCGCCCAGAGGGCCCAGGCGACGCCCAGCGCCGCGGCCGCCAGCGCCCACCAGCGGGCCCGCCGGTCCGCGCGAAGGCGCAGGTCGGGCGACGAGATCGCGTCCGCCAGCGCCCACAGAGCCCCCGCCAGCGCCAGGCAGAATCCCCGGTACGCAATGTACGCCGGGCCCACCGTCAACCGCACGTCGTACAGGGGCCCCGGGAAGTACCCCAGGAAGGGCGCATAGAAGAACACCGCGGGCTGGCGATACAGGTCCACCAGGGGCAGGACGAAGGTCGCCACGAACACCAGGGACCACGCGGCCGACGCCCACCGCGGCCTGGGCACCGCCACGCCGATCAGCAGGCCGGCGCACACCGCCAGCACCGCCGACGCCAGGGGGCCCGCCGCGAAGAACGCCAGCCCGTACCACCAGTCGCAGGGACCCGCGAACAGGGCGCTGATCGAAAGGATCCCCAGGGGCACCAGCGCCAGGATTCCCGCGGCCGCAAAGGCCCGGCCCCGCGCCGACCGAAGGGTCCGGCCCCCTTCGCGAGCCTCGGCCACCGCCGTCACGGCCAGGGAGCCGGACGCCATGGCCAGCAGCGGAGCCATCACCAGGCAGGCATGGAAGGACAGGATGTCGAACCCCGGGATCAGGGCCAGGAGGATTCCGGCCAGGGCCAGGATCGCGGCCCACGGAATGGCACGGCGAACCACGGATGCCGGTCGTCGGGTCATTCCGTCACCCGTTCAGCCGGCCGCTGGCGAAGGGTTCCAGGTCCACCGTGACGTACCGGAAGCCCGCGCCACGTGCCGCGGCCACGATCACGGCCCGATCGGGGCCCGCCGCCAACCGGGGCAGGTCCACGGGGCGGACCTCGATGCGCACCAGGTCGCCGTGGTAGCGCGCCCGGAATTCCACGAAGCCCGCCGTCCGCAGGGCCGCCTCGACCGCCTCCACCTGCTTCAGGCGCGCCACGTCGATCAGCGTGCCGTAGGGGAATCGGGACGCCAGGCAGGGACTGGCCGGCCGATCCCAGAACGAAAGGCCGTAGACGTCCCGCGCCAGCGCCCGCACCTGGGCCTTCGTCAGGCCCGCATCGGCCAGGGGGCTCAGGATGGCCTTTTCCGCCGCCGCCGTGCGCCCCGGGCGCCAGTCCGACAGATCGTCCGCCGTGGTGCCGTCGGCGACCGCGTCCAGGCCCAGTTCGCGCGCCACGTCCCAGGCCGTGCCGAACACCTCGGACTTGCAGTAGTAACAGCGGTCCTTGGGATTGGCGGCGTAGCGCGGATCCTCGATTTCGTGCGTTTCGCGCGTCACGTGCCGGATCTGCAGGTCCGCCGCGGTCTTCCGGGCAGCCGCCAGGTCCCATGCGGGGTGCGAGGCCGACACCGCCGTGTAGGCGATCGCCCGCTCGCCTAGCACTTCCCGGGCCACCGCGCACAGGAAGCCCGAGTCCAGCCCTCCCGAGAACGCGACCAGGATCCCGCCCGTGGCCCGCAGGCGCTCCCGGACCACGTCCAGTCGCTCCCGGGCCTCCGCATCCGCCGCCGATCCCGCCTGCTCCTGCACGTCCATGATCCACCCCGCTCCGCTGGCGAACGTTGTACCATTCCGCCGGGAAAAATGGTGTCTGTCCCCATTTCCCGTGGAGGTGATCATGCCGCGACTTCCGCCCCGAGACGAGGCGCTGGCCCTGTTGAGCAGGCACGTCACCACGGAATACACGGTGCGGCACTCGCTGGCCACCGAGGCGGTGACCCGGGCCCTCGCCCGCCGGCTGGGCCACGACGAGGACCTGTGGGGCATCACGGGGCTGCTGCACGACCTGGATCTGGACGAGGTCGCGGGGGACATGCACCGCCACGCCCGCCGGACCGTGGAAATCCTGGCTGCCCTGGACTGCCCGCCGGAAATGCTGGACGCCATCCTGGCCCACAACGGCGACGTCCTGGGCCTCCCCTGCCGGACCCCGCTGGACTTCGCCACCACGGCCGGCGAGTCCGTGACGGGCATGGTCTTCGCCATGGCAAAGGTGCTGCCGTCGGGTTCCCTGGCCGACGTGAAGGCCTCCTCGGTCCGCAAGCGCCTGAAGGAACAGCGGTTCGCGGCCAACGTCAGCCGGGAGCGGATCGGCCAGCACGCCGGGTTGGGGCTGTCCGAGGAGGAGTTCCTGGCGATCGCCGTAGAGGCGATGGGGAAGTCGGGGGTGTAGGACCGGCACCGCGGAAATCGGTGTCTGTCCCCATTTCCTAGCGCTCGCGGCCGGCAAGTTCGGCGACCACCTCGTCCAGGCCGACGTCGTGCTTCACGAGGTAGGCCATCAGGAAGTAGATCACGTCCGCCGCCTCCCAGGCGATGTCGTCGCGGTTGCGGGCGGTCAGCAGTTCGTACATCTCCTCGGTCAGTTTCCGGGGGATGCGGTCCTCCTTTTCGAACAGGAACGAGGTGTACGACCCGGGCCTGGGGTCTGCACGGCGCGCCCCGATGATCTCGTGCAGCCGCTGCAGCCCGAAGTCCCGGCCGCCGCCGCCGAAACACGAGTACATCCCCCGGGCGCAGGCGTTGCCGTCCGGCTCGACCACCAGGACCCCGGCATCCCGACGGCAGGCCGCCAGGGCGCGCAGAACCCGCGTCCCGTGAACGCCGTCCCCGTGTTCGGACGGCGGGCCCCCCTCGGGGCAGGCGAACGACGCCCGGCCCGTTTCCAGCGAATTGCGCAGGCTTTCCGCCGTGGACTGCTCCAGGCGCAGGATCTGCCCGGCCTTGTCCGTCACCACCGTCGTGATCCCCGTCGGACCGAAGTCCAGGCATGCCACGAAGGCCTCGGCCGCCGTGAACCTGCCGGTCCGCAGGGCCGTCCCGGACTCGACATCGACGCCCATCCGATCCAGTTCGCGAACTTCCCGCGCCGATTGCACGCCGCCCGACACCGTCAGGGGCAGGTTGGTGGCCGACTGCAGTTCCCGGACGCGGTCCAGCGGCAGGCCCGCCATGGACCCCTCACCCTCGACGAACGTGCACGAAAACCCGGAGCAGTAGGGCGCCACGATCTGCATCACCTCGAGGGGCGTGCGGCCGGTGTGCCGCGTCCACCCGTCGGTGACGACGTCGCCTTCCAGGGCATCCACGGCCACCAGGACCCGGGCGCGCGGCAGGCGTGACAGGAACTCGCGCGACGCGGCCGTCCCGATGACGACCTTCCGGGCGCCGGCCCGCAGCAGCCGCCGTGCCTTGTCCTCGTCCCGGATCCCGCCGCCCACGCGGCACGGGTACCGCCGGACCACGCGGCGCAGCAGGGCCTCGTTGTCCCCCAGCCCAAGGGCGGCGTCCAGGTCCACCAGCGTGATTTCGCCGACCCGCGACAGCCGTGCGGCCAGGTCCATCAGGTCGGTGCCCTCGATGGGCTCGAACCCCCCGCCTGGAACCGCCTTCACGGGCTGCCCGCCCAGCACGTCGATGCCCGGAACCAGCATCTTGTCCTCCCCCCTCGGCGCCGCCGGCCCCTGGACCACGCCCCGGCCGGTGCGGCGGCGTCATGGTATCATTCCTCGCGAACTCCGGGAGCAACCGCATGCGCTTCGTGTCCGCCAGGTGCTGGTCGATCGTGACGCTGGCCGCCCTGCTGCCCGCCTGCAACGGCGGCGGGGAATCCGGAGACCTCCCGGGCAGCGACAGCGCCCGCCCCGCGTGCGTGTCCGTCGAGGAGTGCGACGACGGCGAAGGCTGCACGCAGGACCGGTGCGTCGCGGGCCACTGCGAAAACGTGCCCCGGGACTGCGACGACGACAACGCCTGCACGACGGACCAGTGCGTCGATGGCGCCTGTTCCAACGTCGCGACCCTGGGATGCTGCACCCAGGATTCCGGGTGCGATGACGGCGACTTCTGCACGCCCGACCGCTGCGTCGAGCAGAAGTGCCAGTCCGACGCCCCGGTGGACAACTGCTGCAACGTGGACGAATCGTGCGACGACGGCGACGACTGCACGCGCGACACCTGCGTCCTGCACAAGTGCGCCGCCGCGCCGGACCCGAAGGCCGGGTGCTGCAAGGAAGCCAAGGATTGCCAGGATTCCAACGTCACCACGACCGACTCCTGCGTCGACGGCAAGTGCCTGCACGTGAAGAACGGGACGTGCCAACTGGACAAGGACTGCGTCTCCCCGGACCCCTGCGAGGCCGGCTCCTGCCACTCGGGAATCACGTGCACCTACACGCGCCTCCCGGACTGCTGCGCGACGGAAGCCGACTGCCCCGTGGTCGCCTGCGCGACGCCCACCTGCACGGACCTCGCATGTGGCCAGGCCGTCATCGCGGGATGCTGCGCCCAGGATCAGGACTGCAACGACGCCTGCCGGGTGTGCACGATCCCCGCCGGCAAGACCGAGGGGACCTGCTCGCTGAAGACGACCGGGGACTGCTGCGTCACGACCCTCCTGACCGCCTCCTTCGGCGACCTGACCGGCTTCACGGTCGCGGCGCTGGACCCGGCCGTCTACGACGCGACCCCGACGTGGGTGATCGACACGGCCCGCTCCGTCAGCGCGCCGTCCAGCCTGTACTTCGGCGATCCGGCGATCCACAAGTACGAGTACAACCACGCGAGGCCGGTCGGCGGGCGGGCGGTCTCGGGGGTGCTGGACCTGGGCACCACCCTGGACCCGGTCCTGACGTTCCAACTGTGGAAGGACACGGACGTGACGCCCCAGACGGACGTCCTGTCCGTGGTGGTCGTCGTCCCGGGGAAGGCGGATCGCGTGGCGTGGAGCACCGCCAGCCAGTCCATCGCGTCGACGAAGAACGTGTGGATGCCCGTCACGGTGAGCCTCGCGGCCTACCAGGCGGAGCCGGTGCAACTGGCCTTCCAGTTCGACACCGGGCCGGACCCGTGGTCCAGCAACTACGAAGGCACCTACATCGACGACGTGAAGATCGCGGGCCGCTGCCCCTAGCGAGGCTCTGTCCAACAATGGAGGTTCGTCGCGAGGCGCGGCGAATCCGGAGCGGATGCAAGGAGCGGGGGTGCATCAATCGCCTGAGCGTATCAGGCGATACGTGACTGGCGATTGGGGGTCCCCGCGACGCCGCAGCCGCCCGGAAGCGGCCGCCGCAGCAGGACCGGAGTTGATGGACAGAGCCTGACGGAACGAGGAATCCCGATGACGGACAAGGGCGGCGATTCCCCGGAGCGGGAAGGGCGTGCGGCGGAAATCCGGGAGGAGATCCGCGAGGACGTGCTGGTCGTCGCCGACGCGGTGGCCGGACGGGTGCTGTCGGATGCCAGGCGCGTGCGCCGGGCGGTGCGCCTGCTGAGCCACGGGATGGTCGCCGGCGTGCTGGCGATCCACCTGCTGGCGACGGCGACCCTGTCCTGGATCGTCCTGTCCCACCCGGTGCCCCATCCCGAAATGTACCCGGTGATGGGCCTGGTCCTGCTGCTGGTCCTTTCGACGCGCTTCACCGCGCTGCTGGGCGGCCGGACCTCCGCGGCGGCGCGCGGCCTGATCGTCAACCTCCTGCTGCACGCGTTCTGGATGTGGATCCTGGTGGACCAGGTGCCCGCACGCATGATCGTCGGCGACCGGGTGGTCGAACGGACCCCGCTGCTCTGGCTGGCCGTGCCGATCTTCCTGTACCTGGTGGCGCTGGGGGGGACCGTCGCCCACGGCATCGTGTGGCGGCGCCATCAGCGCCTGGCCGCCGAGGCGCCGGGCGAGGAATGACCCGGTCGGCACGAACCGCAAACGAACGGATCCCGCCTACCGCCGCGTCCAGTTGTCCATGCAGAAGACGTTGGAGCAGTGGACGTAGCGCAGATTGAAACTGGCCGGTGACGTGGTCGACGCCAGGTACACCTGGATGGGCAGGCCGTCCGGCCCGGTGGTCATCGAGAAGCCGCGGCCGGCATCGGCCGTCACGCTGTCCAGCAGCACCGCATAACTGGCCAGGCAGGCCGAATCCTGGCACCGTGCCATCCGCGGCCCCTGGAAGGCGCTGTCGTACCAGGCGATTGTGGGCAGGCCGTCCGCCCCGACCGTGATTGCCGCGAAACCCGACTGGTTCGGGCCGGCGGCGACCGTGGAGATCTGGTTGCCGGAAGTACAGGCCGCGTTGCCGCAGCGGACCACCTTCTGGCTGCCCGTACCCAGGACGCCGTAGGCGATGATCGGCAGACCGTCGTTCCCGAAGGACAGGACGGGGTTGGCGCCCCCGGTGACCGTGTTGTCCACGATCATCAGCGTCGCGCCCGTGTTGCAGGCCGATGCGCTGCAAGTCGCGACCTTCAGCGAGTTCGACGAGAGGTCCGAGTAGGCGATCACGGGTTTCCCGTCGGGTCCCACCCCGATGCTGGTCTGCAGCCCGACCACGGAGGCCGAGGACTCCAGCGTGACGACCGTGGTGCCGGAGCAGGCCGTGGACGTGCACCGGGCGACCTTGAGGTTCCCGCTCGTCGCGTCCATGTAGGAAATCAGCGGGATCCCGTCCAGGCCCACCGCCACGGACAGCCCATAGGCGCCGACGGCGGTGCCGGTGTCGATGGAGACCGGCGTGGACACCGTCGCGCAGGCAGCATCCGAGCACCGCGCCATGTAGCCCCGGGTCGTGGCATACCACGCGATGACGGGCAGCCCGTCCGCGCCGAGGGCCATGGCGGCATACCCGCCTCCGCTGGCCAGCGCCGACACCGTGTTCGAGGAGGCCACGGTCGAACAATCGAGGTCGGCGCACCGCAGGAACTTCAGGCGGCCGCTGGACGCGTCCACGAACAGGATCATGGGCAGCCCGTCCCGGCCGATCAGCACGGAGGTCTGGCTGCGGGCGTCGCCGGTGGTCCCGTCGGCGATGCCCGTCGCCACGGTGGACCAGATCGTCCTGCCCGGGCCGGCGCGGGACGCCAGCGGGACGTAGCCGCCGACGTGGCCGTGGTCGCTGCGGGCCGCCGTGGCGGCGGCGCCGGACCCCGCGAAGTCCGCCCGGAAGTCGTTCCCGACCTTCGTGACGCCGGCCGAGGCGGTCAGCGCCATGGGCTCCCACTGCGCGTTCGCAACGCTGTAACCCAGCAGGTTGCCGTCGACCGGGGCGGCCGGGGCCACCGGGATGCCCTGGAGCCCACCCGCGCTGCCGGTGATGTCGATCCCCGCGGTACCGCCGACCAGGTTTCCGGGCTGAAGGTCCGTCAGGCCCGCGCCCTTGCCGTAGAAGCCGCTGCCGTTCAGCGCGTGGACGTTGCCCGACGGATCCACCGCCGCCAGGATCGTGCCCAGGGCATCGGCCCACACCTGCAGCGGGTATTCCTGTCCCGCGGCCCCCTGGACGGCCAGGGGAAGGGACTGCGGCCCGCCGGCCCGCAGGGTCTGGCTGCCCGTGAAGAGGTTTGCGGCGGCCAGGAAGGGCACCTGCGCCGGGTCCACGGCCACCTGGCCGATCGTCGTGACGACGCCCCCGGTGATCGGGTCGATGCCCAGCCCGCCGGCCATCATCCCGCTGCCCGCCCATACCTGGGTGACGGTCCCGCCCGCGTCGGTCCCCCAGAACAGGGTGCCGGCGCCATCCGTGCTGAGGACGCTGCCGAGGGACCCGTTGTTCCGGGGCAGGGTCATGACCGTGTTGCCGCTGTTGGTGGGCGAGGCCCGGAACCCGGTGTAACTGCCGGGCGCCACCTGGAAGCGCAGGTCGCCCGTGCCGATCTGCAGCGCGATCGCCTCGGTCAGGCCCGTCAGCGAGGTGATGTCGGTGTTGCTCCCGCTGCCGGCGGCGCCCAGGTTGGAACGGGCGGCCGCGGCCGTGGTGGCCCCGGTCCCGCCGGCTGCCACGGGCAGGGTCCCGGTGATGTCCGAGGCGAGGTTCACGGCGGCGCCATTCGTGGCGGCGGTGATCCGGCCGTAGGCATCGACGGTGACGTTCGCGCGGGTATAGGCCCCGGCCGTCACGGCCGTTGTGGCCAGCGACAGCGTCACGGACCCGCCCAGGCCGGGCGTCCCGCCCCCTGCCAGGCCGGCCCCGGCCGTCACCGTGATCACGGAGTTCGCCAGCATCGCGTTGGTCACGCCGCCCGTCGCGATGGACAGGGCCACGTCGCCCGTCGCCCCGCCGCCGGCCAGTCCCGCGCCTGCCGCAACGCCCGTGATGTCCCCGACGGGCAGCGCGACCCAGGACAGGTGCCCCGCCCCGTCGGTCTTCAGCACCGTGTTCGCCGCGCCGTCGGCAGCCGGAAGGGTCCACATCGTCGATGCGGCCAGCGCGTCGGAGGCCTTGAACCCGACGAAATTCGTCCCGTTCGCGGCCAGTTCCAGGAACCGGGCCTCGCCGGTCTGGCCCGCCGTGGCGCCGTAGGGCCCGACCAGCAGGGCCGCCTGCTGGTTCAGCCCCTGCAGGGCGGTGATGTCGGAATTGACCCCGCCGGCCGCGGCCCCGAGGTTCGTCCGGGCCCCGCCGGCGGTGGTCGCGCCCGTGCCGCCCCGTGCGACGGTCAACGTGCCGATCGTGTCGGTGCCCAACTGCACGGGATCCCAGGTCGGGGCCTGGCCGGAGGCATTGGCGTGCAGGACCTCGCCCACGCTCCCGGCGGCCGTGTAGTCCAGGGCGGAGCCCGTCGAATACGGCACGGATCCGGCCGCGCCCACCGACGCAAGGCCGGTTCCGCCCTGCCCCGTGGAAAGGGTGCCGCTGACGTCCGTTGCCAGGTTGATGCTGCCGCCGACGGCGATCGCGGTGACCCGGCCCTGGGCGTCCACCGTCACGTTGGCCCGGGGATAGGCGCCGGCCACGACGCCCGTGGTGGAAAGGGCCAGCGTTACCGACCCCGACGTGCCTCCACCCGTCAGGCCGGCGCCGGCCACCACGGCCGTGAGGTCGTTCGAGGAGTTCTGGTCCCAACCGGAGAGGGCGCCGGCGAGTTCGGCCGCGCTGTCGAAACAGACTCCCTTGGCCCAGCCCTCGATCGCCGCCTGCTGCACCGCAAATTCGCTGCCGGTCAGCGCCAGGCCGGTCCCGGCCGTGTACGCCGTGCCGACGTTGTCCACGGCGCATTCCCACGCGGTGTTCCCGGCGTTGCGCTTGAGGATCGAGCCCGCCGCGCAGGGCGCCGGGGCTGCGATCTTCGCGAAGGTCACGGAGCCGTCGACCAGCATCGCGGTGCCGATGCTGCCCGCCTGGTCCTTCTGCACGTAATCCGCGTCGTGATCGTGACCCGCGGCCGCATACCGTGCGTCCAGCACGCCGAACAGTTCCGCCGGGGTGTCGTAGCACGCGGCCTGGGCCCACAGGGTCATCGTCGCCTGGTCCACCGCGAAGGAGTTCCCGGTCAGGACCAGCCCGGTGCCGGCGGCGTAGGTGGTGTTCTGGTCGACGTCGGGAGCACAGAGGATCCGCCCCGCCGGGTCGATGCCGGCGACCTTGTCCGCCCCCAGGCAGGCCTGGCCTGAAACCGCGAAATCCGCCCCCGTGTAGGTCGTGTTCACGTCCACGTCGTCGCCGCAACCCCAGCCGGACCCGAGGGTCCATTTCACGACCTGCCCCGTGGCGCAGCCCCAGTCGGCGAAGTCCCGGGCCTGGAGGCTGCGGTCCTGCACCATGTCGGAATCGACGCTGCCGGCCTGGCCGACCCCCACGTACACGCCGTCATGGCCGTGGCCGACATCGGCCTTTCCCGCCATCGCAGCCGCCAGTTCGGCATCCAGGGTGACGGACGCCGGGAGTTGCGTGTCGGCCACGGCCCCCTGCAGGTTGGCGAACGCGTGAAGGTGGCCGGCCAGCGCGAAGGCGTCCGGACCCTTGCCGTCGATCGTCGCGGAATCCTCGGCCCTCAACGCGAACGGCACGCTGGCCACGCGGACGCGGGGCTTCATCTCGGGGTCCGTGTCCACCTGCACGCCCACGTAGATGTCGCCGTCGTACAGGTTCGACGGCAGGGGGTTCGACAGGTCCGCCCCCAGCAGCACGTGGAAGCGCCCCGCGGCGACGTAGGTGTCGACCGTGTCGGCCCACAGGACCGACCCGGCGTCCACCGAAGTCGGGTCCCGGTACAGCGTGATCGTCACGTTCGTGACACCCGTGAAGTCCCCGGCCGCCGTCCCCAGGCGTCCGCTGAAATTCAGGATCGACGGCACCGCCGCCGCGACCTCCCCGGACAGAAGCACCAGGACCGCGACCGCCAGCCATGCCTTGCGCCCAACCATTCCCGTCATCTCCTTCCCCTCCCTACGGCTCGAAGCCGGCAGTCACCTGGTAGTTCGGCGATTCGATCCGCACCGTCCCGGCCCAGCCCGGCAGGACGCACGGCAGCGAATTCGCCCCGTCGGAAAGGTCCGCCCGCCCGCCGGGAACCAGGTCGGCCTGCAGGAGGCCGAGCGTGTCCAGGCAGATCCCGTCCACGCACCCGCCGGCACAGGCCAGCGGGGTCGTCGGGTAGGCGCACAGGCCCGTGGCGGCCGCACAGGTCCCCTCCCGGCTGTGCGACAGCAGGGTGCGGGCATCGGCGCAGGTGTCCGGAGGCGGCTGGTTGCAGGGTACCGGCGCACCGGCGCACACGCCGCCGGTACAGGCGTCGTCGGCGGTGCACGGGTTCGCGTCGTCGCAGGCCGTCCGGTCCAGGAAGGCCCACGTGCAGGATCCGTCGAGGCAGGTGCCCGGTGCCTGGAAGCACGCGCCGGGCGACCCGGTGCAGTCGATCCCTGCGCAGGGGTCGCCCAGGCACTTCCCGGCCTGGCAGCCCTGGGGGCAGTCCACGATCTGGGTCGCGTATTCGCACGTCCCGGCCGCGCAGACCCCCACGGCAGCGCGCGAGATCATGCGGTCGCCGTCGCATTCGTTCGGCGGCGGGGAGTCACACGTCATCGCATTGCCCCGGCAGGTCCCCCCGGCACACGTATCGGCCAGGGTGCAGGGGTTCAGGTCGTCGCACGCCCCGGTGCCGTAGACGTGGACGCATCCCTGGCCGGTGACGCAGGAATCGTCGGTGCAGGGGAGGCCGTCGTCACAGTCCCGCGGCGTACCCGCGCAGGCACCCTCGTCGCAGCGGTCGTCGATGGTGCAGTCGTTTCCGTCGTCGCAACCGCCCGTCGGCGCCGGTTCGTGCCGGCAGCCGGTCGCGGGTTCGCAGGTATCCACGGTGCAGGATTCGTGGTCGTCGCAGTCCAGGGCGGTCCCCTTGCACTGCCCGGCCACGCAGGCCGTGTCGGTCGCACAGGCGCTGCCGTCGTCGCAGGCGCCCCCGTCCAGCGCGACGTGGGTGCATCCCGTCGCCCGATCGCATCCGTCCTGGGTACACGGGTTCCCGTCGTCGCAGGACGCGGTGGTCCCGACACAGGCTCCCGCGACGCAGGCATCCTCCAGGGTGCACTTCGACCCGTCGTCGCAGGGCCCTTCCAGGAACGGGTGCCCGCACCCGGTAGCCGGGTCGCACAGGTCCAGCGTGCACAGGCTGCCGTCGTCGCAGTTCCGGGCCGGACCCGCGACGCAGGCCCCCCCGGCGCAGGTGTCGCCGTCGGTGCAGGCGCTGCCGTCCTGGCACGAGGCGCCTTCCGCCGCGGTGCCCGCCACGCACAATCCGCCTTCGCACCGGGGGACCCGGCAGATCCCCAGCCCGGTGACGCGTCCTTCGCACGCCTCGTCCGACGCGCACTCGGGAGCGTCCGGAACCACGTCCTCCGGCAGATCGACGGCCACGACATCCGTCCCGCCCGGGTCCACGCCGGCTTCATCGGTCATCCCGGGGTCCGCGTTCGGCCCGCGATCCGCCGTCGCATCGTCCAGGTTCCCCGGATCCTGCTGCACGTCGAAAAGGGACACGTCCGCGCCGGCCACGTCCGGCTGGCCGTTCGTTCCGCCCCCTCCGCAGGACGCCAGCAGGAACACGGCCGTGGCCGCGATCCGGAAGGTCCCATGACGCATCGTCCCCCCTTTCGATCGTAGAAAAGCGATGTAGGTTATCCGAAATACCCGGGAAGGTCGCACAAGGAATGTCCTACCGCAGGATCGCGCCGATCGCGCAGCCCCCCTCGGCCGGCGCCACCCCGAGGGCCTCCGCCACCGTGGCGCCCATGTCGGCGAACGTCGTGCGCAGGCCCAGGTCCCTGCCGCCGCCCGCCGGAATGCCCGCGTGCCAGGCCAGCAGGGGCACGTATTCCCGCGTGTGATCGGTGGACCACGTCGCGGTCGGGTCACAGCCGTGGTCCGCGGTGATCAACACCAGGCACCCGGGGCCCGCCGCGTCCAGCAGCGCCGGCAGGAAGGCGTCCACCTCCTCCAGGGCCCGGGCGTATCCGACCGCGTCGCGGCGATGGCCGTACAGCATGTCGAAGTCCACCAGGTTCGTGTAGACCAGCCCCGGCAGGCCCCGGCGAAGGGCTTCCTCGCTGCGACGCAGGCCGTCGGCGTTCCCCTCGGTATGGATCGATTCGGTCACGCCGCGTCCCGCGAAGATGTCCGAAATCTTGCCGACGCCCACCACGGGCAGGCCCGCCGCCACCAGGTGGTCCAGCACGGTGGGCCGCGGCGGCGCCATCGAAAAATCCCGGCGGTTGTAGGTGCGCCGGTAGTCCCCCGGGGTGCCCACGAAGGGCCGGGCGATGACGCGGGCCACGTGGTACGGATCCAGCAGGCGCCGGGCCACCTCGCAGGCGGCGTACAGGCACGGCAACGGGACGGTGTCCTCGTGGGCCGCGATCTGGAACACCGAGTCCGCGCTGGTGTAGACGATCAGCTTCCCCGTGCGCTGGTGCTCCTGGCCCCAGCGCTCGATGATTTCCGTCCCGCTGGCCGCGACGTTGCCCATCCATTCGAACCCGGATTCGCGCCGGAAGGCCTCCATCAGATCGGCCGGGAAGCCCGTGTCCGTGAAGGTCGCGAAGGGCCGGTCCAGCACGACGCCCGCCATTTCCCAGTGGCCGGTGGACGTGTCCTTGCCGGGCGAGGCCTCCGCGAGGCGCGCGAAGTACCCGTCGGGGGCGGCCACCGGGGGCACGCCCGAAACGGCGTGGAGGTTCCCCAGGCCCAGGCGCCCCAGGTTCGGCAGGTGCAGGCCGCCGACCGCCCGTGCCGTGTTGCCCAGCGTGTCCGCCCCGACGTCGCCATACCGGCCCGCGTCGGGCATCGCTCCGACCCCGACGCTGTCCAGGACCAGCCAGAAGACTCGTTGGAACCGCTTGTCCGGGTTGCTCATGGGCGGTATATTCGGCGCGAACCCGGCACCGGTCAAATGGTTCGCCCGCAAGCGCTTGCGGTGACTCCCAGACGAGGCCATGGCCATGACGACCCCGAAACGCCCGCTCCCGACCTCCTTGAGGCTCGCGTTCGCCCTCGCCATCGCCATCGCGATGATGATGGCCGCCTGCGCCGGCAAGACCGACGCCCCGGCGAAGGCCTCGGGAACCCCGGTGGCCGCGGCCGCCACGACACCCGACGCGAAGCCGGCGGACGCCCCGAAGCCCGCCCCGAAGGTCGAGCCCGTGTGGCCGGACCCGGCGCCCGCGGGCTGGAAGGCGTTCAACGACTACGAGGGGACGTTCGATCCCCGCAAGACCCTCTGGGGGGGCTTCTGGGACGCGTGGGCCTACCGCGGCGGCAAGTGCGCACTGTCCGTCGCCGACGAGGGCGGCAGCCGGCGCCTGAAGGTCGAGTTCGGCCTGCCCATGTCCAACTCCCAGTGCGGCACCTTCGAGTACCTGGCGGGCGACAAGGGCAAGCCGAAGCCCGTGGACATCAGCGCCTTTGATAGCATCGTGTTCCTGCTGAAGTCCGGGGACGCGGACACCCACAAGGTCAAGTTCGAGGTCACGGAACTGGATCCCTACGACGCGGCGATGCAGGGCTATACCGGCGAAACGCCGCCCCTGGCCGCCGGGAAGGAATGGGTCCGGTACGAGGTCCGGTTCGACAAGGTGCTGCACCCGATGTTCGATCGAAAAAAGGGCAAGCAGGTCGGGATCCGGATCGATCGCAAGGACCAGGGCGACGTCGGATCGGGCGTCATCCTGCTGGACAACATCACCTTCGTTCCGAAGGCTGGAGGTACCCCATGAAGCGCGCGATCGTGAGTGTTTCGGACAAGACCGGCGTCGTGGACTTCTGCCGCGGGCTGGTGGACCTGGGCTTCCAGGTCGTTTCCACCGGCGGCACCGCGAAGGCGCTGCGCGAGGCGGGCGTTCCCGCGACGGACGTCAGCCAGGTCACCGGGTTCCCCGAGTGCCTGGAGGGCCGCGTCAAGACGCTGCACCCGGCCGTGATGGCCGGCATGCTGGCGAAGGGGACCCCGTCCCACCGCCAGACGCTGGAAGACCTGCACATCGACTACGTGGACCTGGTCGCGGTGAACCTGTACCCGTTCCAGGCCACGATCGCGAAGCCCGGCGTCACCGAGGAGGAGGCCGTCGAGAACATCGACATCGGCGGGCCCACGATGATCCGCGCGGCGGCCAAGAACCACGAACGCGTGACGGTCGTGGTGGACCCGGCGGACTACGGGCCGGTGCTGGCGGAACTGAAGGCGGACGGCGACACGACGCTGGCGACCCGCAAGCGCCTGATGGTGAAGGTCTTCGCCCACACGGGCGCCTACGACACCGCGGTGGCGTCCCACTTCGGCGCCGCGGCCGAGGGCGGCCTGCCGGGCGTGCTGTTCCTGGGCGGCACCAAGGCCCAGGACCTGCGCTACGGTGAAAACCCGCACCAGAAGGCGGCCGTGTACCTTCCCGCCGGCGGCGCGTCGGGCATCCTGGGCGCCATGCAGCGCCAGGGCAAGGCGCTGTCGTTCAACAACCTCGTGGACATGGAAGCCGCCTGGCAACTGGTCCGGGAATTCGACGGGCCGGCCGTGGCGATCATCAAGCACACCAACCCCAGCGGCGCGGGCACGGACGCGACGTCGCTGGCGGGCGCCTACGAAAAGGCCCTGGCGACCGACCCCGTGTCGGCTTTCGGCGGCATCGTGGCCCTGAACGGCCTGGTGGACGAGGCCCTGGCGACGCGGTTGGCCGAGCACTTCTACGAGGTCGTGCTGGCGCCGCAGATGACGCCCGGGGCCCTGGCCGTGTTCGCGGCCAAGAAGAACCTGCGCATCATGGAACTGGGCGACACGTTCTTCGAGCCCTTCGCGCCGCTGGTGGCCAAGCACGTGTCCGGCGGGCTGCTGGTCCAGGAAAGCGACCCCCGGGCCGACGAGGTCCGCAGCGGTCGTGTCGTCACCCAGCGCGCCCCGACGGAAGAGGAGTGGGCGGCCCTGGACATGGCGTGGCGCGTGTCCAAGCACGTCAAGAGCAACGCGATCGTGTTCGCCCGGGCCGACCGGACCTCCGCCGTGGGCGCGGGCCAGATGAGCCGCGTGGACTCCGCCCGCCTGGCCGCCGCGAAGGCCGAGGACCGGAAGGTGGACCTGCAGGGCACGTCCGTGGGCTCCGACGCCTTCTTCCCGTTCCCGGACGGGCTGGAGGAAGTCGCGAAGGCCGGCGCGACGGCCGTGGCGCAGCCCGGCGGCTCGGTCCGCGACGCGGACGTCATCGCGGCCGCCAACCGCCTGGGCATCGCGATGGTGTTCACGGGCCGGCGGCATTTCCGGCACTGATCGCGTTCCGGCGGACCCGGGTCAACTGCCTGTCAGGAGGATGCGATGAAGGTGCTGGTGGTCGGCAACGGGGGCCGCGAGCATGCCATGGCATGGAAGCTGGGGCAGTCCCGGGGCGCCGAAATCCTGATCACGAAGGGCAACGGGGGCACCGACGCCGTGGCCCGGGCCCTGCCGGTGTCGCCGACCGACATCGACGCGGTCGTCGCGGCCGCACAGGCGGAACACGTCGGCCTGGTGGCCATCGGGCCGGAAGCGCCCCTGGCCGCCGGACTGGCCGATCGGCTGATCGCGGCCGGGATCCCGGCGTTCGGCGTTTGTGCCGCCGCCGCCCGCCTGGAGTCCAGCAAGGCCTTCGCCCACGAAATCCTGGAGGAAGCGGGCGTCCCCGCCGCAGGCTGGCACGTATTCGATCACGCCGACGCGGCCCTGCGCCACGTGGTGTCGTGTCCCCTGCCGGTCGTGGTCAAGGCCGATGGCCTGGCGGCGGGCAAGGGCGTGGTCGTCGCCCTGCAGCGCGAGGAAGCGATCGAGGCGGTCAAGGCCTTCATGGTGGACGGGACGCTGGGCCATGCCGGTCGCCGCGTGGTCGTGGAGGACTTCCTGGTCGGCGAGGAGGCGTCCTTCATGGTCATGACGGACGGCGAGCACGTGCTGCCGCTGGCCGGCGCCCGCGATCACAAGCGGGTCTTCGACGACGACGTGGGGCCGAACACGGGCGGCATGGGCGCCTTCTCGCCGACGCACCTCCTGGAGGGCCCGGCCCGGGATGACGTCCTGGCCCGGATCATCCGCCCGACCCTGGACCAGCTGGCCCGGCGCGGCATCACCTACCGGGGCATCCTGTACGCGGGCCTGATGTTCACCGCCCAGGGACCGAAGGTCCTGGAATTCAACTGCCGCTTCGGCGATCCGGAAACCCAGCCGGTGCTGTCCCGGACCCGGGGCGACCTGGCCGAGGCCATGCTGGCCTGCAGCGAGGGGCGGCTGGACAAGGTGCGCCTGGACGTCGAGCGCCACCCGGCCGTGTGCGTGGTCCTGGCCTCGGCAGGCTATCCCGAGCAGCCCCGCACCGGCGACGTCATCGAGGGGCTCGCGGAGGCCGCCGCGGTCCCGGGCGTCCAGATCTTCCACGC
This sequence comes from uncultured Myxococcales bacterium, assembly GCA_903847405.1. Lineage (GTDB taxonomy): Bacteria > Myxococcota_A > UBA9042 > DTJE01 > DTJE01 > CAIZWN01. The sequence continues at coordinate 16,579 of CAINDP010000082.1, read as the reverse complement.
GGGAACCCGGCTGATGGCCGACGGAACGGTCGTGACGTCCGGGGGCCGCGTCCTGGGCGTGACCGCGTCGGGCAAGTCCTTCCGCGAAGCCCGCGAACGGGCCTACGAAGCCGCGGGGCGGATCCGCTTCGCCGGCATGCACTACCGCACCGACATCGGAAAGACCGCGCGCAACTGACGGTGGAAGGGGTTGGGGTTTGGTGCCCTGCAGCGTCCGTCGGGGATGCCCCTACGAACCGGGAAACGACGCAGGGGGGTGTCGCAGTACAAGCATCAGGCGTCCCGGTCGAACCGGGCTTGCACACCGCGAGTAGGGGCGACTCCCGTTTTCAAACACCAGCGGCTCGAGCTTCAAGCAGCCACCGGCGCACGTGCAGGGCACCAAGGCCCATGGTACCGCCACGATCGGCGCCCTGCAACTTGTTGCCCGCGATTCGACGGCCGCGCAGGGGGGGGAACGCCTCGCATCCCATCGTCGGGACTCGACTCTTCGCCCCTGCAGAAATCCCTGGGAAAGATGGTCGTCGCGCGGGGATCACGCTGGGACGGGCACGACGTCCACCACGATCGGGTCGTGGTCGGACAGCTTGGCGCCTTCCCACCGGGGACGCGGTGCCGTCGTCGGCGAACGGCTGGTCCGGCCGTCCGCGTCCACGAGGTCCCCGTCCGACAGCGCCCGCGCGCCCCTGCCGGCCAGCCAGTCCATCCGCATCGGCACGACGCCGTTCCAGGGCTTCAGCTTCCAGCGCAGCAGGTCCACCGCGACGCCCGGCATCTGTTCGCGCAGCGAGCTTTCGCTGTCGAATTGGCCGACCTCGTAGCGCATGGTGCCCCGGGACAGGTCGTTGAACGGCTGCCACAGGAATCCCGCCGCCTCCAGCGTCTGGAACACCGGCCGTTCGTACAGGTCCCAGGGGTGCATGTAGTGATGGATCGTGTGCGGGAAGGCGCCCCGGATCGCCTTCAGGAACAGGTTCCGCACCAGCCGCGGCAGGCTCCGGACGTCGTACGTGTGGGTGTTGAAGTCGCCGCCCACCAGGGCCGGCAAGGGTCGCGTCGCGTCCATCGCGGTCAGCAGGTCGCCCAGTTGGGCCCCCCGCTGGCCGGATGACGCCACCGAGTCCAGGTGCGCGGACCCGACCGCCAGGCGCCCCACGGGCGTGTCCACCTCCGCCCAGAGGGCCCTCTTGGCCCCCAGGCGCTTTTCACTGCTGTGGAACTTGTCCTTCGTGACGTGCACCGGGACGTTTTCCGCCCGCACCAGGGGCCACCGGGACAGGATCGCGTTGCCGTGCATCGCGTGGGTGTTGGTGCCCTGGGCGCCGTCCTGCCGGTCCCGGGCGTCCCCGTGGTCCAGGCACACGTAGGAATTCCCGAACACCCACGAAAACCCCAGGGCCTCGCCGATCGCCGCGGCCACGTCCCGGTTGCCCGACCGGGCCATGCCCAGGTCCACCTCGTTCAGCAGCAGCACGTCCAGGTCGGCCAGGACCGGGTGGGTCCGCAGGATCGCCAGGATGCCGTCCAGGCGGATGCCCCGCTGCACGTTCCAGGACGCCACGCGCAGGAACGACCGGGGCGGGACGGGGGCCGGGGTCCCGGGCCGGCCGTACGACAGGGCCTGGGTCCGCGCGGTCACCTCGGCCGCAACCGCGCGCCACGTCCCGGAAGCCTCCAGGGCCGGACGTCGACGGATCGCGGCCAGGGCGCGGATCACCTCGGGGGACAGGGGCTCGGGGGCAGGGATGGGATGGAGAAGATCCATCTAGAAGGTCTCCAGGAACGGCGGCATCGGGCAGTCCAGGGAAATCGCCACGACGCGCAGCAGCTCGGCCTCGTCCAGCACGATCTGCCCGTCGGCCAGCACCAGGAAGCAGGCCGCGTCCAGGACCGTGCGGCGGACGTCGAAGTTCGCCCGGCCCAGGCGGTCCAGCGCCGGTCCCACCGTCGCGGGCGAGACCTTCCGGGCCGCGGCCAGCGCACCCGGAAGACGCGAGGCAGGCAGGCCCGGCACCCGGGCGCATCCGGCCTGCAACGACGTCAGGGCCTCCCGGTCGTCCTGGGTACCCGCCGCCGCCAGGGTCGCCAGCAGCGACAGGAGGTCGTCCGGGGACGCTCGTCCCTTGGCCTCCGCCGCCTGTGCGCGACGACGGGACAACCGTCGGGTCAGCAGACGCTCCAGCGCGAACTCGAACAGGGTCACCTTGCGGTCCATCGCGACCAGGGACTCGACGTGGCCCAGGAACTCCACGGCCACCGCCCCTTCCAGCGTCCGCAGGGCGGGAGTGGACAGGTCCAGCAGGGGCAGGCGCCAGCGGGCGTCGAAGCCGTCGATGGCCGCCGACAGGGCCTCCGCCGCCGTCGCGTCGTCCGCGCCCGCCTTCTGGCGCAGGTAGTCCAGTTGCTCGCCCCGGATCTCGGGCCGCGTGTCCAGCAGCAGCGCGTAGGTCAGGCGCATGGCGCCCTGGGGCGTCTGCATCGCCAGGTTGAGGGCCTCGGGCACCGCCGCCCGCAGGGTCACGCCCTGGGCGATATGGGCCGCCGTGGGCAGACCGACGCGATCGACGACGCCCTCGGGACGGATCGACGCGCCGCCACCGGCAAAACCCGATGCCCCGGCCATCGCCGCCCGACCGGTCGCCGCTGCGCCTTGCGCCCGGTCGGCCGCGGCCGCTTCCTCACGCTGGAAGGCCGGGTCCAGCCGCCGGATGCGCTCCTCCAGCGGCGGGTGCGTCGCCAGCAGGCCCCCGAACATGGACACCTGGCCCTCGCCGAACAGCAGGTGACCGACCTCCTGGGTCTTGGGGGACGTCAGGGTCGACCCCGCATCCCAGCCGGCGATCGTCTTCAGGGCGCCCGAAATGCCCAGGGGATTGCGCGTGAACTGCACCGCCGAGGCGTCGGCCAGGAACTCCCGCTGGCGCGACAGGGCGGCCTGGATGATCTTGCCGACGAACACGCCGATGTACCCGACGATCAGCAGGACCAGGCCGATCACCAGGGCCGGGGCGGCGGAACTTTCCTTCTTGTCCCCCCCGCGGGACCTGCCGGCGAAACTGAGGACGATGCGGCCGGTGACCGCGATGGCCAGGATCCCGAACAGCACGCCGATCATGCGGATGTTCATCCGCATGTCCCCGTTCAGGATGTGGCTGAATTCGTGGGCGATGACGCCCTGCAACTTGTCCCGGTCCAGCGTTTCCAGCGTGCCCCGGGTGACGGCCACGGCGGCGTCGTTGGGCGAATACCCGGCCGCGAAGGCGTTGATGCCCTGTTCCTGGTCCATGACGTAGATCGCGGGCACCGGGACGCCCGAGGCGATCGCCATCTCCTCGACGACGTTCCGGAGGCGCCGTTCCAGGGGATCGCGGGTATCGGGCGACACCGGGCGGCCGCCCATCATTTCGGCCACCGACGACCCGCCGGACCGCAGGGACAGCGTCTTGAAGCCGCTGGCCAGCGCGACGAACCCCACGGTGCCGCCGAAGACGTACAGGAACATCAGCGGGTCCCACCAGGAAAACTGGCAGTTCGGCTTGTTCTTGCACTCCTGCATGCCGATCGCGCCCTGCGCCGCGACGTAGATCGCGGAGGCGATGCCGACCACGGCCAGGACGAACAGGAACACGAGCAGGCGGGTGTTTCGCCGCGCCTTCTCCTGGTGCTCGAAGAAGTTCATGGCGGCCTCCGGGGGAGGGGGAGGATGGGGTGCGGCCCGGACCTAGAACTGGACCTTGGGCGCCCTGCGCTCTTCGGGCGCCTCGATGGACTCCAGCAACTGGGCGACGGCGAAGTTGAACATCCCGGCCACGATGTTGTTCGGGAAGACCTCGCGCTTGTTGTTGTACGCGGTCACGGAATCGTTGAACGCCTGGCGCGAGAAGGCCACGCGGTTTTCCGTGGAGGTCAGTTCCTCGGACAACTGCATCATGTTCTGGTTGGCCTTCAGGTCCGGGTAGGCCTCGGCCACCGCGAACATCTTCACCAGGGCGCCGCTCAACGCGCCTTCCGCCTGGTTCAGGCCGGTCATCGCGGTCGGGTCGCCGGGGTTGGCGGCGGCGGCACGGCTGGCCGAAACGGCGCCGGCCCGGGCGGCCATGACGGCTTCCAGCGTTCCACGCTCGTGGGCCATGTAGCCCTTGGCGATTTCGACCAGGTTCGGGATCAGGTCGTAGCGCCGCTTCAGTTGCACGTCGATCTGGGCAAAGGCGTTCTTGTACTGGTTCCGGAAGGTGACCAGGCCGTTGTAGATGGCCACCAGGAACAGCACGAACAGCACGATGACGCCGAGTACGATCAACAAGGGAATCATGGTTCCTCCGTTCAAGGCGCGGGCGCCCGGCCACCTTGCCGAAAAACGCGTCCGCGCGGATGGGCGACAGTATACCCCAGGGGGGCAACGGTCGCCACGAGGGGCCTGGGCACGCAGGCAATCGGACTGGACCGGGACTTTATTCCCCTCCTCCGTTACCCTCTTGCCGACAACCGCGGACGGAGGACTGGATGCGCACGCTGGCAGGTCGGACGATCGTCATCACCGGGGGCAGCCGCGGCATCGGCGAGGCCATCGCGATCCGGGCCGGGGCGGACGGCGCCAACGTGGTCCTGCTGGCCAAGACCGTCGAGCCGCACCCGACGCTGCCGGGAACCCTGTACACCGCGGCCGAGGCCGTCGAAAAGGCGGGCGGGAAGGCCCTGCCGATCGCGGTGGACGTGCGTTTCGAGGACCAGGTGCAGGGCGCCATCGAGCAGGCCGTGAAGGCCTTCGGGCGCATCGACGCGCTGGTGAACAACGCCAGCGCGATCTTCCTGGCCCGGACCGAGGACACGCCCTTGAAGCGCTTCGACCTGATGCACCAGGTCAACGTGCGGGCCACGTTCCTGACCACCCAGGCCTGCCTGCCGCACCTGCGGGCCGGCGACAACCCCCACGTGCTGGTGATGTCCCCGCCGCCGCGCCTGGAACCGGCGTGGTTCGGGGCGCACCTGCCCTACACCCTGTCCAAGTTCGGCATGAGCCTGCTGGTGCTGGGATGGGCCGAGGAGTTCCGCCGGGAGGGCATCGCCTTCAACGGGCTGTGGCCCCAGTGCTCGATCGCCACCGCGGCGGTCCGGAACGTCCTGGGCGGCGACGACGGGATCCGCCAGTCCCGGGTGCCGACCATCATGGCCGACGCGGCGTGGGCGGTCCTGACCCGCCCGGCCCGGACGACCACCGGGAACTTCTTCATCGACGAAGAGGTGCTGCGCGAGGAGGGCGTGACGGACTTCGACCGGTACGCCGTCGAGCCCGGACAGCCGCTGCTGGAGGATCTGTTCGTGTAGGAAGGGGGAAAATGGGGACGGGAAAATGGGGACAGACACCGATTTCCAGGGAAATCGGTGTCTGTCCCCATTTTCCCGGTGTCTGTCCCCATTTTCCCCCCACGGTCCTACGCAGGCATCCGCGCCCAGCGCAGGCGCGCCGAGGCCGCCCGGGGATTCGACCGGGTCGCGGTCGGGGTGGACCGGACGGACTCCTCGGACACGGCCTCGTACAGGCCGCCCCGCAGCCCGTCGCGGAACGCGATCTTGACCCGCCGATCCTCCCCGCTGTGGAACGACAGGATCACGATGCGCCCGCCGGGACGCAGCAGGCGCGGCGCCGCATCCAGCAGTCGATCCAGCGCGTCCAGCTCGCCGTTGACCAGGATGCGGATCGCCTGGAACGTCCGCGCGGCCGGGTGCAGGCCGGTGTCGCCCTCCTTCACCCTCGCCTTCCAGGTCGCCAGCGTGTAGCCCTTGGCCGACAGGACGGCCCGCACCAGGTCCAGCGTCCGCTGCAGCGGCTTCCGGGCCCGCGCCCCCACGATCGCCTTCGCCACCTTCGCGGCGTCCGGCTCGTCGGCCAGTTCGGTCAGGGCCCCGGCCAGCGCCTCCTCGGAGATCGACGCCAGCAGGTGCTGCGCCGTCCGGCCCGTCGAACGGTCCATCCGCATGTCCAGCGGACCGTCTTCCTTGTAGGAAAACCCGCGCTCGGGATCGTCCAGTTGCATCGAGGACACCCCGAGGTCGGCCAGGATCCCGTCGAAGGACCCGCCCTCCTCGGCCGCCACCGACTCCACCCAGGCGAAGGACACCGGGTGCAGGGACAGCGACTCGGCGAACGGCTCCAGTCGCGCCCGCGTCCGCTCCAGTTCCGCGACGTCCCGGTCGATCCCGACCAGGCGGCCCCCGGGCAGGATCTTCGGCAGGATCGCGCTGGCGTGGCCACCGGCGCCCAGGGTGCAGTCCAGCACCACTTCGCCCGGCTTCGGGTCCAGGGCCGCCAGCACCTCCGCGACCAGGATGGGCACGTGCGTCCCCGCGGGCGTGCCGCCCTGCTGGCGGACGTGCTCGACGATGCCCGGGTAGCGCTCGGGCTGCAACTCCTTGTATTTTTCGCCGAAACGATGGGGATGCGTCCCGGAGTAGCGGGGACGGCGCTTGCGCTCGGTCGTCGGAACGGGGTCGTCCATGGTCATGATACCTCCGGGGGCATTGTAGCATCGGGCCTGCGCCGGCCCGTCATCGGGCGCGCGCCCCGTCCAGGAACAGCCGCCGCACCAGCGCCACCATGTCGGCCGCGTCCGCCAGGCGCGCGTCCGCCCCCAGCAGCACCAGGGACCGGGTCACGCCCATGAGGGCCGACGCCAGCACGTGCGGATCCGACGGGCCCAGGACGCCTTCCTCGATGCCGGCCCGGAGGAGGTCGGTCACCAGTTCGACGTGCCTTTCCACCAGGGCCATGATGCGACGGGTCTGGTCCTGGGCATGGGGAGGCGACAGTTGCAGCAGGTGGGGCGAGTCCCGCAGGATCGCCAGGAACGCCTGGTTTTCCCGCGTGAACCGGAAGAAGTGCCCCAGGTAGTCGTCCAGCTTCTGGGTGAAGGGACCGGGGCCCGCGACCAGGCCTTCCACGTCGGCGTTCGCGGCGTCCAGGCTCTGCTGGTGCAGGTCCAGCATCAGGGCCGCCTTGCCGGCGAAGTAGTTGTACACGGACCCGGTCGAGACACCGGCCTCCGCGGCGATGGCGTCGATCCGGGCCCGCTCGAAGCCGTCCCGCGAAAAGACGACCCCGGCAGCGGCGAGGATCCGGGCCCTCGCCCGGTCGCGATCCTCCAGTTTCATCGGTGTCCGACCCACCACGACCTCCCTGTCCGGAACGTCCGCCCCGGCGCGGCAGATGCTACCTGATTTTCTGAATCTTGGTTCATTTTTTCTTGACGAAGTGCGCATGGAACCTTATCTTTCGCCGAAGCCTGGTCCATGGGGACCACCCGAACCGTTCCCTTCCACGAGGAGTACCCCGATGCGAACGCGCGTCGCCGTGGCCTGTGTCCTGGTTGCGTTGCTGTCCGCCACCGCCTGTGGCAACGGCGCCGCGAAGGCCTCCCTGCCCGCCACGCCGCCGGCGCGGCCGGTCATCAGCGGCACCGGATCGGACGCCCCGGCCGAGCCCGCCCGACCGGCCGTCCGCATCCCGACCGCAGCCGTCAACGCGACCCTCACGGGCACCACCGAGCCCCACCGCCGCAGCACCTTGATGCCGCTGGTGCCTGGCGTCGTGGACAAGGTCCTCTTCGCCGAGGGCCAGTCGGTGAAGGCCGGCGCCGCCCTCGTGGTCCTGAAGACCGAGGACTTCGTCCTGCGGGTGCGCCAGGCGGAAGCCGGAATGGAGGCCGCGACGGCCCAGTACGACGCCGCGGCCCTGGCCTTCGAGCGCATGCGCGGCCTGCGGGGCAAGGAAGCCGTCGCCCAGGGCCAACTGGACCAGGTCGAGGCGGGGTACAAGGGCGCCAAGGCCGGCTTGAGCAACGCGAAGGTCATGTCGGACATGGCCCACAAGGCCCTGCGCGACACGACGGTCTACTGCCCCTACGATTCGGTCGTCGTCCGGCGCCTGATCTCGGAAGGGGAATCCGCCTACACCATGCCCCCCACCCCGCTGGCCGTCATCGAACAGACCGGCCTGCTGGACCTGAAACTGCAGGTCCCGGCGATCGAACTGGCACGCCTGCCGGTCGGCACGCCCCTGGTCGTCCGCTTCCCGGCCACGAACCAGGAGGTCAAGGCGACCGTGACCAACGTCGTCCCGTCGGCGAACCCGGGTTCCCGGACGTTCACCGTCATCGTCGAACTGCCCAATGAGGACGGCGCCCTGAAGGCCGGCCTTTACGCCGAAGCGCGCCTGACCGCGGGTGCCCCTGCCGGGGAGGCCGCCCGATGAAGCTTGCGGATGTTTCCATTCGTCGCCCGGTCCTGGCGACGGTCATGATGTCGGTGCTGCTGGTGTTCGGCCTGGTGTCCTACCCCCGGATCGGCGTGGACCTGAACCCGGACGTCGAGTTCCCCTTCGTGACCATCACGGCCGTCTACCCCGGCGCCTCGCCGGAGACGGTCGAATCCAAGGTCGTCGACAAGATCGAAGAAGCCGTCAACACCATCAGCGGCATCAAGATGCTGCGGTCGACGTCCATGGAGAACGTCGGCATCGTCATCATCCAGTTCGAACTGGAACGGAAGGCCGACCAGGCCGTCCAGGACGTCCGCGACAAGGTGTCCGGCATCCTGCGGGACCTGCCGGCGGACCTGGACCCGCCGGTCGTCGAAAAGTTCGACGTCAACGCGCAGCCCATCATCGATCTGGCGGTGTCGGGGCCCCTGACCCCCCGCGAGGTGACACGCATCGCGGACAAGCTGGTCAAGCAGAAGCTGCAGGTGCTGCCCGGCGTCGGCCAGGTCACCCTGGTGGGCGGTCAGGACCGCGAAATCCAGGTGTGGATCGACCCGGCCCGGCTGGCGTCGCACTACCTGTCCGTCAGCGACGTCATGCAGGCCCTGGCGATCCAGAACATCGAGATTCCCGGCGGCCGCCTGGACATCGGCACCGACGAGTTCGTGGTCAAGACCCGCGGCCAGGTCCGCGATGCGGCCGAACTGGGCAACGTCATCATCACGTCGGCACTCGGGGCGCCCGTCCGCATCAGCGACATCGCCCGGGTGGAGGACGGCGCCGAGGAGCGCCGCAGCCATTCGGCGCTGAACGGGGTATCCGCGGTCGCGCTGCGCATCCTGAAGCAGTCCGGGGCGAACACCGTCGAAGTGGCCGCGCTGGTCAAGGCCGAGGTCGAGCGCATCCGCCAGCAACTGCCGGCCGGCGTCACGATCGCCATGCCCCGCGACAACTCGATCTTCATCGAGAACGCGATCGGCGACGTGCGGTTCGACCTGATCTTCGGCGCCGCCCTGGCGATTTTCATCGTGTTCGTGTTCCTGCGGGACTGGCGCGCCACGTTCATCAGCGCCCTGGCCTTGCCGACATCGGTCATCGCCACCTTCGGGTTCATGAAGGCGCTGGACTTCACGTTCAACCAGTTGACGATGCTGGCACTGTCCCTGTCCGTCGGCATCCTGATCGACGACGCGATCGTCGTCATCGAGGCGATCCACCGGCACATGGCGGCGGGCAAGAAGCCGATGCAGGCCGCGAAGGACGCCACGCAGGAAATCGGCCTGGCGGTCATGGCCACCACCGCGTCGATCCTGGCCGTGTTCATCCCGGTGGCGACGATGAAGGGCATCATCGGCCGCTTCTTCTATCAGTTCGGCGTGACGGTCGCCTTCGCGGTGGCGGTGTCGCTGTTCGTGGCCTTTACGCTGACGCCGATGCTGTCGGCACGCCTGCTGAAACCGCACGCGCATTCGAAGTGGGTGGTCGCGCGCTGGCTGGAGCGGGCACTGGACGCCACAGACCGGCGCTACCACGGGATCCTGGCCTGGGCGCTGCGGCACCGGGCCCTGACGATGGGCATCGCGGTGGCGACGCTGGTGGCGACGCTGGGCCTGGCCGGCTTGATGAAGTCCGAGTTCTTCACGCAGATGGACCAGTCGAAGTTCCAGATCTCCGTGGAATTGCCCACCGGCCGCGGGCTGGAGGCCACGACGCAGTACGTCGAAGCGCTGGCGAAGCAGGTCCGCGAGATCCCCGGCGTCAAGGAAACGTTCGCCACCGTGGGCGGCGGAGCCCAGGGCGAGGTGAACAAGGGACTGATCCTGGTCAACCTGGTGCCGAAGCACCAGCGTGCGTTCACGCAGACGGAGAGCATGGTCTATGTCCGCAAGATGGTGGCGGACTGGACGGGCGCGAAGCTGGCCGTCGAGGAGTCGAACGACATGGGGGGTGGCATGCGGGCGGCCGCCATCCAGTACAACATCCGCGGCAGCAACCTGGAGGAAATCCACCAGGCCGCCGACGCCCTGATGGCGCGCATGCAGGAAGTCCCCGGCTTCGTGGACATCGACAGCACCTACCGGGGCGGCAAGCCCGAGGTCGCCGTGAAGATCGACCGCGATCGTGCCGCGGACCTGGGCGTGCCGGTGGGCATGATCGCGATGGCGCTGCGGACGTTCTTCGCCGGCGACAAGGCCACGGACCTGACGACGGACGGCGACCGGATCGACGTCCGGGTCCGGCTGGACGCCCCCTACCGCGCCCAGCCCGAGGACATCCTGGGCCTGGGCGTGCGGTCCACCAACGGGAACCTGGTGCAGATGGCCAGCCTCGTGACGGTCGAGCCCGGATCGGGCCCGGCGATGATCGAACGCCAGGACCGCCAGCGCCAGGTGACCGTGCTGGCGAACCTGGACGGGCTGGTCCTGGGCGAGGCGATGCTGAAGGTCGAGGCGATCGCTGCCGAGGTCGTGCCCGCCACGATGACCCAGGACTGGGCGGGCTTCGGTCAGATCATGCGCGAGTCGTTCGGGTACATGATCCCCGCGCTGATCATGGCCGTCATCCTGGTGTACCTGATCCTGGCGGCGCAGTTCGAATCGTTCCTGCACCCCTTCACGATCATGCTGTCGCTGCCGTTCAGCTTCGTCGGGGCGTTCATCGCGCTGCTGATCGCGGACAAGACGCTCAGCGTCATCACGTTCATCGGCTTCATCCTGCTGATGGGATTGGTGACCAAGAACGCCATCCTCCTGGTCGATTTCGCGAACCAGCAGAAGGAAAAGGGCCTGTCGACGGACGCGGCGCTGCTGAAGGCCGGCCCGATCCGGCTGCGCCCCATCCTGATGACCACGGCGGCGATGATCTTCGGCATGATGCCCGTCGCCGCGGCCCTCAGCGAAGGCAGCGAGCAGCGCGCCCCGATGGGCGTCGCGGTCATCGGCGGCCTGATCACCTCGACCCTGCTGACCCTGGTGGTGGTGCCGGTGGCCTACTCGCTGCTGGACCAGTTGATCGTGCGGGTGACCGGGAAGTCCGGCAAGCCGGTCGAGGACACCGAATCGTCCCTGTCCGCCACGTGATCGACCCTACGGACGCATTTCGACCGACATCGCGCCGAACGTGAAGCAGAAGCGCGAACCCGTCCCGGAACCCTCCGACTCCACCCAGATCCGTCCGCCGTGGGCCTGGACGATCCGCCGCGCCAGCGCCAGGCCGACTCCCGTTCCTTCGGTGTCGGTGTCCAGGCGGCTGAACAGACCGAACACTCGTTCCTGATCCCGGGGATCGATTCCCCGGCCGTTGTCTTCCACGAAGTAGACCCGTTCACCGCCCTCCTGCCGCACGCCGATCTTCACGCGGCACGGGGCCTCGGTGGGCCCGAATTTCACGGCATTTTCGACCAGGTTCTGGACGACCGTCGAAATCCCGCTGGCGTCGCCATGCACGGTGCCCAGTCCCTCATCGACGGACACTTCGACCTGGCGATCTGCAAGCAACCCGGCCAGACCGGCCAGCACGTCCCCGACCACCAGGTTCATGTCGACCGGCAACGCGGCGTCCACGACCTTTCCGGCCTTCGCCAACGCCAGGAGGTGGTTGACCAGGGTCAGCATCCTCGCCGCGCCGGTCTTGATCCGGGACAGGTCGGCCAGAACGTTCGCCTGGTTTCCGGCGGCCAATTCCTTTTCGATCATGCCGGCGAACACCTGGATGGTCACCAGCGGACCCTTCAGATCGTGGGAGATCGTGTGGCTGAATCCGTCCAGTTCCTTGATTCGTGCCAGCAGTTCCGTTTCGAGGCCCTTCCTGTCCGTCACGTCCAGGCAATAGCCGATGAAGCCGACGAAGCGCCCGTCCGCGTCGTACCGGGGGCAACCATCGTCCTGCAGCCAGCGGTACTCGCCGTCATGGCGGCGCAGGCGGTAGTCCATGCTGAAAGGCTCCCGCCTGGCGAACGCGGCGGTGTAGATGGCCAGACAGCGAGGACGGTCGTCGGGGTGGACCCCTTCGGTCCAGCCGTTGCCGAATTCGGCCTCGAACGTGCGCCCCGTGAAATCCAGCCAGGTCTGGTTGAAATAGTCGCACAGCGAATCGCTGCGAGCCTTCCAGATCAGCGCCTGGCCGGAATCGGCAAGCGTCCGGTAGCTGGCCGCGCTGGTCCGCAGCCCTTCGGCGCGCCGCCAGATCGATCGGAACAGCGCCAGGAGAAGGAGGGTGATGGACACCCCGGCCACCACGGTGACCCAGACGCTGATGTACCCTTCCGAAAATACCGGGAGGCCTGCCTTCGAAAAGTCCAGGGTCCAGTCGTGGCCGTTGAATTCCACGGAGGTCCGATGCGCCAGGGCAGGCGATGCCTCGCTACCCTCTGCCGCATCGTGGCGGTATTCGTACAGCAGGGACGATGCGACAGGCTCGCGCCCATCAAAAATCCGGAAGTCCAGGGAATGATCTCCCTGGGGCGTCCATTCCGCGACGACCTTCTGCATGAAGTCGTTCATTCGACAGGCGCTGTAGACCCAGCCATGCAGCGCGGCGCGCCGTTCCTCGAGGGTGCGGGTCGGCATGCCGTTCCTGTAGACCGCAGCCAGCATGATGGAGCCTGCCTGGACCTCGCTGCCGGTTTCCTGGACCAGCATCACCTTCCCGGACAGGGCGGTGGTGCCGGTGTCGCGCGAAAATTCCGCCGCGGCCCGACGCACCGGCTCCGTGAGCATGTCATACCCGAAGGCGCGAAGGTTGCGACCGCGGAACGGCTCGACATAGAGGACCGCCGATTGGACGTCCCGTTCGCCTGTCGGCACCACGTCGTAGTCGGGAAACCCTTCGCTGCGAACCTGCCGGATGTGCTCGGCCCGTTGTCCCTTGGGAATCAGCAGGGAATAGCCGAAGCCCTGGATTCCGGGAAGCTGCCGTTCCAGAGTCAGGCCTTCGCTGTATCGATGCCACTCGTCCCGGGTCACGAAATCGGAAGCGGCGAACAGCGCGACACCCCCGCGCAGCAGGCCGGCATGGTCGGCCAACCTCTCCGAGACCATCTTTGTCAGCCGTTCGCACTCGGTGGCGAAGTGCCGTTGATGCGCCCCATCCACCTGGGATTTCGTGAACAGGACCATCAGCGCCGTGGCGCAAAGGCCCCCCAGCAGGATGACCCAGGCCAGCCGGGGACTCAGGAGCGCGGCGCTGCGGGGGGACTTGCTGCGGATGGCGTTTTCCTCGGGTTCCGGGTCAGCCACCGAGTCTTCCGGCTTTGCAGGACTTTTGCAAAACTTTCCTGATCCAGGGAGCCTTGCCGCAATCAGGAGGCGGGTCGTCGCAGCCGCAGGTGGCTCAGTGCGTCGACCGGACCCCGGGCCGATAGCCCAGGCGGGATGCCTCGCCCCACAGGATGTCCCGGCTGGCGGCGGCCCGGTCCCGGACCGTCGCCCAGTCCCGCCCGTCCACCTCGTGGTACCCGGCCCCGTCCTCGGACGGCCGGATCCCGAAACGCTCCGGAAACAGGTGGATCAGCGAATTCGCGTTGAACCGGTAGGGCATGATGTTCAGTTGGTTCACGAACGGCCGGTGGCGCCGCAGCCACTCGATGGTTTCGGCCACGTCCTCGTCGGTTTCGTGGGGCAGGCCCGCGATCAGGTTCACGACGGACTCGATGCCGGCCTCGTGGGTCCACTGCAGGATCCGGCTGCCCTCGGCCATGTCGAACCCCTTGTGCATCGAGCGGTTCAACCGCAGGGACCCCGCGTCGATACCCCAGGTCAGGGCCACGCACCCGGCCGCCCGCATCCGGTGGAGCGTGGCCAGGTCCAGCCCGCGAGGCTTGGCGGAATCGCTCCAGCGGAGGTCCAGCCGCGCCGCCAGCAGGCCGTCCAGCAGGCCGTCGAGGTAGGCGGGGCTGGCGTTCACCAGCGTGTTCAGGAACAGGTAATCCCGCACGCCGGTCCGGGCCACCATGGATTCGAGGTGATCGACGACGATCCCGGGCGCCCGCATCCGCATGCGGCCCCCCGTGTAGTCGGCGCAGAACGCGCAGTGGAAGGGGCAGCCGTGGACGAACATGTACGGCAGGACCCGGCGGCCCTCGAAGGGGAACTGCGAATCGCGGTAGTGGTCGAAGTCGATCCACGACACGTCGGGGGTCGCCGCCAGGTCCAGCGCGTGCTCGGCCGAGGGGGCGGAAATGACGGTGCCTCCCTGCCGGAAGCAGGTTCCCGGGATGCCGTTCAGGCTGCGACCCTCGGCGAGGCGGGCGGCCACCCACTCCAGGGGGACCTCGCCTTCGCCTTCGATGACGACGTCGAAGGCCGGATGGCGTTGCAGCAGCCGCGTCCCCTGGGACACCCCGCGTCCCCCCACGACCCGCCAGGCGCCCGGTCCCACGTCCTCGGCCAGGCGGGACGCCAGGGGCACGGCCCGGGGGTCCTCGATCGAAAAGCCGACGAGGGCGGTGTCGCGGGTCCGATCCAGGGCCGTCCGCAGCCGGCCGCGGCACCAGGCCAGCAGCGCGTCGCCTTCGTCCTCCCCGGTCCCGAGGCCGGGTCCCCGGGCGCAGGATTCCGCGGCCAGGTCGATCACGGTGACCGGCAGCCCGGCGCGCCGGAGGGACGACGCCAGGAGGACCATCGACAGCGGCGGGAGCCACGTCTGCCCGTCCTCGCGCCCCCGGCCCGGAACCGGCAGCCGGCACAGCAGCACGGGGGCGCCGTGGCCAACCGCGTCGCCGCCGGTGCGATCCCCGGGCACCAGGTCGATCCGGCTGGCCCCCGACGAGCGTCCGACATCCGATTCCCACTGCCCGGCCAGCCAGTCCGGATACGACGCATGGCGGGCCTGGGGCACGTGCAGCAGCCGGCGGTCCCGGCTCCCGTACCCGGCATCCGCCGCCTCGATCGGTCCGGCGGTTCCCGGCCGGTCGCCGCCGACCGGCCGCACGCTGTCCGCCCAGCCTCCGGGACCGCCCGGCACGATCCGTCCAGACCGGACCGGCAGGCAGCGCCCGAACCAGGCGCACGAACGGCAGGCCGGTGGCGGCGCGACGGGCGGTTCCGGTTCCGCGGGCATCGGGTCCAGGTGGATGCAGGCCCGGGCGGCGTCGGTCGGGAGCAGGCACGGCACCAGCCCGCTGCCGCCGTCGACGTCCAGTTCCGACCGTCCCGCCGACGGAGGGCGCGCCTGGTGGGCGGCCACCAGGGACGAAAGACGGTCGGCGACCTCGTCGAAGGACGGCCACGTTTCCCGGCCCGTCGTGTCCCGGCGCGGCCAGAGGGCCAGGCGGATCGCGTGGACCCGGCCGTCCAGCCGGGCGACCAGGTCCGCCAGGGCCGTGGGGTGACGGACACCGCGGGTCGCCACGGGGATCCAGGCTTCCAGGCGAAGGGACGGGAACTGCCGCCCGCCGTCGGCGCCCGGCCGGCCGAAGCCGCGCGCGTGCACCGCGTCCAGCCAGGCGATCGCCGCTTCGAGGGCGCCGTCCCCGCCCATCCCCCGGTCGTAGTCCCCCGGGACCGGGCTGGCGACCCGCCAGTCCAGCGTCGAAAGGCCCTCCTGGATCCAGCCTTCCAGCCGCTCCGGGGAAATCCGCGGGGGATGCGCCACCGACAGGGCGACCCGGATCCCGTGCTGCCGGAACAGCCATCCGATCAGCCTGCCCAGGACCTCCGACTGATCCACCGGGGAGTCCGGGACGAGGTACATCTTGGGCGGAAGAGGCGCGCAGGCGTCCAGGGCCCGGCAGGCGTCCTGGAACGTCATCCCTTCGGCCAGTCGGAATCGGTTCAGGGCCATGGCGCCCTCCCGGGACGCCGCCATCTTAGCATTGGCGGCGATCCGCGTTCCCTGTGCGATGATTGCGGCCGAGGAGCCGGGCCATGATCGACACCACCGACACCTTCGGACACGCAGCGGACGGCTCGCCGATCCCGGGGTCGATCCGCCGCAGCGCAAAGGCACGCCGCATCAGCCTGTTCGTTTACGCCGACCGGGTCGAACTGGTCATCCCCGAGGGCGCGGCCCTGATCGGCCCCCAGGGCGCGCTGACCTTCCTGAAATCCAAGCGCGCCTGGATCGGCCGCACCTGGGACCGCATCCGGAAGAAGGCGCAGGCCCGGGAGGCCGCACGTGAACCCGCCCCGTGCTTCCAGCACGGCTCGACCGTGCTGCACCGCGGTGAACGGCTGCACCTGAGCGTGCTGGAAACCGATGTACGCCGACCGCGCGTGGCGGAGATGGGGACAGGGAAAATGGGGACAGACACCGATTTCCCCGGGGGGAAATCGGTGTCTGTCCCCATTTTCCCGGAGCCTGTCCCCATTTTCCCCGGGCTTCACG
>CAINDP010000081.1 GCA_903847405.1 uncultured Myxococcales bacterium | reverse complement strand
TTGTTGGTCAGGCATGCCATCTGCCAGAGCGCGTCCAGGCGTTCGGACACCCACTTGCGCAGGTCGTCCTTCGTCGGCCGGACGTGCATGAAGGGGCCGGCGCCGTAGTAGACCACGTAGGCCAACCAGGCCAATCCCACCGTCGTCTTGAACGTCTGGGTCCCCGCCAGGATCGTGATGTCCTGCGTCGGATCGGACAGGGACAGCCACTTCATGACCTGCCTGGCGTAGGGCGTCATCGACAGGTCCAGCCGGCCGCCCTTCAGGAACGGCGCGACCATGAACCGGTCGGCCCAGACGTCCAGGTCCAGGACTTCCGGCGGGCGGGCCCCGGACCGGAACGCACGGACGATGCGGGCGACACCCTCATCGGGCACCTGCAGGGTCGTCACACCTGCCTCCCGGTGACGACAACCTCCAGGTCATCCAGGCCAGCGAGCGCCTTCCGAAGTGCCTGGTCCAGCAGGGCCAGTCCAGCGGTCGTCGCCCGCTGGTCGCTCGGTTCGCCGCGGACGATGGCCACCAGGTCAGGCATGAACCTGGGGCCCACCGCAAGGACCAGGTCCCGCAGCCGAGCGCCCTCGTCATGCACCGCGCGGCAGGCCGCTTCCACGTCGCACACTCGCCCCTGGTCCTGGGCAAGACGGATGGCCTCCCGTTGCGCTCGGGTCGCGGTCAGGTCGGCGCGGGAATTCTTGTAGACAACGAGGCTCGCGTCGGGCGCGGGCGCGCCGGCGGGCGGGCTCGCGGCGCCAGAGTCGTCGATGCGCTCGCGGGTGTTCGCGGCCCAGGCAGCGTCGGCCTGAGCGAAGTCGAGGACGCGCCCCCTGGCCACCAGCGCCGCCGGGATCCGCTCCGTCAGGATGGCTTTGTGCACCGCCTGTTTCGAGCAACCCTTGTGGCCGCTGGCCCTTCGGTGCGCCGCGTACTCGCTGATACTGCCTTCGATTGTCGTCACCCTATTCCCCCATCCGTGGACGATTTACGACGGGCGCCACGCGGTACCCTATCGATCCACCCCCCCTCGGAAGGACCCAAACCGGGGGGGGGTGGGGTGGCCTGGCCCCCACCTAGCCTTGCGGCCTTTCGTGCGCACCGCGGCCCGCAGCATCGGTTGCCGTCCGGCATCGCTGTCCCGCAGAACGGGCACGGCACCATCACCCGCAATGCATCGACGTCACGTTGCTCCGCTCGTTTCTTGCGTCGGTACTTGCGATACTTCGCCAGTTCAGACGTTGACGACTTGCGGTCCTGCATGATGACGATGGTCGATGCGGTGTGCCAGAAGCAGTCCACCTTCCGCGCCGCGTCCCGACGCACCCAGACGATCAGGAACTCGGTGTCGCCGTTTTGTCGAGTCCTGGAGCACTCATCCATCCAGGCTGGTGTACACGTGTCCACGTCCATCTCGCTACGTGTACAGGTCACGTACCCGAAGTCGGCCCCACGTCCGACTCGGTAGTGCCCGCACTTGGCACAACAGAGGGGTGGCGGGTTGGGCGCGTGCTTGACCATCAGTGACGCCCCTTGATGGCCGAC
>CAINDP010000080.1 GCA_903847405.1 uncultured Myxococcales bacterium | reverse complement strand
GGGCTCGACCTTGCAGCCCGACAGGACCTCCAGCGACGCCGGGTTCAGGAAGTC
This sequence comes from uncultured Myxococcales bacterium, assembly GCA_903847405.1. Lineage (GTDB taxonomy): Bacteria > Myxococcota_A > UBA9042 > DTJE01 > DTJE01 > CAIZWN01. The sequence continues at coordinate 13,181 of CAINDP010000080.1, read as the reverse complement.
CAGGAACGTCTGCGGGGTGGCCGCGTTCGGGTCCGAGGCGTTCGGGTTTTCGACGCTGAACAGCCGGTCGTACAGCCGGACCTCGGCCTCCACCGCATGGGCGGCCGACACCCAGTGCAGGGTCCCCCGGACCGTCCGCCCGTCGGGCGAGTTCCCGCCGCGGCTTTCGGGATCCATCGTGCACCGCAGCTCGATCACCTCGCCGGTCGCCGGGTCCTTCACGACGTCCGTGCACCGCACCAGGCCGGCGTACCGCAGCCGCACCTCGGCGCCGGGGGACAGGCGGAACCAGCCCTTGGGCGGGTCCTCCTTGAAGTCGTCCCGCTCGATGTACAGGACCTTGGAAAACGGCACGACGCGCGTCCCGAAGGACGGGTCGTCCGGGTGGTTCTGGGCGGTGATGTCCCAGGTTTCGTCCTGGGGCCAGTTCTCGATGACCAGCCGCAGCGGCTTCAGCACGGCCATCATGCGCGGGGTCCGGCGGTTCAGGTCCTCGCGGACGGCGTGCTCCAGCAGCGCCACGTCCACCACGCTGTCGTTCTTGGCCACGCCGATGCGATCGCAGAACGCGCGGATCGCCTCCGGCGTGTAGCCGCGGCGCCGCATCCCGGCCAGGGTCGGCATCCGCGGGTCGTCCCAACCCGCGACCAGGTTCTGCTCGACCAGCTGCTTCAGCTTGCGCTTGCTCATCACCGTGTAGGTCAGGTTCAGGCGCGCGAACTCGATCTGGCGCGACGGGAACGCGTCGCACTTCTCGATGAACCACTCGTACAGCGGCCGGTGGGCCTCGAACTCCAGCGTGCAGATGCTGTAGGTGATCTGCTCGGCGGCATCCGACAGCGGGTGGGCGAAGTCGTACATCGGGTAGATGCACCACGTGTCGCCGGTCCGGTGATGGTGCGCGTGCTTGATACGGTACAGCAGGGGATCCCGCAGGTTCATGTTCTGGCTGTTCAGGTCCACCTTGGCCCGCAGGACCTTTGAGCCGTCGGGGAACTCGCCGGCCCGCATGCGCGTGAACAGGTCCAGATTCTCCTCGGGGGTGCGGTTCCGGTAGGGGCTTTCCACGCCCTTCTTGTAGAAGTTCCCGCGGTATTCGCGGATCTGCTCCTCGTTCAGGTCGTCCACGTAGGCCAGGCCCTTGCGGATCAGCAGCAGCGCGAAGTCGTAGATCTTTTCGAAATAGTCCGACGCGTAGTAGAGGTTCGTCCACGTGAAGCCCAGCCAGCGGATGTCGGCCTCGATGGCGTCCACGTACTCGACGTCCTCGACCACGGGGTTCGTGTCGTCATAGCGCAGGTTGGTGGTGCCGCCGTACTGCTGGGCGATGCCGAAGTCGATGCAGATCGCCTTGGCATGGCCGATGTGCAGGTAGCCGTTGGGCTCGGGGGGGAAGCGGGTGGCCACGCGGCCGCCGCTTCGGCCGGTGCGCAGGTCCTCCTCGACGATTTCACGAATGAAGTCCGCAGCCTTGACGGTCGCGTCCGGAGGCGTGATGGGTGCGGTGTCGGTGCCGGGAATCGGGTCGCTCATGGTGTCCTCGCGCGTGAGGGCCGGAAACCGCGCGTACTTTACCCCCGGGTCGGCCGGGAGGCAACGGTGGGTGGCCGATGGGCGGATGCCAGGAAGGCCAGGAGGTCGGGGTCGGCGTAGGCTCGCCTCCAGGCCTCGGCGTGTCCGGCATCCGGGTAGATCACGAAGCGGACGTCGCCCCCGGCTGCGGTCAGCGCATCGACCATGGCCTGCGAGTCCGCCAGGGGGACCTGGGTGTCGAGGGCCCCGTGGTAGACCCGGCAGGGCAGGTGGCGCAGGCGGCCGGCCCGCGATGGGGCGCCTCCCCCGCACACGGTCGCCAGGCCCGCGAACCACGTCGGATGGTACATCGCCAGGGCCCACGCGGCCTCGGCGCCCAGGCTGAGCCCCGTCACGACGACCCGATCGGGCGCCACCGGAAAGGTCGCCAGCGCGTGCTGCAGCAGCGCCGACAGCGCGCGGACCGACCAGCGCCTGCCGGCCGGGCACTGGGGGGCCAGCAGCACGAACGGCAGGTCCCGGCCGTCCGCGACCAGCCGGGGCAGGCCGTGTCGGGACACCCGGGCCAGGGCGTCCCCCCGCTCGTCGGATCCGTGCAGGAACAGGACCAGCGGCAGGGCGCCCCCGTGCCCCGGGGACGTGCCGGGCCGGTGCACGAGGTACCGGTACCCCGTCTTCCCGGGAATGCCGCAGGTTCCCTCGCGCAGCACGTCCGACTCCTGTCACTGCCCCGTCTGCCGAGCGGTGCGTTGCGCCGTGGCCCGGGCGATCCTGGCGGCCACGCGCTGCACCACCGCGTCCGGAATCCCGTCCGGATGCTGGCTGGCCAGTCGCAGATCGCACATGTCGTTCACGTAGTCCACCGCCACCAGGCGGCCGTCTTCACTCAGGGCGACCTCGGTGGAAAACAGCGTCATCCCCGCCACGCCGGCCACGGCCAGGGCCAACGGCGTGATCCCGGCCAGCAGCGGCGCGACCGGATCGTCCGGCTGCAGTTCCGCGTAGCACCGGGTGTCCGGGTCCCAGAAGCAGGGGGACACCTCGCCCAGGCAGTACAGGGCCCGGAAGTAGGCGGGCCGTTCCCCCAGGCGCTGCGTTCGGATGAACTCCTGCAGGAGGTGGGATTCGGCCGGCCGCAGGGCGCGCGCACGGTCCACGTCGTCCGCGCAGGCGGCATCCAGCACGACCCCCTCGCCGCCGCAGCCGTGGGCGGGCTTGATCACGAAGGGACTGCCGACACGGGGCAACTGGTCGCGTTCCCAGCCTTCGTCCTGATCCAGGGCCGACGCCACGATCGTCCAGGGAACCTGGACGCCCACGGACATCAGCGCCAGGTGCATGCGCGCCTTGTCGATCGCCGCCGGCACGCGGTCCGGGTCGTTCAACACCAGGGATCCGCGCCCCCGGGCGACGACCGCGATCTGGAAGGCTTCGTCCAGCACGTCGGACGAGCGGTCCAGGACCACGGAAGGGGCATGTTCGTCGGCCAGCAGCAGGTCCCGGGCCGCCGCCACGTCGTCGGGCCCGATGACGGTCGTCGAAACGCCCGCCGCGTCGGCCTCCCGGACCACCGCTGCGACGAAGGGCGCGTCCAGCACCCATTCCCAGAGGATCCACAGGTCGGTCAAGAAAACCTCCGCCCCCGCGCTCGGGACGATGGTATCGCGTTCGGCGGTCGTCCCGGGTCGCGGCTATACTCCTTTCGAGGCTGCTGGCAGGGAAGACCGTGTTGTCGGATCCGTCCCCGACCGAACCGCCGGCCATCACGCTGCGCCGGGTGCCCTGCCGGGACGCCCTGTCGAAGTGCGGGATCCCGGGGCTGGACCTGGGGCTGAACCCGTACATCGGCTGCGCCCACGACTGCGCCTACTGCTACGCCTCGTTCATGAAGCGGTTCACCGGGCACGAGGATGCCTGGGGGACCTTCGTGGACGTCAAGGAGGGGCTGACGGAAGCCCTGGGGCGCCAGGTCCGCCGTCTGCGGGCCGGTACCGTCATGATGTCCTCGGTCACCGACGCGTGGCAGCCCATCGAGGCGACCGAGCGCCTGTCGCGCGCCTGTTTGCGCCTGCTGGCGTCGTCCCCGCTGAACGTGTCGATCCTGACCAAGTCCGACCTGGTCCTGCAGGATCTGGACCTCCTGACTGCGTTCCACGACCTCTTCGGCGAGCCCCGCGTGAAGGTGGGCTTTTCGATTCCCACGATGTCCGACGAGATGGCCGCGTGGCTGGAGCCGGGGGCCCCCCCGCCGTCGCGTCGCCTGGCGGCGTTGCAGGCCCTGTCGGACGCCGGGATCCCGACGTGGGTGTTCGTGGCGCCCGTGCTGCCGGGCCTGGCCGACTCGCCTGCCGACCTGAAGGCCCTGGCGGCCGCGGCTCGCCATCGCGGCGCCCGGGAAGTCCTGGTGGACCCGATGAATTTCTACCCGGCCGCACGGCACCGCATGGAAACGCTGATCGCCTTGCACCGGCCGTCGGCATTGCCGGGCTGGCGCCAGGCCGCGTCCCGGGCTGCGGCCTGGCGCCGGGACGTGGCGGCGATCACGCTGTGACCCCGAACCGGGCATTCGTCATGTATTCTTCCCGGCCCCCATTGACTGTGCGCCAGGAAGTTCAATATTCCGGACTGTAATTGTCATGGATGCCTCGTGGGGAGGCGTCCGCAGCCTGCAGTCATCAGGAGGATCCCATGGGAAGCCAGTCTCTCGTCACCCAGCCGGCCCCGACCTTCGTCGCTCCGGCAGTCAAGGGCCATGAAATCACCACGCTGGACCTGGCCTCGTACCGGGGCAAGTGGGTGGTTCTGTTCTTCTACCCGCTGGACTTCACGTTCGTGTGCCCGACCGAAATCACCGCGTTCTCGGACGAGGTGGACGCGTTCAAGGCGCTGAACACCGAGATCATCGGGGCGTCGGTCGACAGCCAGTTCTCGCACCTGGCGTGGGTGAACACCCCCCGGGCCGAAGGCGGCCTGGGCGAAATCCGGTTCCCGCTGGTGGCGGACCTGACCAAGCAGATCGCTTCGGACTACGGCGTCCTGCTGCCTGCCGGCATCGCGCTGCGCGGGCTGTTCATCATCGATCCGGAAGGGAAGGTCGCGTACCAGACGGTCCATGACCTGGGCATCGGGCGCAGCACCGCGGAAACCCTGCGCGTCCTGCAGGCCATCCAGTACACCCGGGAGCACGGCGAAGTCTGCCCGGCGAACTGGAAGCCCGGCGCCGACACGATGAAGGGCGACCCGAACGGCTCCAAGACCTACTTCAAGAAGCACGGTTGATCGATCCGCGCCGCGCCGCCATGAACCCACCGCCATTCATGCTAGTCTTGTGACCGCTGGACAAGGGGGATTCACCCGATGGGCCTGTTCCCGGACGGTTTCCTGTGGGGCACGGCGACGGCCGCCCACCAGGTCGAGGGGGGAAACCAGGGCAACGACTGGTGGGACTGGGAGTCGATCCCCGGCCACATCGCCGACGGTTCCCGGTCGGGCGACGCCTGCGGGTGGTGGGCGGGCCGCGCCGAGGCGGACCTGACCCTGGCGGCCTCACTGGGCCAGAACGCCCACCGGATGGGCGTGGAGTGGAGCCGCCTGGAGCCCGAGGAGGACCGGTTCGACGACGACGCCTTCGCGCGGTACGCGGCGGTTCTGGACCACGTGCGTTCGCTGGGCATGACCTCGATGGTCACCCTGCACCACTTCACGCTGCCCCGGTGGGCGGCGGCGAAGGGCGGATGGACGTGGCCGGGGCTGGCGGCGCGCCTGGGTCGGTTCGCCGAGGAATGCGGGCGCCGCCTGGGCGGGCGCGTGGACCTGTGGGTGACGATCAACGAACCGTCGGTGCTGGCGCTGGGGGGGTACGCGACCCGGATGTGGCCCCCCGGAAGGGGCAGCGCGGCGGCGTACCTCGCTGCCCTGCGGGCGATGCTGCGGGGGCATTCGGCCGCCGTGACCGGCCTGCGCCGTTCGTCGCCGGGAACACCGGTCGGCATCGTGCTGAACGCTCCCTGGTTCGTCCCCGCGCGGCCGGAGCATCCCGGGGATAGGGCGGCGGCCTGGCTGCAGGACTGGTCTGTGACGGGGGTGGTCCTGCAGGCCCTGGACACGGGCATGCTGGCGCCCCCGCTGTGGCCGCTGTCGCTGGAGGTCCCGGGCCTGCGGCGCTCGTTCGATTTTCTGGGCCTGAACTTCTACGGCCGGTTCGACGTCCGGTTCGATCCGACGGCCGCCAGGACGGGGTTCATGCGCCACGTGCAGCCGGCGACGATCCGCAGCGAACGCGTGGACTGGGGCCAGCCGTCACCCGAGGGTCTGACCGCGCAACTGGTGCGGTTGTCGGCCCTGGGGGTCCCGCTGTACGTCACCGAGCACGGGGTCCGGGACGCGACCGACGAAATGCGCCCGACGGTCCTGCGGGAGGGCGTGCGGGCGGTTGCCGAGGCCATCCGGCAGGGGGCCGACGTCCGGGGCTACTTCCACTGGTCGCTGCTGGACAACTTCGAGTGGGCCGAGGGCTGGTCGTCGCGGTTCGGGCTGGTGGCCGTGGACCCGGTCACGCAGGTCCGCACGCCGCGCCCCTCCGCCGAGGTCTACGCCGCGATCTGCCGCGCCAATGGCGAGGGGCTGTAGGGCCGCTGCCGCCCGCGTGGCTTCCGCACGGATTCCGCACATGGCAATGAGACTCCCGGGCACGTCCGATGCGGTGCGGACGTCGTTCGGGGAGGGTCAAACGCCGGAAAATACAGGAATAATCGCGCCTAGTGTGCCGGCCCGAGCCTCGCGCCCCTTCGTGTCGCAGAATGATGGAAACAGAGGGCGAGGCTTGAAATGGAAAGGATATCGCCTGCCGTGGCCCGGGGGGCTGCCCTGGGTCTCCTGGTGTTCGGATTCGCGTTGGCCTGCGGAAAATCGTCCTCGTCCGGCCCTCCCGATCCGGGCGTCGACCCGGGGACGGACCCCGGGATCGATGTCGAAGAGATCGTGGCGGACCCGGGTCAGCTCCCGGACATCCCGGAGGAAATCGTGCCCGGGGAATTCGGGGCGCCCTGCCTGGCGAACCCGGATTGTCGCGACGGGTTCTGCGTGGAAGGGGTCAAGGGGTTCTTCTGCACGCGGACGTGCATCGTGGAATGCCCGTCGGGCTGGCTGTGCCGGACCGTCGCGGTGGGCAGCGACGTGGTCGGGCTGTGCTTCCCCGAGGGCGCGGAACTGTGCCGTCCGTGCGAGGTCGACACGCAGTGCGGCGACGGCCTGTGCCTGGCCCAGGGGAACGGCCGGTTCTGCGGGAAGGACTGTTCGACGAAGGCGTGCCCGACGGGATACCGGTGCCAGGACGCCCAGGCCCCCGGCGGCGCGGCGGCGCGCCAGTGCGTGCCCGAGGTCGGGACGTGCGACTGCACCACGGCCTTCAACGGGGCCCAGCGGGCCTGCATCCGCGCCAATCCGAACGGCTCGTGCGCCGGCATCGAAACGTGCGACGGTTCCGCGTGGTCCGGGTGCACGGCGGCTGACCCGGCCCCCGAGGCGTGCAACGGGCTCGACGACAACTGCGACGGCGCGATGGACCCGCCGGACAGCCTGGGCTGCACCCCGTACTTTGCCGACGCGGACAAGGACGGGTTCGGCGATTCCACGAAGTCCCGCTGCCAGTGCGGGCCGACCGTGGACTTCCCGGCGGCGGCCGGAGGCGACTGCGACGAAACCGGCAAGTCGATCTACCCGGGTGCGCCCGAGGCCTGCAACGGCCTGGACGACGACTGCAACGGCGCCACCGACGAGGGCGTGGCGTCCCCGTGCGGCGGGTGCCAGGCGGTGTGCACGCTGGGCGTCGGACAGGGGGCGTCGGAACCGTTCGCGCCGACCCCTGAAACCAGCCAGGGCCTGGGACCGGATGGCCTGGGTGGCCTGATCCTGGACTCGAGGAAGGTGGACCTGCCGTTCCTGTGGATCGCCAACTCCGACGACGACACGGTGTCCAAACTGAATACGAAAACGGGGTGCGAGGTGGCCCGGTACCGGGTCTGCGACGACCCCAGCCGCACGGCGGTGGACCTGTCGGGCAACGGGATCATCGCGTGTCGAGGCGACGGGCGCGTCGCGCGGGTCGCGGTGTTCCCGCAGGATTGCCCGGATCGCAACCAGAACGGGAAAGTGGACACCTCGGCGGACGCCGGCGGGGACTGCCGCATCCAGCCGTCGGAAATGCCGCTGGACGACGAGTGCCTGCTGTGGATGGTGAAGCCCGATGCCGCATCCAGCCTGGCCCGGGCGGCCGGCGTGGACCGGGACGGGAACCTGTGGATCGGCATGCACGACAGCCAGAAGTTGCTGAAGCTGGCCCCGGACACCGGGGCACTGCTCCAGACCATCCAGTTGCAGGAAAATCCCTACGGCCTGGCCATCGACCAGGCGGGGACGATCTGGGTCGTCGCACGGGAGCCGGAACCCGACAGCCTGGTGCAGGTGGACCCGGTGAAGGGCCGCGTGGCGTCCTATCCCACGCCGTCGACCACCGCCTATGGCATCGCGATCGATCCGTTCGGGAAGGTCTGGGTCGCCTCGGGGGAGGGCAACGGGCTGCAGCGGTTCGATCCGGTGACCGCGACCTGGACCCACACCTGGGCGTGGGCCGACCGGGGCAACACCCGGGGCGTCGCGGCCAGCGTGCTGCGGGACGCGGGCGGGGCGATCGTCGGCAGCAGGATCTACGTGGCCCACAACAGCTTCAACTGCCTGGACCTTGCGACCTCGCGCTGGGTGTCGGTCGTGGATGCGCAGTCGCTGACGCCGTTGAGCCCCATCGACCTGGGCGGGTTCCGGGGCCCGGTGGGGGTGGCCATCGACTTCGACGGGTTCCTGTGGACCGTGAACATGTGCGAGGGGGGCGACACCACGAACTGGCCCGGCAGCGCCTCGCGGGTGGACACGACGACGGGCCAGGTGCTGGGCACGTTCCCGGTGGGGAAGCGGCCCTACACCTACAGCGACATGACCGGGTACGCCCTGAAGACCATCACGGCCCCCCAGGGGTACTACCGCCACCTGTTCGCCGGCTGGCAGAACGGGACCACGTCCTGGCGCCTGGTGGACGTCGTCGCGGACCTTCCGGGCAGCGGCAAGACCTACCTCCGGATCCGGCTGCGGGCCCTGGACACCCCGGGCCAGTCCCAGACCGTGCCCTGGCTGGGACCCTTCGGGCCGTTTCCGCCCGCCGGACTGCCGCTGGACATCAAGAAGGCGGCCGGTGATGTCCTGGGGCGCTTTGTCGAGGTCGAGGTCACCCTGGTGACGGATGACCCGGACCTGGTGCCGACCCTCCGCAGCGTCGAGGTGCTGGGGTCCGAGCAGTAGGACCCTTGCGGGCCCCGATCGCAATCCCATGGTGGATGGGCGCGATCCAGGGAGTCCGCCATGGGGCACCGCGGTCGGGGGCGGGTTCGGGGGATGGCCGTCCTCGGGGCGGCGATGGCGGCTGGAATCCTGGGCGGGCGCGTCGGGCGGGCGCAGACGGCCGCACCGGGCTACGCCGATTCCGTGCAGTTCGCGGGTCTTGCCGGCCCGACGGCGCTGGCGTTCGCCCCCGACGGGCGGGTGTTCGTTGCCGAAAAGCGCGGGATGGTCCAGGTCTTCGATTCGCTGGCCTCGCCGACGCCGCACCGGTTCGCCGACCTGCGGACCAGCGTGCACAACTTCTGGGACCGGGGGTTGCTGGGCCTGGCCCTCCCCCCGGACTTCCCCGCGACGCCCTATGTCTACGTCCTGTACACGTACGACGCGCCCCCCGGCGGGACCGCTCCGACCTGGGGCGTCGCGAACCAGGACGACGACGGTTGCCCGACGCCGCCGGGGGCCACGACCGACGGGTGCGTGGTGCAGGGCCGTCTGTCGCGGCTGAAAATCGATGCGGGCGGCGCCTGGGACGGTACCGAGGAGGTGCTGATCCAGGACTGGTGCCAGCAGTTTCCCAGCCATTCGATCGGGGCCCTGCATTTCGGTCCCGACGGGATGCTGTATGCCAGCGGCGGCGAGGGGGCCGGCTTCAATTCGGCGGACTGGGGCCAATTGGGCGGCAGTCCCGGCAGCCCGGTGCCGTCGAACCCGTGCGGGGATCCTCCGGGCGGTGTGGGCGGCACCATGACGCGGCCGACGGCCGAAGGCGGCGCCTTGCGGTCCCAGCAGGTGCGGACGACGCGGACCCCCATCGGACCCAGTGGCGCGGTGATCCGGATCGATCCGGCGACGGGGCTTGCCGCGGCGGGCAATCCTCTGGCGGGCGCCCCGACGCCCGGGGTGGATCGGCTGGTGGCCTACGGCCTGCGCAACCCGTTCCGCTTCGCCGTCCGGCCGGGGACGAACGACCTGTACGTCGGGGACGTCGGGTGGACCGACTGGGAGGAGGTGAACCGGGTACCGGACGCGCTGCAGGCGCCGGTGCCGAACTTCGGCTGGCCGTGCTACGAGGGGCCCGATCCCACGGTCGGGTTCAACAGCCTGGGCCTGGCGCTGTGCGATTCGCTGTACGCCGTGCCCGCGCAGGTGACCGCTCCCTTCTTCCGCTACAACCACGCCGCCGACGTCGTCGCCGGGGACCGGTGCGGACACGGCAGTTCGTCGATCAGCGGCCTGGCCTTCCAGCAGGGGGCGTTGTTCCCGCCGGCGCTGGCCGGGGCGCTGTTCGTCGCCGACTACTCCCGCCGCTGCATCTGGGCGCTGCAGGCCGGGCCCGACGGCGTGCCCGACCCGGCCCGGATCGTGCCGCTGGTCAGCGATGCCGCCGCACCGGTGGACCTGGCGGTCGGCCCGGACGGCGGCCTGTACTACGCCGACCTGCTGGGCGGGACCGTCCACCGGGTGCGCTGGACGCAGGGGATCGGGACGCCGAAGGCAGTGGCGACCGCCACGCCGTCGGAGGGACCGGCGCCCCTGGCCGTGCGACTGGACGGCTCCGGTTCGTCCGATCCGAACCCGGGCGGCGGCCTGACGTACGCGTGGGACACCGATGTGGACGGGGTGTTCGACCACGTGGGCGAATGGGTGGACATGCTGTTCGACGTCCCCGGGACCTACCGGGTGCGCCTGCGGGTGACCGATCCGCTGGGACAGTTCGCGGACGACGTCGTGACCGTGTCCGTCGGCAACACGGCGCCGCGCCTGAATCTGGATGCCCCGCCAGCCTCGCTGCAATGGTTCGTGGGTGAAACAGTGGATTTCGCCGCGTCGGCCTCGGACGCCCAGGACGGCCCGCTGCCGCCGTCCGCGTTCACCTGGTCCCTCGTGCTGCACCATTGCCAGCGCGCCACGCCATCCGACTGCCACGCACACCCGTTGTCCGGGTTCGACGGCATCGATCACGGGACCTTCGTCGCCCCGGATCATGAATGGCCTTCCTACCTGGAACTGGCCGTGACCGCGACGGACTCTCTGGGGGCGACCGATCGGGTGGACATACGACTGGACCCTCGGGACTCCGTCGTGCGCCTCGCCAGCAAGCCGGCGGGGCTGGTTCTGGAAACGGTTTCCGACAGACATCCCGCTCCGTTCGATTGGACCGCGATCACCGGGTCCGCGGTCCAGGTGGCCGCGCCTTCGCCGCAGGCCTTCCAGGGCCAGGACTGGCAGTTCGCTTCCTGGTCCGACGGCGGGGCCGCGACGCACGTGGTCACGGCGACCGTGGCGCCGATCACGATCACCGCGACCTACGTGGTGGTGCCGGTCTGTGGCGACGGGATCGTGGGGTACGGGGAACAGTGCGACGACGGGCCCCTCCCCACCGGGTGCTGCACGTCGACCTGCGGGTGGGAGGAACCCGGTTTCCCCTGCGACGACCGGGACGCCTGCACGGCCACGTCGTCCTGCCTGCAGGGGACCTGCGTGGGCGGGGAGGCGACGGTCTGCACGCCGCCGGACCGGTGCGTCGTCGCTGCCGGCTGCGTGCCGGCAACGGGATGCGTGTTCGCACCCGCCGACTGCGACGACGGGAACGAGTGCACGGATGACTCCTGCGACGGGTCCACGGGCTGCCTGCACGCACCGCGGCAGGATGGAGCGGCCTGCGCGGGCGGTTCGGGAGCCTGCGTGCAGGGGACCTGTCTGCCCCTCCAGGAGGATGCGGTCCCGGACGTGGCGGCGGAAGAAGCGGGTCCGGCGGACGACGGGCCGGACGAGGCGGTTCGGGCCGATACCGGGCCGGACCAGGCGGGGGTGGCCGAGGACGTTCTTCCGGACCCCGGAGGGCCGCCTGACGAGAGGGGCGTCGACGCCCCGGAGGACGCGGAACCGGACCCGGAACAGAACGATGCCTCGATGGGTTCCGAGGAGGCTCCCGGCAGCGACGTTCCCGCCGGGGACCTCCCCGGTGGGGGCGACGAGGTTGCGTCGGACCGGGGAACGGACGCCGGGGCGCGCTCGGCTGGAGGCGGCTGCCAGGGCGGGACGGCCCCGTCCTCGGGGACGGCCGGACGGGTGCTTTTCGTGGCGCTGGGATTGGTCTTCCTGGGGATGAGGTCGGCCGGCCGGAGGTCGAACCCGGTCGGCCGACGGCGTGCGCCGGGGGGGATCGTCGATGCGAATATCGAGGGGCACTCCCGGAAGACGCGCGTTCGCGCTACCATCGCGCTCCTGAACGCTAGAGGAAAATCATGGACACGGCCCTGAAGATCTTCCTGGACGGTCTGATCGACTATGCAGGCCTGTTTCCCCCGGCGGCCCTGGATCTCAGCCGGGCGATGACCGAATACGTCCGCCACCGCGATGGCCCCGATGCCTGGATGCTGGGCCGGTTCGTCGTGTCGTGCGGCCGCCTGCCCGAGGCCCGGACCCTGGGGATCGACTACCCGGCGAAGGACGGGCGGCCCTGGCGGTTTTCGGCGCTGGTGGGGGGCGGGGAATCCGAATCCGACGTCCTGGGGCGCCTGAGGTCCGAGGGGGACATCCTGACGGCCCTGCGCGGACGGGGGGGCGTGCCCCGGCCCTTCGTGGTCGAGGCCCTGGAAAGCCGCCTGCCCGGGGACGTGCTGTCCTCGAACAAGCCCGAGCGGGTTCGCTCGTTCGTGGTCCGCGCGCTGGAAACCCTGGAGGACGCCGTCCCCTCGACCATCGAAATGTACGTCGAAGGACCGCCCGGGGAAGGCGACGCGACCATCGACCGGGCCATCATCGAGGGTCTGGCCGGCGTCGGCGGGTCGGCGAAGGTCGGCGTCAAGCTGCGCTGCGGCGGCCAGGACGAAACGTCGTTCCCGCCGGTCAGCCGTGTGGCCGGCATCCTGTCCCAGTGCAAGGCGGCGAGCGTCCCGATCAAGTTCACGGGAGGCCTGCACTGGCCGATCCGGCGGACCATCGGAACCCAGCAGTACCACGGGTTCGTGAACGTCCTGGGCGCCGCGGTGCTGGTCCACGCCAATGCGATCGACGGGCCCGACGTGGCCGCCTGCGTGGGCGAAACCGAGGCCTCCGCGTTTTCGTTCAACGACGGGGTGTTTTCGTGGCGCGGGCGTCGGGCGTCGGCGACTGCCGTCGCGAAGGCGCGCAAGTCGATGGTGGCAGGCTTCGGGTCGGCGTTCTTCGACGATCCCCGGAAGGGGCTCAAGGCTCTGGGCTGGTGGCCCCAGGACGCCGAATCCTGAGCAGGTCCGCCGGGGTGTTCACGTTTC
>CAINDP010000079.1 GCA_903847405.1 uncultured Myxococcales bacterium | reverse complement strand
GGTCATCCCCAGCAGCACCAGGGTCGTCGGCAGGTTCGCGGGCGGCGGTCCCGGCGGGCCGGGCTCGGCGCCGGCCACGATGGACGTCACGGGATCGTGCCCGCCCGCGGGAATCCCGGCTTCGTGGACCGGGCCGGTGCCACGTTTCGGCGACGACGACAGGCGCAGGACATCGGACCGGGCCCGCTCGAAGTGGCCCGACACGCCGTTGAAGAAGGGCAGGTCGACCCGGCCGATCTCGAAGTCCCCTTCCTTTTCCGGGGTCAGGAGGTACTGGAACGTCCTGCGGCCCGACACGCCGCCGACGTCCACCACCAGTTCGTCCAGGTCCTGCGCGGGGACGCGGGTCACCCGGACGCCCGCGGGCGCCTGGATGTCCGGCGGCTTGACCGCCCGGAGGTTGCCGCTTCCCGTGACCTCGACCGTCAGCACCACCGACTCGCCGACCCGCACCGTCGCGCGGTCCAGGGAGGCCTTCAGGCCAAACGACCCCACGATGCCTTCGACCCAGTCGGCGGGCCGCCCCTGGGCGGGCACCGGCAGCACGGCCAGCGACACCGGTTCCGACGCCAGCGAGTAGCGCCGGTGCGAAAAGAAGTCCCCGACCGACAGGACCACGGACAGCGGATCCAGGACCGCCTTCCCGGGGCCCAGGGCCATCACCGAGCCGCGCCACAGGCTGCGGGCCTCGTAGGACTGCCCCTTGATGCGAACGCGCGTCGCTTCGTCGCTGTTGGCGGGCGCCTGTTCGGCCACGAAGCCCGCAAGGCGCGGAGGCGACTCCAGGCGGATGCCCGTCAGGGGCACGTCCGACCGCGTGTACAGGACGTATTCCACGAAGATCGGCTCGCCCGCGTACAGGGGCCGGGTCGGCGCCTTGGCCAGCAGGAACGCCTGCTTGCCGGACATCGTCTCGGGGACCGTCTGGTCGACGGGCGCGGACGGCGCCGCCGGGGCGTTCGCGCCGGGCGCCTGGGCCTGGGGCAATCCGGGGGCCGCCGGCGAGGGGGCGGGGGGCTCGTTGGGGAGCGGCGACCCCTTGGCAACGACCCGGATGGTGACCGGCCGCGATTGGGCCACGACCTTGCTGCCGGCCAGCAGCGAAACGCCGCCGATCGTCAGGTTCCCCGGGCGCTGGGGCGCCAGTTGCAGCACGATGCGCTGTTCCTGCCGCGTCGCGCCGTTGGAGATGGTCACCGACGAGCCGGAGGACCGGCCCACGACGTCGAAGTCGGTCATCTCGGGGCCCCGCGTCCCGTCGAAGCTGCCTTCCAGCACGACTTCCAGGGTCACGGTTTCGCCCATCGCGATGGCGGTGCGATCCGGGGTGACCCGGACGGACTGGGCCCCGGCCGATGACGGGGCGGACGCCAGGACGCAGATCGCCGCGGCCAGGAGGATGAAACCCCCCGCCCATCCGTCGGGCCGGCGACGCGTGACGTTCGACATCCGGATCCCCCGAACCTCCTACCAATCCTTGTCAGGAACGTGATCCCGCCACGGCGACTTCTTCGCCGCATCCTTGGCTTCCAGATTCTCCTCGTTGCGGTCGATCGCATCAAGGAGTTCCCGCAGGGTCCTGGAACCGGCCTGCGGCTGCTCCTGCTGCTGTTGCTGCTGCTGCTGCGGGTCGTTGTTGTTGCCGCCCTTCGGATCCCGCACCGACAACTGGTAGAACCCTTCCTTCCCCCCACCGGCCACGCGGATCGTGAAGGGGGCCTCCTGCTCGGCCTTGGGCAGGAGGGCCGTCATCGTCTGCCCGCCTTCGCCGGCGTCGTGCCGCACGTCCAGGGACGTTCCGTCCGCCGACAGGACCTCCAGGGCCAGCGGCCCCTCCCCCTCGGGGACGGTCAGCGCGACTTCCTTCCGGTCGCCCTGCTTTTCGGTGTACGTGAACCAGTCGTCGTTGTTCGGGCAGGCGCGCAGGCCATGGTCGCCGTCGTCCAGCGGCCTGGCCGCGTCCTTCGAGTCGTTCGGTTCCATCCCGTCGTCGCCCTGGGGGCAGGGCGGGACCACCCGGGCTTCCAGGGCGTAGGGGATGCCGTCCTCTTCCTTGGGCCCGGTGATCGTCAGGAGGGCCGACGTGGCCGTCGACGCCCGGAGGCGTACGTCCTTCTTCCTTTCGGCCCGCACGCGGCCGTCGTCGTCGGTCAGCGTCAGGTCGACCTTCGCGGGCGTCCGCTTCTCCTGGCCCCCCGCCGCAGGCCCGGCCGGAGCCGCACCCGGCGCGCCGGCGGCGGCCGCTCCCGCCTCGACCGGTTCCAGCACCGACGCGAACAACGTCTCGCCGTCCCGCAACGGCACCCGGAACCAGTCCTCGTCCCCGGGGCACAACAGCAGGTCTTCCTTCGCCTCCAGCGTGTTCGGGTTCAGCGTCAGGAACTGGGCCTGGGACTTCGTGTTGTCGGGCTCGAACTTGTCGTCCAGCTTCGAGCAGGCGGGGTACGCGGCCGCGGCCGCCAGTTCCAGGTTGCGTCGCGAATCCTCGGCCGCCGGGTCCTGGATCACGGCCTGCGTCAGGGCGTCCACTGCCAGCCGCCAGGTCGCGCGGACCTCCCGGGGCGGCTTCTTTTCGTCGCCTTCCTTCAGGGCCTTGCGGGCCAGCAGGGTGCCCTTCGCGTGGTACAGGCGTGCCTCGGCGGGCCAGTCGGGGCGGACCACCTTCGCCTGCGTCCGGGCCGCCAGGGCCTGGTTCGCCGCCTCGACCGCGCCGTCCACGTCGCCGGCCTTGTCCCGGGCCAGGGCCAGGTCGTACAGCAGGTCCGGCCGTCCCGGCAGTTCCTGGACCAGGTCCGACAGCGCCTTCGCGGCGTCCCCGGACTGGCCCTTCGTCAGCAGGGTCAGCGCGTCGCGGACGCCGGGGTGGTCCCGCTCGATCAGCCGCGCCAGGCCGTCGGCCCGTGCCGCGCCCGGGGCGCCCGCCGCCAGCGCCGCCGCCAGCACCATCGCCGCCCCGCGCCCGTTCCAGCCGCGCCACCGCCAGGTCGCCCCGGCCAGCAGGAACGGCACGATCATGAACGCCAGCGCCGCGCCCAGGGGCCACTGGAAGCGATCCTCCAGCAGGCGGTCCACCTGGGCCTGGTACTCGTTCTTCTGCAGCCCGTCGATTTCGGCGGCCAGCGCCGCGGCGACATCGGCCCCGCCGGCCAGGGCGAAGTACTTCCCGCCCGTCCGGCTGGACAGGTCCCGCAGCAGCGTTTCGTTCAGCTTGCTGAGCAGCGGGGTCACGCCGTCGGCGTCCCGGGCGGTCCCCGTGACGTTGCCGTTGTCGTCCAGCACCGGGATGGGCTGGCCCGCCGGGGTCCCGACGCCCACGGTATAGATGCGGACGCCCCGCTCGCCCAGCGCGGTCGCGGCCTTTTCCGGTTCGCCCTCGAAGTTCTCGCCGTCCGTGAAGATCACGATGGCCTTCGACAGCGATCCGCCCGTCCCGGCCTCGTGATCCACGCCCAGCGCCGATCCGGCCACGGCCAGGGCCCGGCCGATGGCGGTCCCGGGCACCGGAAGGTCCGTGACGCGCAGTTCCTTCAGGTACTCGTCCAGGACCCCGGTGTCCACCGTCAGCGGGCTCTGGATGAAGGCCACCCCCGCGAAGGGCACCAGGGCCCAGCGGTTTCCGCGCGACGCCTGCAGAAGACGCGTGATTTCGACCGTGGAGGCCGTCAGGCGGTCGGGCACGACGTCCGACGCCTTCATGGACCGGCTGGCGTCCAGCACCACCGCGATGTCCACGCCGACGCCCCGGACCGACACTTCCTTCAGGCCCGCCCGGGGCCGCAGGACCGCCACGCACAGCAGTTCCACCGCCACCAGCACGCATGCCGCCGCGGCGATGCGCCGGGACGGCGACACCCCCGTCAGCATGCGGGGCAGCAGCCGCCGGCCGGGGAACGCGCGCGCCACCCGGGCCCGGTACATTTCGTAGGCCGCGTACAGCGGGATCAGGATCAGCGGCAGCAGAAGGATCGGCCACCAGTCGCCGTTCGCCCACCGGATGTCGTCTATGCGCAGCACGTCAACCCCTCACGGCCAGCGACGCAGCACGGTCAGGCCCAGGATCTCCCCCAGCAGGAACAGCGCCAGGGAAGCCGCCAGCGGGGGCAGGAAGGCCTCCCGCCACCGGTGCAGGGCCGGGGCCGCGAACTCCGTCGTCTGAAGGTGCTCGAACTCCTTTCGGAAGTTCTCCTCGGTGGTGGCCTCGAAGGCCTTTCCGCCGGTCGATTCCGCGATCGTGTGCATCAGGGCCGGGTTCACGGGGAACGGCTGGTCCGGCCGCTCGTACACGCGGCGCCCCTCGGGCGTGAACAGCGGTCGGCCCGTGAACTGGTGGTTGGCCGGCAGGAACGTGTCCTTGCCCGTTCCGACCAGGAAGGTCCAGGCGTGCACCGGGCGGTCGCTGGACTGCTGCCCGATGAAGCGGGCGACCTCCTCGGGCGCCGCCTTGCCGGCATTGTTGTCGCCGTCGGTGATCAGGACGATGTTCCGGCTCTTGGCCGGCGAATCCTCCAGGCGCTTGTACGACCGCGCCAGGGCATCCCCGATCGCCGTCGCCTCGCCCGTGATGGTGCACCCGTTCGTGCAGGTATCCTGGTTGCCCGACGCGCGGGTCCGGTCGTCCAGCACCAGCCCGTCCAGGATCCGCAGCATCGCGTCCCGATCCAGGGTCAGGGGAAACTTGACCCACGCCTTGCTGGAAAAGATGACCAGGCCGATGCGGTCCTGGGGCCGGGAGCGGATGAAGCCCTTCAGGACCTCCCGGGCGCTTTCGAAGCGGTTGGGCGGTTCGTGGCCCTGCCGGTGGTACTCGAGGATTCTTTCGGCCGGCATGTCCACGGCGCTCATGGACCCGGACATGTCCAGGGCGATGACGAAGTCCGCGCCTTCGCCGGTCAGGGCGTCGGCTTCCTCGATCTGCGGACGGGCCAGCGCCAGCACCGCCAGCACCGCCGCCAGTGCCTGCAGGCCCAGGGGCAGCGGGGCCAGGCGCGCCAGCCGGGACGGGTTGGCCAGGGCCACCGTCGCCAGGGTCGGCAGGCGCAGGGTCGGCGGCTTGCGGATCGCGCGGCGCAGGCCCCAGGCGGCGGCCAGCAACACCGGGATCACCAGCAGCAACAATCCTGGCGATTCAAAGCGCATCGCCTACCCCTCCCCTCGAACCGTTGCCGCAGCCGCTTCCCCGGGAAGCGCCGTCGCCCGTTCGACCGCGTCCCGGGCCCGGCGCACCAGGCCCTGGGCGTCCTCGACCGACGGGACGTACTTCGCGAACTTGATCAGGTCGCACAGGGACAGGAAGTCCTCCAGTTCCGGCCGCGACAGGCGCCGCATGTCCCGGCCTTCCAGGATCCGCAGCAGTTCCCAGGTGGTCAGGTCCACGCCCGAAAACCCGAACGTCGCGCCCAGGAACTCCCGCAGCACCTCGCTGACCAGCAGGGCCAGCCGCTGGAATTCGCCCGACTCGACCAGGCCCATGGCCTCGATTTCCGCCAGGCGCTCGAAGGCGGCCTCGTGGGCGGGCCGCGGGGGCGGCGGCGGCCGGCGGGCGTCGCTCCACGCCTTGAAGCGCCGGTACCCCAGGATGGTCAGCACGGCCGTGATCAGCGCGATGCCCAGGCCCGCCAGCGTCCACACCAGCGGCGTGTTGCGCACCCGCACCGGGACCGCCGCACCCGCGGCCGCCAGCTCCGGGGCCGCCTCGTTGCCCAGGGTCGAGCCCACCTGCACGCGGACCTCGGGCGTGGTCGCGGATTTCGCCTCGCCGGACGCCGACACGTAGGGGACCTCGATGGGCGGGACGACCGCCGCTCCCACCCGCACGGGCAGCAGCGTCAGCGTGTGCTTTTCGCCCGTGCCTTCCCCCAGGACCCCGGACGTTTCGCGCGTCGCCTTGACCAGGATCAGGGGGGCCACGACGGGGGTTTCCGGGAAGTAGACGCGCGCCCCCTGCGGGTAGGCGACGTCGAAGGTCACGGTGAACGGACGGCCCACCGACACGTCGGTCGCGGCCACGTCCACCCGGAACCTCAGATCCCCCTGGGCCGGCAAGGCGTTGTCCAGGGGCGAAGGAGCGGCGGCCGGGGCCTGTTTCTGGGGTATCCCCGCCGGCCCCGTGGCGGGAGGCTCGGCAGCCAGGGAAGGCAGTGCCCCGACCGCCAGGAGGATCAAGATCGCGAGGGTTGTCGCCGAATGTCGCACCGCCCTCCTCACAGCGTCTTCCCCTTCAGGCGTGCGAAATGTCCGGCCAGCGTCCGCTCGTAGGGCGTCGCGGTGGAAAAGGTCGTGCCCGGGACGCGGTTGCGCGCCAGGATCTGGTCCAGGCGGGTCCGTTCGGCCGCCGAGGCCTCGCGGTAGCGCGCCAGGAACGCCTTCGTCGTCGGCACCACCGCCAGCTCGTTGGTCTCGGCGTCCCGGACGGCCACCAGTCCGCCCTCGAACAGGGTTTCCTCGATCGGGTCCCGCACCACCAGCGCGTGGACGTCGTGGCGTCGCGTCGCCACCCGCAGCGCCCGCTCGAAGTCGGGCACGTGGAAGTCCGACACGATGAACAACGCGGCGCGCCGCTTCAGCACGCGTCCCACGAACGACAGCGCCTCGGCCAGGTCCGTGGGCGCGCCGTCGGCCCGCATGGCCAGGACCTCGCGGATGACTCGCAGGGCGTGCCGCCGGCCCTTGCGGGGCGGAATGAAGCGCTTGACGCCGCTGCCGAAGGTCACCAGCCCGACGCGATCGCCGTTCATCTGGGCCGACAGGGCGATGCAGGCCGCCACCTGGGCCGCCAGCTCGCGCTTGACGTCCTGGACCTCGTGGTCGGCGCCCTTCGACGAGTAGGTCGCCGACGACAGGCCGAAATCCATCGACAGCGACGCGTCGGCCAGGATCAGGACGGTCAGTTCGCGTTCCTCGACGAACTGCTTCACGTGGATCTGCCCGGTGCGGGCCGACACGTTCCAGTCGATCAGGCGGACCTCGTCCCCGGGGGTGTAGGGGCGCACCTCGTCGAACGACATCCCGCGGCCCTTGAACACGCTGTGGTACTTGCCCGAAAGCTGCTCGTTGACCAGCCGCTGGGCCGCGATCTCGATGCGGCGCACGCGGGCCAGGAGGCTCCGCAGGGCCTCGGGGTCCTCGATCACCCCGTCGTCCTGCCGGGCAATCAACGCCTTTTCCTGTCTGGGGTCCGTCGCCTTCATGGCGCGCTCCCGTCCTTGGGCCATCCCGCGATCACGGTACCGCCACGGAGTCGAACAGCCGCTTCAGCAGGTCCTCGGCCGTCAGGTTTTCCGCCTCGGCTTCGTAGGACAGCAGGATGCGGTGGCGCAGCACGTCCATGCCCACGGCCTTCACGTCCTCGGGGATCACGTAGCCCCGGTGCCGCAGGAACGCGTGGGCGCGGGCGGCCTCGTTCAGGTAGATGCTGGCCCGGGGCGAGGCGCCGTAGCGCACGTACTCCTTCAGTCCCCGGATGCCGTAGTCCTCGGGCCGGCGGGTGGCCTGCACCAGGTCCACGATGTATTCCTTGATCTTCGGGTCCATGTAGACCTCGGCCAGGACCGACCGGGCCCGGTCCAGTTCGGCGACGGTCAGGACCTTTTCGACCTTCGGCACCGACGCCAGCGTCATGCGGTCCATCACCAGCAGTTCCTCCTCGCGGGAGGGGTAGGTGACGCGGACCATCAGCATGAACCGGTCGATCTGGGCTTCGGGCAGGGGGTAGGTGCCCTCCTGCTCGATCGGGTTCTGGGTGGCCAGGACCAGGAACGGCTCGGGCAGCTTGTGCGCGGTGTCGCCGATCGTGACCTGGCGTTCCTGCATGGCTTCCAGCAGGGCGGACTGCACCTTGGCCGGCGCGCGGTTGATTTCGTCGGCCAGCACGATGCCCGCGAAGATGGGGCCCTTCTTGACCGTGAACGCGCCGGTCTGCTGGTTGTAGATCTGCGTGCCCGTCAGGTCGGCCGGCAGCAGGTCCGGGGTGAACTGGACGCGGGCGAAGGAGGCGTCCAGCACCTGCGCGACCGTCTTGACCGTCAGGGTCTTGGCCAGGCCGGGCACGCCTTCCAGCAGCACGTGCCCCCGGCACAGCAGCGCGATGAAGATCTTGTCCAGCAGGTCCCGCTGGCCCACGATGACCTTGCCGATTTCCGCGACCACGCGGTCGACGAAGGCGCTTTCCTTCCGGACCATTTCCGTCAGTACCCGAACGTCCTGCTCCATCGCACCCTCCCACGCATCGCTCACAGGCAGCCGCCAGAAGGCGACCGGGCGCATAACCCGACCGCCGCGCGGTTGATTCCCGGACTCGTGATCCTGTGGCAGTGGGGGGCGTGCGTCAAGAAGAGGGCCGAGATTTGGCGCGGCGGAACGGTGGATCAGCGGTGTCCGCCCGTCGTGCGCTGCGGTGCGCCGGAGCGTCCGCCCCCGCGGCCCTCGTTCCGGTCGCGGGTGCCGCCGCGAGTGGCGGGGGCGCCTCGGGCGACAGTCGGGCCGCTGCCGCGCCGATCGCGTTCCACGTTCGGGCCGCCGCCCTGCCGATCGCGGTCCACTCTATGCGGTTCGGCGCGCTGGCGGCGTTCCCAGCCCGGCGTCCGATCGTCGCGCCGGCCGTGTTCGTAGCGGTGGGTCTCGCGCCAGCGGTCCCACGGGATCACCTCGGCCCGGCGCAGCAGGCCCGGGACCCTCGGCATCAGGTACCGCACGTCGCTGGGCACGTACCGGGGCCCCACCAGTTCCCAGGGGCCCTCGTAGGACTCGGCGCGATACCATGCGCCGCTCCAGGGGGACCACCAGAATCCGCCGGCGAAGAAGACGTCCACGTCGGGCGCCCGGTGGAAGTAGACCCCCCGGGGCAGAAGGACCATGCTCGTCGGGACCACGAGCGGGGTGGGGAAGATCATCCGGGGGCGGGCACGGGCCTCCGCCGCGGAGGGCACGACCACCATCGCCAGGATCGCCAGGACCGCCATCGCCAATCGCTGAAACATGGGGCACCTCCCGTTCGGGAACCCGTTTCGGCGTAATCGCCGCAGGTTCCGAGCCATTGACGCCGCGTCCCGGCGGATATTCGCAACGTGCGCGTCCTTGACGCAGCCCCGGAAACCTCGTAGATTTCCCGCGTTTTGTGCGCCTGGAGGCGGCTCCTGATGGCAACCAACGAACCGACCCGAACCGGCCAAGTGCCCCCCCTGCTGGCCGAGGACATCCAGTCCGTCCTTCCGCGGCCCCCGGACCGCCACGAGTGGAAGGTCCGCGCACTGGTGCTGCTGATCGCGGCCTCCGTGCTGATCCCGATGGCGGGCTCGTTCGGCCTGTGGGATTGCTGGGAAACGCACTACGGCGAAGTCGCGCGCTACATGCACGAGACGGGCGACCTGTTGTCGCCGTGGTGGGGCTACAAGGACCAGATCGGCACCGAGGCCAAGACCGGCGAATGGTTCTTTTCCAAGCCCATCCTGATCATGTACGGCGAGATCCTGTTCATGAAGCTGGTCGGCTTCGGGGACTGGGCGATCCGCCTGCCCTGGGCCATCCTGGGGACCCTGGGGGTCTTCTTCACCTACTGCACGATGGGCCGCATCTTCGGCCGCAAGACGGGCCTGATCGCCGCGGGGATGCTGCTGACCTCCCCCTACTGGTTCTTCCTGTCCCGGCAGGCCGTCACGGACCTGCCCTTCGTCGGGACCTTGACGATCGGGTTGCTGTTCTTCATCAACGCCTACTTCGGGCCGCGGTTCCAGCCGTCGAACCGGTCGCTGCTGGCCTGGCTGGCGGCGTCGGTGGGGCTGTTCCTGCTGATCGCGGTCCCCCAGTTCATCGTCATCGGGCTGGACCTGGAGCCCGAGGGCAGCTACGAGCGGTTCGGCGTGGTGATGGCGGCGTGGATCACGCTGCAGAAGATGGGCTGGTTCCACGCGGCGATCTACTTCGTCGCGACGACCGTCCTGCTGGCGCTGATCGTCGTGCCCCTGTGGCGCGAGCACCGGGCCGGCACGCTGTTCACGCCTGAAAGCAAGGACAAGTGGATGCGCCGGGCGGCCCTGTGGACCGCCTACACGTTCCTGGGGCTGGCCACGCTGGGCAAGGGCCTGCTGGGCTTCATGCTGCCGGGCGCGATCCTGTTCCTGTACCTGCTGCTGACGTCGGAATGGCGCGCGCTGAAGCGCCTGGAAATCCTGCGCGGCGCGCTGATGCTGTGCCTGGTGATGCTGCCGTGGTACCTGGGCATG
>CAINDP010000078.1 GCA_903847405.1 uncultured Myxococcales bacterium | reverse complement strand
TGTCTGGACCTTGCGCTGCCCGTGCCGAGTGGAAGGACGGTGGCGCCTGCGAGCATTCCTCCGGCTCGGGAACGCCTCGGTGCGGAACCGATCAAGTGGCTTTTCGAGCACACGGGAGCGGTCTGGGCGGCGGAGGGGGCGAATGAGCAGCGCTGGCGCGGTCTGGCGATATACGGGATCGATGGGACGAGTTTGAGGGTGGCGGACTCCCCGGAGAACCGTCTGGCCTTCGGCGGCCACAAGGGGGGGCCAAACGCTGCGGAAAGCGGGTACCCGATCATCCGGGTGCTCGGTCTGATGGCCTTGCGGTCCCATGTGCTGGCGGGTGCGTCAGTCGGCGGGTACGCGATGACCAACGAACTCGGCCTGGCTCCCGACCTATGTCGGCAGGTGCCGAACGACTCCCTGACGATTCTCGATCGGAACTTCCTGACGCCGCAGGTCCTGGTGCCGCTGGAGCGCGATGGGCGGCACCGGCACTGGCTGACAAGGGCAAAGAGCAACACGGTCTTCCGGGTGACCAAGTCGTTGGGGCCTGGCGACGACCTTGTCGAGATGAACGTCAGTAGGCAGGCGAAAGAGAAGGACCCGTCCCTGGGAAAGACCTGGACGGCCCGTGCGGTGCGCTACCAGCGGAAAGGCTTCCCGCCTCAACTCCTGCTGACGTCCCTGGTCGATCCGGACCTGTACCCCGCGTCAGAACTGGCGCAGATGTATCACGAGCGCTGGGAGATCGAACTCGGGTACGGCGAGATCAAGACGGACATGCTGGAACGCATGGAATCCTTGCGCAGCAAGAAGCCGGAAGGCGTCCTCCAGGAACTCTGGGGCGTCCTCCTGGCCTACAACCTCGTCCGCCTCGAAATGGCTCGCATCGCTCGCGAGGTCGGCGTCCCGCCTACCCGGATCAGTTTCGTGCTGGCCCTGACCCGGATCTGTGATGAATGGATGTGGACCGCCATCACCACCTCCCCGGGGGCCGTCCCCAAGCATCTTTCACAACTGCGCGAAAAGCTGAAGCTACTCACCCTGCCACCTCGAAGAACCGACCGGTCTTACGCGCGGGTCGTGAAATCCGGCACGTCCAGGTATCCGCGGGCGAAGAGGACGGTCGAGCCTAAGTGACCAGCATTGGGACAGTCACCCTTTTAGGAAATGGGGACAGACACCATTTCCCCGACCACGGCCCGCCGGGGCCACTCGCAACTCCCGGTTTCTCCACGGATTCCATGAGGCGCTCCCGCAGCGAACACGACCGCCCGTTCGCACATGTCTTGCAATTCCGGGAGTTGGAGAACGGACGCGGGCCCCCGGCCTCCGGAAATCGGTGTCTGTCCCCATTTCCTGGAAATCGGTGTCTGTCCCCATTTCGGAAAATCGGTGTCTGTCCCCATTTTCGGTCCCCACTTTCGGGGAAAGCGATTGCTAGGGGCGGGAAGGGGGCGGGGCGGGGCGCTCAGCCGGGACGGGCATGCGACGACTGCCGGTCTGGAAGCTGCGCAGCATGCGGGCGGGATCGGCGTCGCCCCGGGGGCGCGGTGCCGGAGCGCTTGCCGCCGGGGCCGGGACTGCCGGGGCGGGTCGGGCGTCCGCGGCCAGGACGGTCGCCTGGGCCGCCGTGTGGGATGCATCCAGGAACACGCCGGGTGCCACGCCCAGGGCCAGCGTCAGGATCACGGTGACGGCCAGGGCGATGCCGCCCGCCCGGCTGGCGATGGCCGGGACCGGCTCGCCCTCGGGCTCCCGGAAGAAAGCGTACAAAATGATGCGCAGGTAGTAGTACAGGGCCACGACGCTGAGCAGCACCGCCAGGACCACCCAGGGAAGGCTGGTCCCGGGATTCGCGGTCAGGACCTGCCGGAACAGGTTGAACTTGGCCAGGAACCCGCCCAGGGGCGGCAGCCCGGCCAGGGACAGGACCGACACCAGCAGCGCCACTCCCAGGGCCGGATGACGGCGCCCCAGGCCCGCGATCCGGTCCAGGGACATGTCCTCCTCGCCCGCGCGGCCCAGCAGGGCCAGCACGCCGAAGGCCCCCACCGTCGCGACCGCGTAGGCCAGCAGGTAGAACGGCACGGCGTCGTTCAGGGTCTGCACGCCGGGGGTTCCTTCCAGGTTCTGGGTGGCCCAGACGCCCAGCAGGATGTAGCCGGCGTGGGCGATGGACGAGTACGCCAGGATGCGCTTGACGTTCGTCTGCACGACGCCCATCACGTTCCCGAAGATCATCGACAGCACCGACAGCCCCAGCAGCAGGTCGCCGGGGGTCACGTCCAGCCCGGTGAAGACCGGCGCCCGGGACAGCGTCAGCAGCACCCGGGCGAGCACCGCGAACGCCGCCGCCTTCACCGCGCCGGCCATGAAGGCCGTGATCGGCGTCGGGGCGCCCTCGTACACGTCGGGAGTCCAGAAATGGAACGGCGCCGCCGCGACCTTGAAGCCCAGGGCGACCACCAGCAGCACCACCGCACCCTGCACCAGCAGCGGGTCCGTGTCCGCCCCCTTCGCCGCCAGCACCCGCACGATGTCCGCCAGGCCCAGGTGGCCGGTGGCGCCGTACAGGAACGCCGCGCCCATCAGCAGGAACGCCGAGGCCACGCCGCCCAGCAGGAAGTACTTCATGCCCGCTTCCGCCGAGAACGCCGAGGTCGGCTTGCTGGCGGCCAGCACGTACAGGGAAAGGCTCATGATTTCCAGGCCCAGGAACAGCGTGATCAGGTCGGTCGCCACGACCAGGAGGATCGCGCCGGTCACCGAAAACGCCAGGAGGCTGTAGGTTTCGCCGCCCTGGATGCCCTGTTCGGGGTTGTGATCCGCGGCCAGCAGCGCGGCCAGTCCGCCCGACAGCAGCACGACCTCCGCGAAGAACCAGCCGTGGGGGTCCAGCGCGAACACGCCCGAAAAGAACGGGTGCGTCAGCGCAACCGGCGTGCGCCACAGCAGGTACGCCAGGACGCCCGCCACCGCGAACCCGCCCATCGTCACCCAGGCCAGGAATCCCTTGCGCCCCTCGCCGGCCAGCAGGTCCAGGGCCATCACCAGGAGGCCCGTGACCGCGCAGACAATCAGGGGGGAAATCGCCAGCAGATCGCTCATCGGTAGACCTCCCCGTCCGGGGCCGCGGGAAGATCCGCCAGCCGATGCAGGACCGTCCGGCCCTTGCACGTGTCGATCAGGGCGCCCACCGATGCCGTCGTCCGCGACAGGAACACGTTCGGGAAGATGCCGATCCAGAACACCAGCACCACCAGCGTCCCCAGCACGAAGCCCTCCCGGAACGTCACGTCCGGCAGGTTCGCGTTTTCCGCGTGCGTGATCGGCCCGAACAGGACCTTCCGCACCATCGTCAGCATGTAGATTGCGCCCAGGACCACGCCCGTGGACGCCACGATGCCCATGACCAGCATCGCCGTGCCGGCATCGCCGCCGGTCGACAGGGCCTCGCGGAAGGTGCCGGCCAGGATCAGGAACTCGCCGACGAAGCCGTTCGTCCCGGGCAGGCCGATGGACGACAGCGTGATCACGACCATGAAGAACGCGAAGACCTTCATGGGCTTGGCGATGCCGCCGTAGGCCGCGATCAGCCGCGTGTGGCGCCGTTCGTACAGCACGCCCACCAACAGGAACAGCCCGCCGGTGGACACGCCGTGGTTGACCATCTGGAGGATCGAGCCCTGCACGGCTTCCGCCGTCAGCGCGAACATGCCCAGCATGACGAAGCCCAGGTGCGCAACCGAGCTGTAGGCCACCAGCTTCTTGATGTCGTCCTGGGCCCAGGCCACGAACGACCCGTAAACGATGCCGATGACCGCCAGCAGCATGATCGGCATCCCGAAGGTGCCCGCGGCGTCGGGGAACAGCGGGATCGCGAACCGCAGGAAGCCGTAGGTGCCCATCTTCAGCAGGACGCCGGCCAGGATGACCGAGCCCGCGGTGGGCGCCTCGACGTGGGCGTCGGGCAGCCACGTGTGGAACGGGAACAGGGGCACCTTGATGGCGAAGGCCAGCCCGAACGCCGCGAACAGCCAGAACTGCTGCTGCAGGTCCAGGCCCGTCTTCAGGGCGTCCAGGTAGGCGAACGACGTGCTGCCGCC
The DNA here is from genome assembly GCA_903847405.1 of uncultured Myxococcales bacterium. Classification (GTDB taxonomy): domain Bacteria; phylum Myxococcota_A; class UBA9042; order DTJE01; family DTJE01; genus CAIZWN01. The sequence continues at coordinate 42,853 of CAINDP010000078.1, read as the reverse complement.
CTGGATGTACAGGTAGATGATGCCGACGAACATCAGCACCGAGCCGATGGTCGTGTACAGGAAGAACTTGACCGCCGCGTAGATGCGCCGCTCGCCGCCCCAGATGCCGATGATGAGGTACATCGGCACCAGCATGATCTCCCAGAAGAAGAAGAACAGCAGCATGTCCATGGCCAGCAGCGTGCCCAGCATGCTGGTTTCCAGGACCAGCATCGCGATGTGGAATTCGCGGGTGCGTTTCTGGATGGCGCCGAAGGTGGACAGGATCGTCAGCGGCGTCAGCACCGTGGTCAGCATCACCAGCAGCAGGTTGATGCCGTCCACGCCCACGGTGTACCGGGCCCCGAAGGCCATCCACGCGTGGTCTTCCACCAGTTGGAAGCCCGCCAGGGCCGGGTTGAAGTTCACCCAGATCGACAGGCTGGCCAGGAACGCGCCCAGCGACGCCACCAGCGAAACGGCGCGATGCGCACGGGCGCGATCCGCGGGGATCATCGCCAGCAGCAGCGCGCCCAGCAGGGGCAGCACCAGCGTCATCGTCAGGAACGGGGTGATCGCTCGGGTCTCGATTCCCATCGTTGGCTCCGTGGCCCGGGGTACATCACATGAACAGGAACACGATGACGGCCAGGCCCACGGCCAGGGCCGCCGCGTACGCCTGCACGTCGCCGGTCGCCAGCCGTCGGCCCACGCCGCCCACGGCCGAAATGACCCGCGCCGGGCCGTTCACCAGCACGCCGTCCACCAGGCCGGCGTCGATCCATTTCCAGGTGTAGTGGGCGATCGCCTTCAGGGGCCGCACGATCGCCAGGTCGTACGCCTCGTCCACCCAGTACTTGTTCCACAGCACCTTGTGCAGCCCGGCGAACGACGTCGCCAGGCGCGCGGGCACGTCGCGGCCCGAACCGCGGTACATCCACCACGCCAGCCCGATGCCGGTGAACGCCACCAGCGACGAAACGCCCATCAGGCCCAGTTCCAGCCCGTGGCTGCCCGTCGCCAGGATCGCTTCCTCGGACCCGCCGAAGACCGGCGCCAGGAAGTGCTCCCACAGGTTCAGCGACGGGATCGGCAGGCCCACGTAGCCCACCAGCGCCGCCCCCGTCGCCAGCACGATCAGCGGGATCGTCATGGTCGCCGGGGACTCGTGGGGATGCGCGTGGTGGTCCCGCTGCTCGCCGCTGAACGTCAGGAAGTACAGGCGGAACATGTACAGGGCCGTCATCAGCGCCGCGCCCAGGGCCAGCGCGAACCACACGATGTTCAGCCACTCGGGCACGACGCCCGACGCGTGCCGGTAGGTCAGCGCCTTGAACAGGATTTCGTCCTTGCTGAAGAAGCCCGACAGCAGCGGCACGCCCGCGATGGCCATGGTCGCCACCAGGAACGTCCAGCGCGTGATGGGCATCTTTTTCGCCAGCCCGCCCATCTTCTGGATGTCCTGCTGGCCCGCCATCGCGTGGATGACGCTGCCGGCGCCCAGGAACAGGCAGGCCTTGAAGAACGCGTGGGTCATCAGGTGGAACACGCCCGCGCCGAACGCCCCGACGCCAACGCCCAGGATCATGTATCCCAACTGGCTGACGGTCGAGTACGCCAGGACCTTCTTGATGTCGTTCTGCACCAGGCCGATGGACGCCGCGAAGATGGCCGTCGCCGCGCCGACCGACGCGACCACCGCCATGGACACCGGCGCCAGCACGTACAGGAAGTTCAGGCGGGCGATCATGTACACGCCGGCCGTGACCATCGTCGCGGCGTGGATCAGCGCGGACACCGGCGTCGGGCCCGCCATCGCGTCGGGCAGCCAGACATACAGCGGGATCTGGGCCGACTTGCCCATGGCGCCCACGAACAGCAGCAGCGTGACCAGCGTCACCATGGCGTTGTCGGAGTTGAACACCGAGGTCGGGTCCGCCACCGCCGCCTTCAGCGTCGGGACGTCCAGGCTGCCGTTCAGATGGAACATCAGGAAGAACAGCGCCAGCAGGAACCCGAAGTCGCCGATGCGGTTGACGATGAAGGCCTTCTTGCCCGCGATCGCCTTGTCCATGTCCGTGAACCAGAAGCCGATCAGCAGGTAGGAGCACAGCCCCACGCCCTCCCAGCCCACGAACAGCACCAGCAGGCTGCGGCCCAGGACCAGCAGCAGCATGGCGAACATGAACAGGTTCAAGTGGCTGAAATACCGGGCGTAGGACGGGTCCTCGTGCATGTAGCCGACGCTGTACAGGTGGATCAGGGACCCGATGCCCGTCACGACCATCAGCATCAGCGCGGACAGCGGGTCCAGGTACAGCGACAGGTCGATGCTGACGGGCCCGGAGCGGATCCACGGGAACAGCACGGCGGTGATGGACGCGTCGGGCAGGGATTCCCGCAGCGGCAGCCACAGCAGGATCGCCCACAGGGACGCCGCGAAGGCCACCACCGGGGCGCCGACGCCCACGATGCTGACGGTGCGGCGCGCCAGGACGCCCGACAGGAAACCGTTGAAGGCCGCCCCCAGCAGGGGCGCCAGCACGACCACGGTCAGCAGGGTTTCGATGGACGGAGTCGGCATGGGCTACCCCTTCATCCGCGTGGCCCGGTCCAGGTCCACGGAGCCGTTCCGCCGGAACAGCGCAATCGCCAGCGCCAGGCCCACGGCCACCTCGGCCGCGGCCACCGCCATCACGATGAACACCGCCGCCTGCCCCTGGGCGTCGCCATGGTGGCGCGCGAAGGCCAGCAGCGCCAGGTTCACGCCGTTCAGCATGATTTCCAGCGACATCAACACGACCAGCAGGTTCCGGCGGGTGAACACGCCCACGGTCCCGATGCCGAACAGCGCCACCGCCAGGATCACGTACCAGGAAACGGGGACGTCCATCATGCGGCACCTCCGTCCTTGCGGCGGGCCACGACCAGCGCGCCCACGATGGCCACCAGCAGCAGCAGGGAGGTCGCCTCGAAGGGGACCAGGTAGATCGTCAGCAGCGCCTTGCCTACGGACCGGATGCCGCCGAAGTCACTGGACACGGTCGCGACGGCGCCGGCGGTGTCGAAGCCGTTCAGGCCCGCGGACAGCAGCACGCCCATCTTGATGCTCAGGGCGATCATGGCGGCCACGCCCACCACCTTCCAGGCGGTGATGCGGGTCCCCACCAGGTCTTCCTTCCGCAGGTTCAGCAGCATGATGATGAACGTGAACAGGACCATCACCGCCCCGGCGTAAACCAGGACCTGCAGCACGGCGACCAGGTGCGCCGACAGCAGCACCATCAGGCCTGCCACGCAGGTGAAGGTGGCCAGCAGCGCGATGGCGGCGTGCAGCGGGTTGCGCCCGAAGGGAGGCAGGATGACGGCCACGGCGCCCAGCACCGACGCGACTGCCAGGATCCAGAACACCACCATTTCCGCGGACATGGAACCTCCAGGGAAGCCCGTGGGGCCTCACGCCGCCCCGTACGGGCAGCCCCTCCCGGCAATGTGCGCCTCGAAATCGTCCCGGAACCGGTTCACGAAACTGATGACCGGCAGCGCGGCCGCGTCGCCCAGGGCGCAGATCGTGTTGCCCATGATCTGGTTCGCCGCCGCCAGCAGCACGTCGCAGTCCCCCGGGCGGGCGGTGCCGTGCTCGATGGACTCGACGATGCGCTCCAGCCAGCCCGTGCCGTCCCGGCAGGGCGTGCACTGCCCGCAGGACTCGTGGGCGTAGAAGCGCGAAATGCGCAGCAGGACCGCCACCGGGCAGGTGCCCTCGGTGAAGATCGTCGCCGCGGCCGTGCCCAGCATGCTGCCCACGGCCTTGATGCTTTCGAAGTCCATGGCGACGTCCAGGGCGTCGGGGCCCAGGACGGGCGTGGACGAACCGCCGGGGATGATGCCCTTGATGGGACGATCGTCGATGGTGCCGCCGCCGAAGTCGTAGATCAGCGTGCGCAGCGACAGGCCCAGGGGGGCTTCGTACAGGCCCGGGCGCTTCACGTGGCCCGACAGGCCGTAGATTTTCGGCCCGCCGTCCTTGGGCAGGCCCATCGCCAGGAAGGCGTCGGCGCCGTGCATCAGGACCAGACGCACGCACGCCATGGTTTCGACGTTGTTGATGATGGTCGGGCACGCCCACAGGCCCGCCACGGCGGGGAACGGCGGGCGGTTGCGCGGGCGGCCGGGCTTGCCTTCGATCGATTCCAGCAGCGCCGATTCCTCGCCGCAGATGTAGGCGCCGGCGCCGGGGTGGACGATGATTTCCAGGCTGAACGGCGACCCCAGGACGCTGCGGCCCAGTGCGCCGGCCTTGCGCATGGCCTCGACCGCGTCCTCCAGGACCTTGATGCCGCGCACGAATTCGCCGCGGACGTACAGGTAGGCCGTGTGGGCGCCGATGGCGTAGGCGCTGATGGCGATGCCTTCCAGCAGCGGGAACGGGTCCTGCTCCAGGAAGTAGCGATCCTTGAACGTCCCGGGCTCGCCCTCGTCGGCGTTGATGACCAGGTAGCGCGGCTTGGGGTTGTCCTTGGGCAGGAAGGACCACTTGGTGCCGGCCGGGAAGCCTGCGCCGCCACGACCGCGGATGGTGGCCTTCTTGACCTCGTCGATCAGGGCCGCCGGCGGCATCGCCAGGGCCTTGCGCAACGCCTGGAAGCCGCCCGTCGCCTGGTACTTCGCGACGTCCAGCAGGGATTCGCCGGGACCGCAGCGCAGCAGGTGCCCGCGGGCGGGATTGGCGGGGGTCGCGCTCAAACTGCACCTCCCGGTCCCGAAGTCGCACCGCCGGGGGCAGGCGCCGTCCGCAGCGACTGGATCAGGGCGTCCGCCTTTTCGGGGGTCATGTCCTCGTGGTACGCGCCGTTGACCTGCAGCACGGGAGCGGTGCCGCACGCGGCCAGGCACTGCACGCCTTCCAGGCTGAACAGCCCGTCGGGCGTCACTTCGCCGAAGCCGATGCCCAGGCGCTTCTTCAGGTGGTCGCCCAGCTGGTCCGCGCCCTTGAGGTAGCACGCGACGTTGACGCACACCTGGACGTGGTGCTTGCCCGTCGGGCGCTTGCGCAGCATCGTGTAGAAGGTGGCGGTGCTGAGGACCCAGGCGGCGGGCAGTTCCAGGCGCTTGGCGACGTAGTCCATCGCCTCGCGCGACAGGTATCCGAATTCGCGGTCCGCCAGGATCAGCGTCGGGATCAGCGCGGCCCGGCGATTCGGGTAGCGTCGGACGATCCTGTCGAACTCCCGGTCTACTTCCGGCGTGAAGGCCAGGGCCATGGGTACCCCCCGGTTCCGGCTAGGGAAAGGACGATTCTAGGTACCGGAGAAGGCCCGTCCTGTCAAGGGCGGGGACGGTCCGGGAATGGCGTTGCGAGGCCTTGCGAGGCTGGCTGTTTCGCCCTTCGCGACGGGTTCTGGTAGGATCCCGACCCATGAGAACCGCAATCATCAGCGACATCCATGCGAACCAGGAAGCGTTGGAGGCCGTCCTTCAGCGGATCGACCGCGAGGAGGTGGATCGAACGATCTGCCTGGGCGACGTGGTCGGCTACGGGGCCAGCCCGGACGAGTGCTGTCGCCTGCTGATGGAGCGGAACGTCATCACGCTGCTGGGGAACCACGACGCGGCCGTGACCGGCGCGATGGACGAGGCCTACTACTACGAGGGCGCGCGGCGGGCCCTGCAGTGGACCCGCGAGCGCCTGACGGAACCGACGTACAAGTGGCTGTATGGTCTGCCCTTCACGAAGGTCGAGGACGACATCGCGTTCTTCCACTCGGCGCCGATCCTGCCGTCGGGGTTCTTCTACGTGGTGCAGGCGTCGGAAGCCCAGACCCACGCCCAGGTGATGGACCGGCTGCGGTCGGTGTCCTTCATCGGCCACGCGCACCTGACGGTGGGGTTCGCCATCACGGAAAAGAAGGTGAAGGCGGTCGAGCCGAAGGCCGTGAAGCCCCGGGCGGACACGCGGTTCATCATCAACGTGGGCAGCGTGGGGCAACCGCGGGACCGGGATCCGCGGTCGTGCTTCGCGGTGTGGGATTCGGACAAGCAGGTGCTGAGTTACGTGCGGGTCGAGTACGACATCGAGTCTGCGGCGGCCAAGATTCTGGCGGCCGGGCTGGACGAGAAGTTCGCCAAGCGCCTCTTCATGGGTGTGTAGGACTGCGCCTCCCACGTTCGTCTTCTTCATATTATCGACGCGAGATTTGTTGGTTGGGCCGGTCTCGGGGGTGTCCCTCCGGGGACGGCGTGCCCGGGGGCGCTGCCCCCGTTCCCGCCTCTGTCCTCGCCGGCGGCGTGGTGTGTTTGCCCCCGCAGGGTGCCGCCGGCTGCGGAGCCCCTCCGGAACACCCCCGGACCCGGCCTTGCGTTCGTTCGTTTGGGGACGGGGCGGGGGGCGGCGCTTGTTTGCTGACGGCGTCGGGGATGTTGGATCGTCGGCCGCATCTTGAGGTATCTTCTTGAGCCTCATGAGGAATCTTGATGCGAACGCTGCTTGTGGTTCTGGGGGTCATTGGGGTGATGGTTGCGTGGGCATCGACCGCCCGGGCCTGCACCTACATGCCGCCGACTCCGTTCGTCGTCGATCCGTCGCAGGTGGACGTCGATACGGTGCCGCCTGCGCAGGTGAAGGTCACGACGGTCAGCGTGTACCGCGATCCCTACCGGTCGGGGGCCAGTTGCTGGGACGGGATGGCGACGATCACGATGGACACTCCCGTGGACGACCGGACCTCCGCGGAGGCGATCGGGTTCAGGATGGAGGTCGTGGATGGCACGTCGCCGGAGTTGTATACGAATTTCTATCCCGGGCCGGTGATGGGGAGTCCGGGCGAGTCGGGCCAGTTCGTCCTGTACCTGCCCTGGTCGGAGCCCGAGCCGGATCCGGCCGTGCTGCCGCCAATCCACTTCACGGTGCGGATCACTCCGATGGACGCGGCGGGGAACCCTGGGCCACCGACCGATGTCGTGGTGGCCGATCCGGGGGGCGGCGATGGCGGGGGGTGTTCGGCGAGACCAGGAGCCCCGGGTGTCAGTGTTCTGCCGTTGGTGATTCTTCTGATCGTGGCGACTGGGTTGGGCGGCGCCCTCCGGCGTCGGAAACCGGTTCGCTGCTGAAACCGCAGGTCCAGCCCCTTCAGGCGAACCGCGGATGTCCTACACCCGCGCCAACCGCGCCGCGAAGACCCGCAGCACGTCGCCGGTGAACGCGATTTCCTCGGCGGTCGTGAAGCGGCCCAGGCCGAAGCGCAGGGTGCGGCGGGTGCGGGAAGAATCGATGCCGAGGGCGGCGAGGACGTGGGAGGGCTTGGCGGCTTCGGTGGCGCAGGCGCTGCCCAGGGCGGCGCCGACGCCTTCGCGGGCCAGCAGGGCGACCAGGGTTTCGCCGGCCACGCCGTCGACCGTCACGCTGAGGCAATGGGGTACCGCGCGCGAGGGGTCGCCGTTGCGGGCGGACCCTGGGAAGGCTTCCTGGATCGCCGCCAGCAGGGCCTGGGACAGCAGGGCGATGCGGGCGACGTCGGATTCGCGTTCGGCTTCGCACAGGCGCAGGGCTTCGCCCAGGCCGACGACCGCCGGGACGTTCAGGGTTCCCGGCCACATGCCGTTCTCCTGGCCGCCGCCGATCAGCACGGGACGGGGCCGGATGCTGCGGCGATCCCGCACGACCAGGGCCGCGGCACCCATGGGGCCGTAGGCCTTGTGCCCGGACAGGGTCAGCAGGTCGGCCGCCTCGGCCAGCGGAGCCAGGGCGATCTTGCCCGGCGCCTGGCTGGCGTCCACGTGCAGCACCGGCCCGGACCGCGACAGCAGCGCCCGGATCGCGGCCACGGGCTGGATCGTTCCGACCTCGTTGTTCACCGCCATCACGGAAACCAGGATCGTTTCAGGACGCAGGCGCGCACGAACCGTTTCCGGGTCCAGGATGCCGTCGGCACCCACCGGCATGACCTCGACATCGAAGCCCTGCAACGCCAGGGCGGCCGCCGGTCCCAGGACCGAGGGGTGCTCGATGGCGCTGACCAGGATGTGGTTCCCCTTCTTCACCCGGGCCCCGGCGATCCCGAAAAGCGCCAGGTTGTTCGCCGCGGTGGCCGAGGGCGTGAAGACGACCTCGTCGGCCTTGACGCCCACACCCATCGCGCCCGCCACCGTCGCCCGGGCCGCGTCCACCGCCTCGGACGCCGCACGCCCCCAGGAATGAACGCGCGCGTGAGGGTTCCCGGGACGGCCGGACAGCAACGGCAGCATCACCGCCAGGACCCGCGGGTCCAGGGGCGTCGTGGCCAGGTTGTCGAGGTAGGCTTCCACGCGGCGGAGTGTGCCACGCAAGGCCCCCGAAGTCGAACGCAAGGCCTGGAAATGGGGACAGCCTCCGATTTTCGCAAACCCTCGTTCCCACGACCTTTCGCTGACACGCTGGCAAGATGGGAGTTCTCCCCCGCCTCCCACACGGCTTTCACAAGTCCTGGTTATCGCAGGCCCCCGGTGGAGCCGGGAAAATCGGTGTCTGTCCCCATTTCGGGGACCATTTCGGGGACCGGTTGACGAGGGTCGGTGGAGGCCCCAGCATGGTGCGGACCCGGGCGCGGTTGACGGCCCGGCGACGGCTGGAACGAAAGGGGATGACAATGGCGACGCAAGTCGAGGTCCTGGACGCCCTGTCCCACGTGATGGATCCGGAACTGGGCAAGGACATCGTGAAACTGGGCATGGTCAAGGACATCACGGTGGACGGGGACGCGGTGCGCGTCGAGGTCCAGTTGACGACCCCGGCCTGCCCGCTGAAGCACGTGATCCGGCGGGACGTGGAGGCCGCGATCCGGGCCCTTCCCGGCGTGGGGTCCATCCATGTGGAACTGACCGCGCGCGTCGTTTCGCGCCAGAAGGAAAAGGGCGAGCGCCTCCCGACCGTCCGCAACGTCATCGCGGTGGGCGCGGGCAAGGGCGGCGTGGGCAAGTCCACGGTGGCGGTGAACCTGGCCGTGGCCCTGGCGCAGACCGGCGCGACGGTGGGCCTGCTGGACGCGGACCTCTACGGCCCCAGCATCCCGATGATGCTGGGCCTGGGCGACGGCCGCCTGGAATCCGTCCGCGTGGGCGACCAGGACCTGATGGCGCCCCTGGAGGCCTACGGGCTGAAGATCATTTCCATGGGCATGCTGCTGGGGCAGAACGACGCGGTGGTCTGGCGCGGCCCCATGCTGCACAAGGCGGTGACCCAGTTCCTGGACGAGGTCCACTGGGGCGATCTGGACTACCTGGTGGTGGACCTGCCCCCAGGAACCGGCGACGTGCAGATCTCGCTGGCGAACCTGGTCCCCATCTCGGGGGCGATCGTCGTCACCACCCCGCAGGACGTGGCCTTCGCCGATGTGCGTCGGGCCTTGAAGATGTTCGAAATCACCAAGGTCCCCGTCCTGGGACTGGTCGAAAACATGGCGTCCTTCACGTGCCCGGGATGCGGCGCGGTGCACCACCCCTTCGGCGACGGCCGCGTGAAGGCGCTGGCGCAGTCGGTGGACCTGGCGTGCCTGGGCGAAATCCCGCTGGACGCCCGGGTGTCCACCAACGGCGATCTGGGCGTTCCGATCGTCGTGGCGGACCCGGACGGGATTCCCGCCAGGGCCCTGCGCGCGCTGGCGGAAACCGTCGCCGGCCGCCTCAGCGTCAGCAACCTCCAACCGCGCCCCCAGGCCTCCTGATCCGTTGCAATCACACCGGAATTTCCCGATGCCTCCCGCACCCGTCCCGACGTGCTCCCATGCCGTCTCCCGTCAACCCCCCAACTCGGCTTCAACCCCTGCTTGACACCCCTCCGCAAGGGATGGTATTGCGGTGCACCCGGGAGGGTCCGGAGGTAGTCCGACATGGATGCAATCGTCAGTCTTGCGCCCCCCCTGGCCGCGGCCCTGGTCGATCTGGATGCGACCTACTTCGTCCAGATGACGATGTTCCTGGTGCTTTACATCCTGCTGTCCCAGGTCTTCTTCAAGCCCTACGTACGCCGTCTGCGACTGCGCGATCAGGCCGGTCACGGCCTTCGCGAGCGGGCCAAGGACGCGCTGCGCCGGGCGAAGGAACTGGACGAGGACGCCGAGCGCCGCCTGACGGGCGCGAAGCAGGCGGCCGTGCTGGAACGCCGCCGCCTGGCCGAGGATGGCGTGGCGTTGCGGGACGGCATCGTCACGAAGGAGCGGGAGCGCGCCCAGGCCCGCATGGACCAGGAACTGGCCGGCCTGGAGGCCGAAAAGGCCCGTTTCATGTCGACGACGGACACCACGGCCGCGGAACTGGCGGCCCTGATCGATTCGCAGATGCAGTCGGTGGAGGCACGATGAGTCGGCGCACGCTGGCCCTGGCGGCCCTGGTCGCCGCATCCCTGCCCGCCGTGGCCCTCGCGGAAGGCGGCGGCGGGCCCGGCGAATCCTTCTACGTGTACCTCGTGGACTTCCTGATCCTGTTCGTCCCGGTGGCATGGCTGGTGTGGCCCAGGGCCCGCCAGGCCCTGGCCGACCGCCACGACGCCATGAAGGCCGAACTGGACGACGCCCGGGCGAAATTCGCCGAGTCCGAAGCCCGGATGAAGACCGCCGAGGAACGCCTGTCCGTCCTGAACGACGAGATGAACACCGTCATGGAAGAGTTCCGTCGGCAGGGACAGGCCGAGCGGGACGCCCTGGCCCACGAAGGTGTCGTGCTGTCCGAAAAGATCCGGGCCGAGGCCGACTTCCGCATGGATCAGGCCGTGAAGATGGCGCGGGCCGACCTGGCCGAGGCCGTGGTGACGAAGGCGTTCGCGCTGGTGGAATGACGGCTGGCCGCAAAGTCCGGCGCCGCCCTGCCCGAAGGCGTGGTGGATCGCGTTGTGCGCGAGGTCGGGAACAAGCCGTCCTGACGTGAGGTGTCCATGACCGACATCGCCGCCCGGCGGTATGCCGCCGCCCTGCTGGACGTGGCCGCTGAAACCGGCGCCGTGGACCGCGTGCTGGCGGAAGTCGAGTCGTTCGCCGCCACCGTCGCCGCGGTGCCTGCCCTGAGGGAAATCCTGGCGGATCCGACCGTGCCCGCCGAGGCCACGGCCCGGGCCGTCGCCGCCGTCGCAACCAAGATGGCCCTGTCCGATACGACGCGCGGGTTCCTGGGGCTGCTGGCCTCCCGCCGCCGCCTGGGACGCCCCGATGCGCTGGTGACGGCCCTCCGCGAGGAGCGTGACATCCGCGCGGGCCGTGCCACCGGCGTGCTGGAATCGGCCGGTCCCATCGCGCCGGCCCAGATGGCCCGGCTGCGCGAGGCCATCGGCACGTCGCTCAAGAAGCAACTGGTCCTGACGGAGCGGCGCGACCCGGCACTGCTGGGCGGCCTCCGGATCGTCGTTGGCGACCGCGTGTTCGACCTGTCCGCGCGGACGTACCTGGAGTCGCTTCGTTCGCACCTGTTGGAGTCCCGATAGCCGGTAACGGGGTGTGCCCATGGAATTGCGCGTCGAAGAAGTCACCGAGATCCTCAAGCGCGAGATTCGCGAGTTCGGCCGCAAGGTCGAGGTCCGCGAGAAGGGGACCGTCATCACGGTCGGCGACGGCATCGCCCGTATCCACGGCCTGTCCGGGGCCATGGCCGGCGAGCTGCTGGACTTCCCCCACGGGGTGAAGGGCCTGGTCCTCAACCTCGAGGAAACCAACGTCGGCGTCGCCCTGCTGGGCGAAGTCAGCAAGATCCGCGAAGGCGACGAGTGCCAGCGGTCCGGCCGCATCGCCCAGGTCCCCGTCGGCCCCGCGGTCGTCGGGCGCGTCCTGAACGCGCTGGGCCAGCCGATCGACGGCCTGGGTCCCATCGAAACGACGGACATGCGCCGCATCGAGTTGAAGGCCCCCGGCATCGTCGGCCGCCAGCCCGTCAAGGAGCCGCTGCAGACGGGCCTGAAGTCCGTCGACGCCCTGACCCCCATCGGCCGCGGGCAGCGCGAATTGATCATCGGCGACCGCCAGACGGGCAAGACCGCCGTCGCGATCGACACGATCATCAACCAGAAGAGCACCCACCAGTCGGCCGCGCCAGTCTGGTGCATCTATGTCGGCATCGGCCAGAAGCAGTCGACGGTCGCCCAGGTCGTCGACAAGCTGCGGCACCACGGCGCGATGGAATACACGACGGTCATCCTTGCCGGCGCGTCCGAAACCGCCCCGATGCAGTACCTGGCGCCCTTCACCGGCGCCGCCATGGGCGAGCACTTCCGCGACAACGGCGGCCACGCCCTGATCATCTACGACGACCTGTCCAAGCACGCGGTGGCCTACCGCCAGATGTCCCTGCTGCTGCGGCGCCCGCCAGGCCGCGAGGCGTACCCCGGCGACGTCTTCTACCTGCACTCCCGCCTGCTGGAGCGCGCGGCCAAGATGTCCAAGGAACTGGGCGGCGGGTCCCTGACGGCGCTGCCGATCATCGAAACGCAGGCCGGCGACGTTTCGGCGTACATCCCGACGAACGTCATTTCGATCACCGACGGCCAGATCTACCTGGAAGCGGACCTGTTCTACAAGGGCGTCCGCCCGGCCATCAACGTCGGCATCTCGGTGTCGCGCGTCGGCGGTTCGGCCCAGATCAAGGCCATGAAGAAGGTCGCGGGCACCCTGCGCATCGACCTGGCCCAGTACCGTGAAATGGCGGCCTTCGCCCAGTTCGCGTCCGACCTGGACAAGGTCACCCGGCGCCAGTTGGACAAGGGTGCGCGCCTGATCGAATTGCTGAAGCAGGGCCAGTACAAGCCCCTCGTGGTCGAGCAGCAGGTCGTGGTGCTCTTCGTCGGTACCGCCGACGAGGGGTTCCTGATGGACGTCCCGGTGGCGACGATCATGCGGTTCGAGGCGGAAATGCTGGAGTTCCTGGAATCCCGGCATCCCGAGATCCTGGCCGGCATCCGCGACACCAAGGACCTGGCTCCGGACCTCCGGAAGTCCCTGGCCGCGGCCATTGTCGAGTTCAAGGGGTTCTTCAAGGCGGAATAACACCCGGATCGCGGCCACCCAGGCCGCGGGAGCAGGTACCCATGCCGACGCTCAAGCAAGTCCGGCGCCGCCTGACCAGCGTGAAGAACACGCAGAAGATCACGCGCGCCATGAAACTGGTGGCTGCCGCCAAGCTGCGCCGGGCGCAGGACAACATGCTCCGGACGCAGCCTTATGCCACCCGCATCCGCCAGGTGATCTGGGACCTGTCCGAGCACACCAACCGCGACGTCCATCCTCTGCTCCAGGTCCGCGAGGAAAAGAAGGCGTTGATGCTGGTCATCACCAGCGATCGCGGCATGTGCGGCGCGTTCAACAGCAACATCAACCGCCGGGCCGAGCGCTACGTCCACAGCCTGGAGGGCGGCCAGGAGGAACTGGAACTGGCCCTGCTGGGCCGGAAGGGACGCGACTACTTCCGTCGCCGCAAGGTTTCCGTGTTCAAGGAATACATGGAGGTCCTGTCGAACCCGACGTTCGAACGGATCGCCGAGATCGGCGCGGAAATCACGGCCCGGTTCATCGACGGCGGCCACGACGCGGTGTACGTGGTGTACAACGAGTTCAAGTCCGCCATCAGCCAGCAGGTCGTTGTCGAGCGGCTGCTGCCGATCGTCCCCGAGCGAGCCTGCCCCGAGCGAGCCGAGGGGGCCGAAGTGGACCAGGGCGCCGACGCTCGGCTGGAAGGCATCGAGTTCGCCTACGAGCCGTCCCGGGACGCGATCCTGTCGTCGATGCTGCCGCTGTACGTGAACGTGCGGCTGTACTTCGCCGTGCTGGAATCCCTGGCGGCCGAAATGGGCGCCCGCATGACGGCGATGGAGTCGGCGACCAAGAACGCGGGCGAGCTGATCGGCCGCCTGACGCTGCAGTACAACAAGGCCCGGCAGTCGGCGATCACCACGGAAATGCTGGAGATCGTCGGCGGCGCCGAGGCGTTGAGATGAGTTTGGAGGCGGGGCGCCCTGCCCTGCCGTTTGCGGAGGACGAACGCGATGGAATCGGTTGACGGCGTCATCACCCAGGTCATCGGGCCGGTCGTGGACGTGCGCTTTCCCCCCGGGAAGCTGCCCCAGATCCTGACCGCGCTGCGGGTCACGAACCCGTCGATCAACGACAAGCCCGAGAATCTGGTCCTGGAAATCGCCCAGCACGTGGGCGAGTCCACGGCCCGCTGCATCGCCATGGACTCCACCGAGGGCCTGGTGCGCGGCATGACGGCCCGGGACACCGGCAACCAGATCATGGTGCCGGTCGGCAAGCCCACCCTGGGACGCATCCTGAACGTCATCGGCGAGCCCGTGGACGAGATGGGCCCCGTGGTGTGCGACAAGTACTACCCGATCCACCGCGAGCCGCCGTCCTTCCTGGACCAGGACGTCAGCGTCCGCCAGATGGAAACGGGCATCAAGGTCATCGACCTGCTGGAGCCCTACCCCCGCGGCGGCAAGGTCGGCCTGTTCGGCGGCGCCGGCGTCGGCAAGACCGTCATCATCATGGAATTGATCCACAACATCGCCACGCACCACGGCGGCGTGTCCGTGTTCGGCGGCGTCGGCGAGCGCACCCGCGAAGGCAACGACCTCTGGCTGGAAATGAAGGAGTCGGGCGTCATCGACCGCACCTCCCTGATTTACGGCCAGATGAACGAACCGCCGGGCGCCCGTGCGCGCGTCGGCCTGACCGCCCTGACCGCCGCGGAGTACTTCCGCGACGAGGAAGGCCAGGACGTGCTGCTGTTCATCGACAACATCTTCCGCTTCACCCAGGCGGGTTCGGAAGTGTCGGCGCTGCTGGGCCGCATTCCGTCGGCCGTCGGTTACCAGCCCACGCTGTCCTACGACCTGGGCGAACTGGAAGAGCGGATCACGTCCACCAAGAAGGGCTCGATCACCTCGGTCCAGGCCATCTACGTCCCGGCCGACGACCTCACGGACCCGGCGCCGGCGACCACCTTCGGCCACCTGGACGCCACCACGGTGCTGTCGCGGCAGATCGTCGAACTGGGCATCTACCCGGCCGTCGATCCGCTGGATTCCACGTCCCGCATCCTGGACCCGGCCGTCGTGGGCGAGGAGCACTACCGCATCGCCCGCCTGGTCCAGCGCCAGTTGCAGGAATACAAGGATCTGCAGGACATCATCGCCATCCTCGGCATGGACGAACTGTCCGAGGACCAGAAGCTGACGGTGTCCCGCGCGCGCAAGATCCAGCGGTACCTGTCCCAGCCCTTCTTCGTCGCCGAGCAGTTCACCGGCCAGGCCGGCAAGTTCGTGAAGGTCGCGGACACGGTTCGCGGCTTCAAGGAAATCCTGGAAGGCAAGCATGACGACCTGCCCGAGCAGGCCTTCTTCATGGTCGGTGTCATCGAGGAAGCGGTCGAAAAGGGCCGCAAGTTGCTGGCCGAAGGCTGATGTGAGGCGGGGCGCATGAAGCTGGACGTGGTCACACAGGAAGGCGCCCGCGTGAAGGGCATGGATGTCAGCGAGGTCATCCTCCCCGGCATCGTGGGCGAGATGGGCATCCTCCCGGGCCACAAGGCCATGATCATGGGCCTGGGCGTCGGGCCGATGATCGTCCAGGGACCCTCGGGCGAGGAGCGGTTCGCGCTGTCCGGGGGATTCGTCGAGGTCCTCGACGACCACATCAGCGTGCTGTCCGAAACCTGCGAGCGCGCGGCCGACATCGACATCGAGCGAGCCCGCAGGAAGCTGGAAGAAGCCACGGCCGCCCTGGCCGCGTCAAACCCCGGTGAAGGCGAAGCCTACAACGTCCTGGCCGCGTCGGTCCTGAAGGCGACCACCCGCCTGGCCGTAGCCGGCGCCACGCCCCCCACGACCCACTGACCTGCCCTTCCTCCCCTTTCCTCATCGTAAACATCGTGAACGTCCACGTGGACGACTTCGGGAAAATGGGGACAGACACCGATTTCCAGAAAATCGGTGTCTGTCCCCATTTTCCGGCGATTGATTGAAGGGGGTTTGCCGGCGCCTCCGGGACCCGGTCACCCGGGCCCCGGAGGGCCGTTCGTTCAAGCGGGAGTCGGGATCAGACGCGCTCGATGAGCCCGGCGCCGCCCATGCCGCCGCCGATGCACATGGAGATGACGCCGTACTTGCCGCCGGTCCGCTTCAGTTCGTAGATCGTCTGGACGGCCAGCTTCGCGCCGGTGCAGCCCAGGGGGTGACCCAGAGCGATGGCGCCGCCGTTCGGGTTGACCTTGGACGCGTCCAGGCCGACCGACGCGGACAGCAGGTTCACGCAGGCGATGGCCTGGGCCGCGAAGGCCTCGTTCAGCTCGTAGAAGGACACGTCCTTGTCGCCGATGCCGTGCTTCTTGAACAGCTTCGGAATGGCTTCGGACGGGCCGATGCCCATGATTTCCGGGGGCACGCCGGCGACCTGGAAGCCCACGAACCGGGCCAGGGGGGCCAGGTCGTACTTCTTGACCGCTTCCTCGGACATCAGCAGGACCGCGGCGCCGCCGTCGGACACCTGGGAGGACGATCCGGCCGTGACCGAACCCGTGGTCTTGAACGCGGGCTTCAGCTTGGCGAGGCCTTCGATGGTCGTGTCGGCGCGCGGACCTTCGTCCGTGTCGAACGTGACCATGGCGCCCTTTTCGTAGTCATAGACCTGCAGGGGGACGATTTCGTCCTTGAACTTGCCGGCCTTGATCGCCGCCGCCGCCTTGACGTTCGACGCCACGGCGAAGGCATCCTGCATCTCGCGGGTGACGCCGTACTTGTCGGCGACGATTTCCGCCGTGATGCCCATGCCGGTGTAGGCCGCCGGGTAGTCGACGATCAGGCCCGGGTGCGGCAGCAGGTTGTAGCCGCCCATCGGGACCGTGGACATCGATTCAACGCCGCCCGCCAGGATCACGTCGCTGTAGCCGGCCGCAATGGCCTGGGCGCCCAGGGCGATGGCCTGCAGACCCGAGGAGCAGAACCGGTTGACGGTGAACGCCGGGACCGTGTAGGGCATGCCCGCGAGGAACATGCACATACGGGAGATGTTCATGCCCTGGGTGCCTTCGGGCATCGCGCAACCCATGATCACGTCGTCGACGTCCGCCGCCGGGAACTTGCCGGCCACGCGGGCCAGGACTTCCTTGATGGCGTTGGCGCCCAGATCCTCGGGCCGGTAGGACCGCAGGGTCCCCTTGATCGCCTTGCCGACGGCCGTACGGGCTGCCGAAACGATATAAACGTTCTTAGACATTGCCACTACCTCATTCAATGGCCGGGGCCCGCAATTCGCTTGACCCCGCGCCGCAAATTTTCAGCACGGGGCCCCCGGGAACGCCCCGGGGGCCCCCGAACATCGGTCCGAACTAGTTCCGCAACGGCTTGCCGGTCTTCAGCATGTGCTCGATGCGGTCCTGGGTGCCCTTGGTGCCCATCAGGAAGAGGAAGCCTTCCTTTTCCAGGTCCAGCAGGTACTGCTCGGTGACCGCGGTGCCCGGACGGCAGTTGCCGCCCGTGATGACCTTGGCGATCTGCTTGCCGGCGACGACGTCATGCGGCGTCGCGAAGCCACCCGCGCCGAACTGCTCCAGCCCGGCCAGGAACAGGGCCGCGCCGTCGGGTCCGGGCATGATCAGCCAGTCCGGGGGCGGCGGCGGGCGGTAACCGGCGCGCCACAGGCCCAGGGCGACCTGCTTGGCGTCGTAGATCTGGCGGTCGCGGGACAGCGACACGCCGTCCTGGGGCCGCAGGTAGCCGAGGCTGCGGGCCATTTCGGCCGACGTGGAGACCTTCGCCGTGGCGATGTTCTCGAACGCCTTCTGCAGGTAGGGCATCCGCGAGCAGCCCTTCATGTCGGCGGGCATGCCCTGGAGCAGCCGGCAGACCAGTTCCTTGCAGCCGCCGCCGGCGGGCAGGACGCCGACGCCGATCTCGACGAGGCCCATGTACGTTTCGGCCGCGGCCTGGATGCGCGTGCCGTGGATGCTGATTTCGCAGCCGCCGCCCAACGCCATGCCGTAGGGGGCCGTGACGACGGGCTTCTTGCAGTACTTCATCCGGGTGCCGGCGTTCTGCAGGCGCGCGATCATCTCGTCCAGCATGTCCCAGTTGCCCATCTGGGCAGCCATCAGGACCATGCCGATGTTGGCGCCGACGCTGAAGTTGTCCGCGTGGCCGCCGATGACCATGCCGTTCCAGTTCGCTTCGACCTCATCGACGCTCTCGTGCAGCATGTCGATGATGTCGGTGTCGATGGAGTTCATCTTGGTGTGGAACTCGAGCCCGGCGATGCCGTCGCCCAGGTCGTACAGCGTGGCGCCGAAGTTCTCCTTGATGATCTTGCCCTGCTCCTTGAGGTCACCCAGCAGGATGAAGGAGTCGGGCTTGTTGATCGCCACGTAGGCGTTCGTCAGGAAGTCCCAGCGGTAGCGCTGGATGCCTTCCTTCTTGTAGAAGGTGCCTTCGCTCTTCTCGATCATCGTCTTGATGTTCTGCGGAACCTTCAGGCCCATCGCTTCCATCTTGGCGACGCTATCCTTCACGCCGATCGCGTCCCACACTTCGAATGGCCCGAGTTCCCAGTTGAAGCCCCAGCGCATGCCGTTGTCGATGTTGACGACGTCGTCGGCGATCTCGCCCACGCGCTTGGCCGTGTAGATCAGGGTGGCGGCCAGGGACTTCCACGCCAGTTCCTGGGCGCGGTCGTTGCCGTTCAGCAGGTTCCGGATGCGCTCGCCGCAATCGGCCACGCCCTTGGTGGACTTGACGGAGTCGAAGGACGGACGGGTCGCCTCACGGTACGTGCAGGTCTTCCAGTCCAGCGCCAGGGCCAGCCGCTTGCCGTCGGGGCCGACTTCCTTCTTGTAGAACCCGCCCTTGGTCTTGCCGCCCAGCCACTTGTTCTCGACCATCTTGTGGATGAAGTCGGGAAGCTGGAACACGGGCCGCTCATCGTCGTTCGGCAGGTTGTCGTAGCAGTTCGCCGAAACGTGCTTGTACGTGTCGACGCCGACGAGGTCGGCCGTCTTGAAGGCCGCGGAGCCCGGGTGGCCCATCGGCTTGCCGAACACGGCGTCCACTTCCTCGATCGTGTAGTCGCCTTCCATCATCAACTGGATGGTCTTGTTGATGGCGTAGACGCCGATGCGGTTGGCGACGAAGTTCGGGGTGTCCTTGCCGAAGACGATGCCCTTGCCCAGGATCTCCTGGCCGAAGTGCACCCACGTATCGACGACTTCGGGATCGGTGTCCGGGCCGGACACGATCTCGAGCAGCTTCATGAAGCGTACGGGATTGAAGAAGTGCGTGACCAGGAAGTTCTGCTTGAACTGCGGGCCGAAACCGTCGGTCATCGACTTGATCGACAGGCCGGAGGTGTTCGAGGAAATGATGGCGCCCCACTTCATCAAGGGCTCGATCCGCGTGAACAGCTTGCGCTTGATGTCCAGGTTCTCGACCACGACTTCGATGATCAGGTCACAGTCGGAGATCTTCTCGAGGTCGTCCTCGAAGTTTCCGACGGTGACGAGGGACGCGAACTTCTCGTGGTAGAACAGCGGGGCCGGCTTGAACTTCTTGGCGACCTCGATCCCGGCGAGAGCGAAGCGATTCCGATGAATCGGATTCGTCTTCTCTTCTTCCGTCAGGTTCGGGGGGACGATGTCCAGCAGAAGGCAGGGGATTCCTGCATTCGCCAGGTGGGCGGCGATTCCGGAGCCCATGACTCCGGCGCCCAGCACTACGGCCTTGTCGATCCTACGCGCCATGATGTACCTCCCGTGCCTACCAGAGAAACGACAGGACTCCCCCATGTTTTGGGAGCCCGCTGGCTCGATGACGTCCCTTCGGGGCGACGTCCCTCGGCAGATAACAGGTACGATATCCGGATGCCGGAGCGTTGCAAGGGATTTTTTCGCATCGCGTCAGACGGCTCGCGCCTGACGAGGCACCCGGATCGGGATACGACCCGGACGAAGCAATCCGTATGGGTTTCTGATGGGTTGCGGAGGGGGGCAGAAGGGGGTCAGGAGCAGCCGGAAGTCTCGCCGCAGTTCGGACACTTGTAGCAGGCCCCGTTGCGGACCATCTGGTGCCCGCAGTTGCTGCACGGCGGGGCATCCAGCGAGTTCTGGAACAGTTCGTTCTGCTGGGGCGGCGTGGTCGTGACGCCCTGCTTGGCCTCGATGTCCGCGACCGTTTCCTCGACCTTCCGCTGCTCGGGCGTCAGGAACTTCAGGGCCAGCCAGCGGAACACGTAGTCGACGATCGACTTGGCATAGCCGATCTGGGGATTCGTCGAGTAGCCGGCCGGCTCGAAGCGGACGTGGGCGAACTTGTCCACCAGGACGGGCAGCGGCACGCCGTACTGCAGCGCGATGGACACGGAGGTCGCGAAGGAGTCCATCAGCCCGCTGATGACGCTGCCCTGCTTGGCCATGAGGATGAAGATTTCCCCGGGCGTCCCGTCGGTGTACATGCCGACCGTGATGTACCCGTCCAGGCCGGCGATGCTGAACTTGTGGGTGATGGACTGCCGCTCGTCGGGCAGGCGCGTCCGCAGGGGCCGCGTCGCTTCCGCCGGGATCGACGCCCTCGATCCGGCGTTTTCGCCGTCCTTGCTGGTGGTGACCGGCTGGGCCTTCTTGGACCCGTCGCGGTAGATCGCCAGGGACTTCAGGCCCAGGCGCCAAGCGTCCATGTACGTCTTCATGACGTCGTCGGGCGTGGCGTCGTTGGGCATGTTCACGGTCTTGCTGATGGCGCCGGACAGGAACGGCTGGACCGCCGCCATCATCCGCACGTGGCCGTCCACCGCGATGCACCGGACGCCCCGGGCCGGCTTGAACGCGCAGTCGAACACGGGAAGGTGCTCGTCCCGCAGCGAGGGAGCGCCCTCGATGGTGTCGCTCTTCTCGATGAAGTCCAGGACCTGCTTGACGTTGTCGTCGTCGTAGCCCAGGCGGCGCAGCGCGGCCGGGACCGTCTGGTTGACGATCTTCATCAGGCCGCCGCCGACCAGGTTCTTGTACTTGACGATGGCCATGTCGGGCTCGATGCCCGTCGTGTCGCAATCCATCATGAAGCCGATGGTGCCGGTGGGCGCCAGCAGCGTCGTCTGGGAGTTGCGGTAGCCGTGGACCTCGCCCAGGTGGACGGCGTCCTCCCAGGACTGGCGTGCCGCGTCCATCAGGGCCCGGGGCACGTAGCGGTCGGCGATGCGATCCATGGCAGACCGGTGCTTGCGGATCACGCGCAGCATGGGATCGCGGTTTTCCGCGAAGCCCGCGAAGGGACCCACGCGGGCGGCGATGCGGGCGCTCTGGGCGTACGCCTCGCCGGTCAGCAGGGCCGTGATGGCGCCGGCGATGGCCCGGCCGCCCTCGCTGTCGTAGGGCAGGCCCCACTGCATCAGCAGCGCGCCCAGGTTCGCGTAGCCCAGGCCCAGGGGACGGTACTTTTCGCTGTTGACGCCGATGGCGTCGGTCGGGTAGTTCGCGCGGCTGATGACCACTTCCTGGGCCAGGATGAAGGTCCGGACCGCGTGCCGGTAGCTGTCCGTGTCGAAGGTGCCGTCGGCCATCAGGAACTTCATCAGGTTCAGGGACGCCAGGTTGCAGGCCGAGTTGTCCAGGAACATGAACTCGCTGCACGGGTTCGATGCGTTGATCCGCCCGGTGTTGGCGCACGTGTGCCAGTCGTTGGTCGTCGAATCGAACTGGATGCCGGGGTCGCCGCAGGCCCAGGCCGCGTCGGCGATCGCCCGCATGACCTCCCGGGCCTTCAGGGTTTCCTGAACCTTGCCCGTGGTGACGGCGTGGGTCTGCCACTTCCCGTCCCGCTCGACCGCCTGCATGAACTCGTCGGTCAGGCGGACCGAGTTGTTGGCGTTCTGGAACGCGATGGACTCGTACGCCTCGCCGCCGAAGGACCCGTCGTAGCCGGCCTCGATCAGGGCGTGGGCCTTTTTTTCTTCATCCACCTTGCAGGTGATGAATTCCATGATGTCGGGGTGGTCCACGTTCAGGATGACCATCTTGGCCGCGCGGCGCGTCTTGCCGCCCGACTTGATGACGCCCGCGAACGCGTCGAAGCCGCGCATGAACGACACGGGGCCGGACGGGAGGCCGCCGCCGCGCAGGCGTTCCTTGGACGACCGCAGCGGCGAGAAGTTCGTCCCCGTGCCCGACCCGAACTTGAACAGCATGCCTTCGGTCTTCACGAGGCCCAGGATGGACTCCATCGTGTCCTCGACCGCGTTGATGAAGCAGGCCGAGCACTGGGGGCGGGCCTCGACGCCGACGTTGAACCAGACGGGGCTGTTGAAGGACCCGAACTGGTGGAGGATCAGGTAGGCCAGTTCGTCGTGGAAGGCCTTGGCCCCGTCCGCGTCGAGGTAGCCGTCCTCGAACGCCCAGCGGGCCATGGTGTCCACCACGCGGGAAATCATGGCGCGCACGCTGCGTTCCCGCTGGGGCGTGCCCAGGATTCCGCGGAAGTACTTCGACGCGATGACGTTCGTCGCGGACTGGCTGTAGAACGACGGGAAGTCCATGTCGTCCTGGCGGAAGACCTCGCGGCCTTCCTCGCCGTTGATGACCGCGGAACGCTTTTCCCAGGTGACGCCGTCGAAGGGGTCGACCCCATCCTTGGTGAAGCGGCGCTGGTATGCGATGGACGGCCGTGCCGCAGGGGCGGCGGCCGGGGGCGCTTCGGGGGCAGGTGCCGGGGGCGGTTCCACGATCGGCATCGCCGCGGCGGCCATCGTGGCCGCGGCATCACGGAGCATCTCGTCCGCCTGGTCTGGAGTCACCGCCGGGGCGGTCTGGCTTCCGAACATCAAATCCTCCTGAATTCCACTCATTCCTTCCTTCCCTCGCGACCCGCGTCGATTCGATGTTCGACGCACGGGGCATTCTCCACGGACGATCGTTCCCAGGACACGCCGTCGAGACGCGTCTGGAATGACCGTTCCTTTCGTTGAAGACGGTGTGACCGCCAATCAGGAGAATAGGCGTGGAGTCACCGGGCTGTCAAGAAAAAGACACTACATCTAGTGGTCAGGGAGCCTTGCCACCACAATACATGGACAAACGAAGGGTTGCACGCCGCTTTCGACAGGCAGGCCCGTCGGGGTGCAACAACGGCGACCGGGGAGGCCGCTTTTCCCGACAGGTTTTTGCGCGACCCGTGACATTCGGATCACGGTTCCCGACCGGGGACTGGCGTTCGTCCAATTTCGACTTATTTTATCCGGGATGAAAACTTGAAGATTCCCGAAGGTTGTTCCGGGGACCCCCGGTTGGCCCGTCTTTTGCATTTCCGTTTGCGTGGCCCGTCGCTCGGAGTCGAAGATGATGGCTCGCATGAAGGAACGGATTTCCAGCAGCCCCATGGACGAGATGGACCCCTCCGTCGAGGTCCTGGAGGACCCGCGGTCGGAGATGCTGCCGGGGGACAAGAATGCCCCGATCAACGGCATCCTGGCCTACCTCAGCCGTGTCGGCGACACGGCGCTGCTGTCCCGGAACGAGGAGCGGGAACTGGCCATCGCGATGGAGGACGGCAACCGCCGCACCTTCGATCTGATGGTCTGCATCCCCTTCTGCCGCGAGCACATGCTGGGCTTCCCGTACCGGCTGACCTCGGGCGAGGTGGCGCTGTCGGACGTCGCGACGCTGGAAGAGTCCAGCCACGAGGACTGGACGCCGTCGCTGACCCAGGAACTGGAGTCCTTCGCGGCCCGCATCGAGGACATCGCGTCCCGCTGGCGCCGCATGGGCAAGGGCAAGAACGGCTCGGCGAAGGCCGAGGAGTGGCTGGCCGCGGCGCTGCACGAGTCGTACGGCGAGTTCCGGTTCGGGGCCGGCATCATCCGGATGGTCGTGCGCACGCTGTGGCACCAGTTGGGCCGCCTGTCGGACGGCGCCGAGGGGCCGGACCCCGAGGACCGCTCGGACGCCAGCGCCTTCGGTGCGCTGGACCTGGACGCGGGCATCCTGGCCGGCGCGGCGTCGGCCCGTGCGGCGGGGCTGGTCATCGGGTTGTCGGGCCAGGCCCTGGCGGTGGCGGTGACCGACCTGGCGGACGCCCAGCGGCACGTCACCGAGGCGCGGTCCCGGATGATCCGGGCGAACCTGCGCCTGGTCGTCAGCATCGCCAAGCACTACATGAACCGCGGGATGCCCTTGCTGGACCTGATCCAGGAAGGCAACATCGGCCTGATGAAGGCCGTCGGGCGCTTCGACTGGCGGTTCGGCCACAAGTTCAGCACCTACGCGACCTGGTGGATCCGGCAGTCGATCACGCGGGCCCTGGCCGAGCACGGGCGCACCATCCGCGTGCCGCTGCACCTGGTGGAATGCCTGTCCAAGGTCCAGCGGACCCGGACGCGCCTGCAGCACGAACTGGATCGCGACCCGACCACCGAGGAACTGGCCAAGGAAACGGGGTTCACGGTCGAGCAGGTCGAGCGGGCCGAGCGCACCACGGTCCGGACCGTCAGCCTGGAGCACCCGATCGGCGAGGACGACGCGTCGTTGATGGACCTGGTCGAGGACACGAACGCGACGCATCCGTTCGACGAAGCGGTGGAAGCGGACCTCCGCGGCGGGATCCGGAAGCTGCTGGCCGGCCTGACGCCCAAGGAGGAGGCGGTGATCCGCCTGCGCTACGGCATCGGGACCCGGCGCGAGCACACGCTGGAGGAAGTGGGCGAGGCCGTCGGCCTGACCCGCGAGCGCGTGCGCCAGATCGAAGTGAAGGCGCTGTCGCGCCTGAAGAACCCTGCCCTGTCCCGCGAGATGGAATCCTACCTGGGCGAGTCGTCCTACTGACGGGCGGCGCCTGGACTCACTGCGCCTACCTCGGCCCCCCGGCCATGACCGCCGCCAGCAGGAGCATTCCGGGGGGCCCCATTTTCACGCGCCCGCCGACGCCCCGATTCCGCCCATATTCCATCGTCGTTTCCGACCCTTATAGCACCACACCACGCCGCCATTGAGGCTCCCGGCCCCCCGATTCTCGATCCAAATGAAACACTCCACTGTACCGGCAGTCCCAACATGAAACAGTTCCGACGACGGGGCGAACGGTCCCCCGGAGGACGGCCCACGCCCGGGCCGTCGTTTGACGGATGCGCGCGAATCCGCTAGATTCGCCGCCGTTTTCCGGGGAGAAAATGCGCATGGAAGGCGTCGAGAACGAACTGGTCCGTCAGCGACTGGAGAAGCAGGCCCGCATCGAGGCGATCGACGGGGTCCGCTACCCCAACGACTTCCGGATGTCGGGATTCGTCGCGGACGCCATCGCCGCCGCCGGCGACAAGGACGGGCCGGCGCTGGAAGCCGAGCCCATCGAGGTCGCCCTGGCCGGCCGCGTCATGGCCATCAACTCGTTCGGGAAGGCGGCCTTCGTGCGCGTCCGCGATCAATCGGGGACGCTGCAGGCATACGTCAAGAAGGACGCCGTCGACGAGCCGACCTTCGAGCGCCTGAAACTGACCGACATCGGCGACATCGTGGGCGTGCGCGGCGTGCTGTTCCGCACGCGGACCGGCGAACTGACCGTCCAGGCCAGGGAATACCGCGTCCTGACGAAGGCCCAGCATCCGCTGCCCGAAAAGTGGCACGGCCTGAAGGACATGGAGCAGCGCCACCGGATGCGCTACGTGGACCTTATCGTGAACGAGGAGTCCCGGGAGGTCTTTAGAACCCGCACGAAGGTCATCCAGTACATCCGCAAGTTCCTGGACGACCGCGGCTACATGGAAGTCGAAACGCCCATGATGCACTCGGTGCTGGGCGGCGCGAACGCCCGGCCGTTCTGCACGCACCACAACGCCCTGGACATGGATCTGTACCTGCGCATCGCGCCCGAACTGTACCTGAAGCGCCTGGTCGTGGGCGGGTTCGACCGCGTCTACGAAATCAACCGCAACTTCCGGAACGAGGGGCTCAGCAACCGGCACAACCCCGAGTTCACGATGATCGAGTTCTACCAGGCCTACGCGACCTACCTGGACCTGATGGATCTGACCGAGGAACTGTTCCGCGGCATGGCCATGTCGGTCCGGGGAACGACGACGTGCCAGTTCCGGGGGCAGGCGATCGACCTGGGGCCGACCTTCCGGCGCCTGTCGATCTGCGACGCCCTTCGGGAATACTGCGGATACGAGGAGGCCGATTTCCACGACCCGGGCAAGTCGTTCGCACGGGTGCTGGCCTGCGGCGTCGCGAAGGCGGAAGCCGAGCACGTCTGGCAGAAACTGGGCGAGGTGACCCCCCGGGACGCGGCCCTGGCCCTGGGCATGCTGGCGTTCGAGCACACGGTCGAGCCGCACCTGGTCCAGCCGACCTTCGTGACGGACTTCCCGGCCGTGATTTCGCCCCTGTCGCGGCGGAAGGACTCGGACCCGACGCTGGTCGATCGCTTCGAGCTGTACATCGGGACCAACGAGTTCGGGAACGCCTTTTCCGAGTTGAACGACCCCCAGGACCAGGAAGCGCGGTTCCAGGGCCAGATGTCCGCCAAGGCCGCCGGCGACGCCGAGGCCATGGAGTACGACGAGGACTACGTGCGGGCCCTGACCTTCGGCCTGCCGCCCACCGCCGGCGAGGGGCTGGGCGTCGACCGCGTGGTCATGCTGCTGACCGGCTGCGACAACATCCGCGACGTGATCCTGTTCCCCCTGCTGCGCCCCGAGCAGTGACGAGGGCTCCTTCATGACGAGCCTGGCATCCTGGCTGCTCCCGGTCCTGGAACTGGTGGGCGTCATCCTGTTCGCCATCCTGCTGGTGTCCCTGCTGGTCACGGGATTGCTGCGGATCCTGCGGCGCGTGTCGGAGGCCGGCGCGACGCCGTCCTGGCGGCTGCTGCTGGCCCTGCGGATCCTGGTGGGGTTCAGGGACGAGCGGCCCGGGCGCCTGCGCCGCTGGATCCCGGTGTCGGGCCAGAACTTCATCGCGATGGTGGGGACGGCGATCGGCGTCTGGGCGCTGATCGTCGTGCTGTCCGTGATGGGCGGCTTCGAGGCCGACCTGAAGGGCAAGATCGTGCGGCACTCGCCCACGATCACGGTGGAGCCCCCCGAGAGGACCGAGGACGAGGACGCGCCGGCCCGGGTGGCCGCGCTGGCGACCGATCTGGCGGCGACGCCCCGGGCCACGGCCACGGAACCCTACGTCGAGAACGAGGCGATGGTCACGTCGCCCACGAACATGAGCCCGGGCATGGTCATCCGGGGACTGGCGTCGGGCGGCGCGCTGGAGGGGCTGTGGCTGGTTCCGACCACGCTGCCGAAGGCGCTGCGCGGGTTGAAGGACCCGGTGCGCCTGCTGTCCGACCGCGAAATGGGGTTCCGGAAGAAGGCGGCCGGGGAAGCGGGGGACGTCCCGGAAGCCGTCGCCGACGACGGGGGGATGCCCGCGATCGTGGCCGACACCGGCCGCTCGGGGCGCGTGCTGCCGGGGATCCTGCTGGGCGAGGAACTGGGACGGAGCCTGGCGGTCGGGACCGGCGACGAGGTCATCGTCGTGGTCCCGGACGGCGACGTGGGCCCGACGGGCGTGCGGCCCCGGACCCGGACCTTCCGGGTGTCCGGGACCTTCGTCAGCGGCCTGTACGAGCATGACCTGAAGACGGCCTACGTGGCCATCGACGAGGCCCAGGCCCTGTTCCTGCTGTCCTCCCCGAACCGGGTCGCGGTGATGCTGGACGACATCGACGGGCTGGCCCCGGCCGAGGCCGCGGTGCGGGACATCGTGAAACGGGACGGGGGCGGCGAGGTGCGGACGGTGGCCCAGGCCAACCGGTCGCTGTTCTCGGCGCTGCTGATCGAAAAGATCGCGATGTTCCTGGTCCTGGGCCTGGTCATCCTGGTGGCGGCGTTCAACGTGTTCGGCTCCCTGGTGCTGATCACGATGGAAAAGTCGCGGGACGTGGCCGTGCTGCGCAGCCTGGGCGCGACCCGGGGCGGCGTCCGGTCGGTGTTCCTGGGGCTGGGCATGATCATCGGGGCCGTGGGCACCGGGGCGGGACTGCTGCTGGGCCTGGGAACCTGCGCCTATATCGTGTTCGCGGGGATCCGGTTGCCGGCGGAGTACTACCTTAGAACCCTTCCGGTCGAGGTGCGGGCGGGCGAGATCGCCCTGGTGGCCGTCGCTGCGCTGGGCTCGGCCCTGCTGGCGACGATCTACCCGGCGACGTCCGTGGCGAAGCCCTCGCCCGCGGACGGCTTGAGAAACGATTGACGTCTACGTCCACGTCGACGTCGACGTAGACGTGCACGTGCACGTGCACGTGGACGATGAAGGAGACCACCATGCCCCAACCCCTGCTGCAAGCCCGCGGACTCTCGAAGTCCTTTTCCCGCGGCGGGAAGGAGGTCCACGTCCTGCGGGGGCTGGACCTGGACATCGCCCGGGCGAGATGGTCGCGGTCCTGGGGAAGTCCGGCGTCGGCAAGAGCACCCTGCTGCACGTCCTGGGGACCCTGGATCGGCCCGACTCCGGGACGGTGCTTTTCGAGGGGGAGGACCTGCTGGGACGCCCCGAGCCGGCACTCGCCGCCTTCCGGAACCGCCACCTGGGGTTCGTGTTCCAGTTCCACCATCTGCTGCCCGAATTCTCGGCATTGGAAAACGTGATGATTCCGGCCATAATCGCGGGGCTTCCGCGCCGGGAGGTCTTGCAGAAGGCCGGGACCCTGCTGGAAGCCGTGGGCCTGGGTCCGCGGGTGGAGCACCGCCCGTCGGAGCTGTCGGGCGGCGAGCAGCAGCGCGTCGCGCTGGCACGGGCGCTGGTGATGCAGCCCCGGCTGATTCTCGCCGACGAGCCCACAGGAAACCTGGATGACGCCACCAGCGAGGAGGTCCACGGACTCCTCGCTTCGCTGAACCGGGAGTTCGGCGCGGCCTTTCTGGTCGCGACGCACAACCTGAAGCTGGCGGCTCGCATGGGCCGGGTACTGCGCCTGGAAGACGGTGTGGTGCACCCGGTGGAGGTCACGGCGTGACGCGGATCGCAGGTGAACGCAGGATCGCGGTCCGTCGCGGCCTTCTTCCGTCCAACCGTTCGATCGCCCGGACGACCCTGGTCGCCGTGGCGTTCACGGTGCTGATGGCGGCCACGGCCGCGCTGGTCCTGTTCGCGCCCGGGACCGCCCATGCCCAGGCCGCGGCCGACAGCGGCATGGGCCCGATGGTCACCGACCTGCGCTTCGAGGGCCTGATCCGCATCGACGTGGAAACCGCCCGGCGCCGGATCAAGAGCGCCTCCGGACGGCGCCTGGACCCGATCGAGGTCACCGCGGACCTGAAGTCCCTGTTCGCCACCGGCGCCTTCGACGATGCCGCCGTCCGGGTGGAACCGTTCGGCGACGGCGTCGCCCTGACCTTCGCCCTCCGCGAGCGCCCCGCCATCGAAAAGGTGCGCGTCGAAGGCAACAAGGAAATTTCCGAAGAGGACGTCCGCAAGAAGATCGTGGTCCGCCCGGCGACCATCCTGGACCTCGAGCGTGTCGAGCAGTCGGCGGACGCGATCCGCGAGCACTACGTGGAGCAGGGCTTCTTCCTGGCCGAGGTCAGTTGGCGCCAGGAGGCGAAGCAGGACAACCTGGTCGACGTCGTGTTCGTCATCCGCGAGCAGGCCAAGGTCAAGGTCCAGCGCGTCGAGTTCCTGGGGAACGAGGCGCTGACGGCCGACGAAATCAAGAAGATCATGCAGACCCAGGAAGGGTCGCTGCTGTCCTTCATCACGGGCAAGGGCACGTTCCAGAAGGAGCAGTTCGACGAGGATCTGCAGCGGATCCAGTTCTTCTACAACACCAAGGGCTATGCGGAAATCCGCGTGGACCCGCCGGTGGTCATGCTGTCCCGCGATCGGCGGTTCATCACGATCAGCATCGCCGTGCACGAGGGTCCCCAGTACACGGTGGGCAAGGTCAACGTGACCGGCGACCTGATGAAGCCGGCCGACGAGATGATCAAGAAGCTGCAGTTGAAGCCCGGCAAGATCTTCAACGCCTTCGACGTCCAGAAGGACATCCAGCAGCTGGGCGATCTGTACAAGGATCAGGGCTACGCGTTCACCACCGTCGGCAACGACACAGACCTGCACCCCGAAATCCGGGTCCTGGACTTCACCTACATGATCCAGAAGGGCGAAAAGGCGCACCTGGGCCGCATCGACATCGTGGGCAACGAGGGCACCCGGGACTGGACCATCCGCCGCGAAATGCGCATCTACGAAGGCGACCAGTACAACGAAACGAAACTGCGGGACTCGGAAGCGCGCATCAAGCGCCTGGGCTTCTTCGAGACCGTGTCCGTCCGGCCCCGTCCGGGCGCCCGGCCCGACGAAGTGGACGTCACGGTCGAGGTCAAGGAGCGCCAGACGGGCGCGTTCAGCATCGGCGCGGGCTTCAGCAGCGTCGAAAACTTCCTGTTCCAGGCCCAGGTCAGCAAGCAGAACTTCCTGGGCCGCGGCCAGTCGCTGAAACTGGAAGCCACGCTGTCCAGCCTGCGGCGCTTCTTCGTGTTCAGCTTCGACGAGCCCTACCTGTTCGACACGGACTGGACCTTCGGGTTCAGCGCCTACAACACCGACATGTCGCAGTACAACTTCTACCAGGCGTCCAAGGGCCTGGACTTCACGTTCGGACGCCGCATCGCCGACTACTTCTCGCTGGCGGCGACCTACAAGCTGGAAGGCGTGGACGTGCGCGCGGGCGGCCTGAAGGGCGTCGGCGACGTGCCGGTCGCGAACCTGGACCAGGTGGGCATCACGTCCAGCCTGGCCCTGACCGCGGCCTTCGACAACCGTGACGACCGCATGTTCCCGACCAAGGGCAACGTCTCCAGCCTCAGCATCGAGTGGTCCGGCAGCGAGATCGGCTCGGACTTCGACTACGTCCGCATCAACGCCAAGTCGCGCCAGTACTTCCCGATCGGCTGGGGCATCGTGGGCAAGGTGGCCGGCTCCTGGGGCTACATCTTCAGCCCCCGGGGACAGGCCCTTCCGATCTTCGAGCGCTTCCAGGTCGGCGGCATCTTCACGGTGCGCGGGTTCGAGCGGGCCTCCCTGGGCCCGTCCATCCCCGTCGGCTCGTCCCGGGACCCGAACGCCTGGCCGTCGCCGTTCAAGATCGGCGGCACCCAGCAACTGGTCCTGAACGTCGAGGCCGAGTTCCCGATCTTCCAGCAGATCGGCGTGCGCGGCGTCGTGTTCTTCGACGCGGGCAACGCCTACGACGACGGACAGTGGCCGAACCCGCTGAAGATGCGCCCCGCGGCGGGCTTCGGCATCCGCTGGTGGTCGCCGATCGGGCCGCTGCGCTTCGAGTGGGGCTTCCCGCTGATGCCCCAGGCGGGCGAACCCCCCGTGGTCTTCGAGTTCAACATCGGGACATTCTGACGATGGCCGACCGCTTGATCCTGGTCACGAACGACGACGGCATCCTGTCCCCGGGGCTGGAGGCGCTGGAGCGCGCCGCGGCCCGGTTCGGGGACGTCGCCGTGGTAGCGCCCGAACGCGAGATGTCGGGCGTGTCCCATGCCATCACGCTGACGAAGCCCCTGCGGGCGCGCATCGCCGGGCCGATGCGATGGGGCCTGACCGGCACCCCCGCGGACTGCGTGTTCGTCGCGGTCAACCACCTGCTGACCCGCAAGCCGGATCTGGTCCTGTCGGGCATCAACCGGGGCCCGAACCTGGGCTATGACGTGATCTACAGCGGCACCGTGGGCGGCGCGGTCGAGGGGACCATCCAGGGCATCCCCTCGATCGCGATCTCCATGATCAGCGCGACCGATTTCCCCTTCGCCTGGTGCGAGCCCCACATGGAAACGCTGCTGCGGCGCGTCCTGGACGAGGGGATCCCGGATCGCGTCACCCTGAACGTGAACCTCCCCGACCCGTCCATCGCGCCCTGGAAGGGGTTCAAGACGGCCCACCTGGGGAACCGGTTCTATTCGAACGACGTCATCGCGCGCCAGGACCCCCGCGGGGGCGAATACCTCTGGATCGGGGGCACGCGCGTCACCCTGGACACGTCGCCGGACTCGGACTGCGGCGCCGTGCACGAGGGCTACGGCTCGATCACGCCGGTCAGCAGCGACCTGATGGCCCGGGCGGCGATGGGCGCCCTGGCCTGGGCCAACGGACTGGGCATGCCGGAACAGGAGGTCACGCCATGAGCACCCTGAAGGACGCACTGGCCGCCGACGTCGCGCGCATCATCCGGGACGTCCCGGACTTCCCGAAGCCGGGCATCCTGTTCAAGGACATCACGACCGTCCTGCTGGACGGGCCGCTGTACGGCCGCCTGGTGGACCACCTGTGCGACGTCGTGCGGGAATCGGGGGCCACGGTCATCGCGGGCATCGAGTCCCGGGGCTACCTGTTCGCGGCGCCCGTCGCGGCCCGCCTGGGACTGCCGATGGCGCTGATCCGCAAGCCCGGCAAGCTGCCCTGGAAGACCCGCAAGGCGTCGTACTCCCTGGAGTACGGCACCGACAGCGTGGAAATGCACGAGGACGCGGTCCAACCGGGGGCGAAGGTCGTCGTGATGGACGACCTGCTGGCCACGGGCGGCACGATGGAAGCCGCCTGCCGCCTGGTGAACGAACTGGGCGGCGAGGTCGTCCTGGCCTCCTTCGTCATCGAACTGGCGTTCCTGGCCGGCCGCAAGCGCCTGGGCGACACCCCGGTGGACGTGCTGGTCGTGTACTAGGCCGCCCGGCTCCACAATCGCCCTTCCCTCCCCCCTCGCCAAGTGGCACGATTGCACGCAGTTGTTCAGGAGTTTCCCATGGCCGTGGAACGCGACAAGACGAACTGGTGCGGCTGGGGCTGGCAGTCGATGCGCTACGACTTCCACGGCCACCGTCCGCACTTCCTGCGGTGGATCGGCGGCCAACTGGGCATCGACGCCCTGGCGACAAGCACGCCGCCGGTCGCGATGGACTCGTTCGTCCTGCCCGCGATCCGGCTGGACGACGCGGACCTCGCCGAACTGGCCGCGGCGGCCGGAGGCCAAGGCGCGCTGCAGACCGACCACAAGTCCCGCGTGCTGCACGCCCTGGGACGCAGCCTTCCCGACGTCTTCCGCCTGCGCCGGGGCGAGGTGACCGCCGCGCCCGACGCCGTGGTCCTGCCGGCCGACGAGGCGGCGGTGATCGCGGTGCTGCAGTTGTGCCGCCGGCGTGACTGGGCCGTCGTGCCCTTCGGCGGCGGCAGCAGCGTGGTGGGCGGCGTGGAGCCCACGGATCCGAAGGGGCGCCCCGTGGTCACCCTGGACACGACCCGGCTGGACCGGATGATCGCGTTCCGGCCCGAGGACCAGTGCGCCACGTTCGGGGCGGGGATCTACGGACCCGACCTGGAGGCGGCGCTGGCGGCCAAGGGGTGGGAACTGGGCCACGTCCCGCAGTCCTTCGAGTTCAGCACCCTGGGCGGCTGGATCGCGGCGCGCTCGTCGGGCCAGCAGTCGAACCAGTATGGCGACATCGTGGACCTGCTGGTGTCGTGCCGCATGGTCACGCCCGAGGGCGTGATCGCGACGTGGGACGGCCCGGTGTCCGCGGCAGGGCCCGACCTGGATCCCTTCCTGGCCGGCACCGAGGGCACCTTCGGGGTCATCACGGAAGCCACGGTCCGCATCCACCCGAAGCCGGCCACGCACCGCATCCAGGCGGTGCTGTTCCCGTCGTTCGCCGAGGGGACCGCCGCCCTGGCGGCCATCGTCGCCGCCGGCCTGCGGATGTCCTACATGCGCCTGTCGGACGAGGTCGAAACCGAAACCTACCTGAAGATGAGCGGCCCGAAGCGCGTGCAGGACATGGGCCTGTCGGCGTTGCGCCTGCTGGGGTACGGGGACCTGCGATGCGTCGCGCTGGTGGGCACCGAAGGCACCGCCGACACGGTGGATCGCGAGGTCGCCGAGGCCGTCGCGATCGCCAAGAAGCACCGGGGCCTGTCGCTGGGCGCCTCGCCGGCGAAGAACTGGCACCGGGACCGGTACCTGCACCCGTACATGCGGGATGATCTGCTGGACGCGGGCATCGCCACGGAAACCCACGAAACGGCCGTGCCCTGGAGCCGCGTCGCGGCGGTGCGGGAGGACGTGCGGGCCTCGATCATGGCGGCGGCGGCGGCCCAGGGGCGGAAGGCCCACGTGTTCGCGCACCTGTCGCACTCGTACGCGACGGGGACCTGCATCTACTTCGTCCTGATGTATGCCGTGGACGCGGCGGATCCGCTGGGGCAGTGGCGGCCGATCAAGGCGGCCATCTGCGACGCGGTCGTGCGCCATGGCGGCACCATCAGCCACCACCACGGTGTGGGCCTGGACCACAAGGCCTGGCTGATCCACGAAAAGGGCCCGATGGGCCTGCGGATGATCGCGGCGGCGCGCCGGGCCGTGGACCCCACCGGGATCTGCAACCCGGGCAAATTGATCGACCTCTAGTCTGCCGCACTCGGATTCCCACAGGTTACGGGCAAGGATTCGCGCGACCGGGGCCGAGGCACTACCCTTTCCCATGGATTCCTGCGAACCCCGTGAGGCGAAACGATGGATGCATCCGGAAGCGCTCGAGACCCGGCGACGATCCGTCGCGACGGCAACCGGTTGAAGGACGAAGCGTCGCTGTACCTGCGGCAGCACGCCCACAACCCCGTGGACTGGAACCCCTGGGGGCACGAAGCCCTGGAGCGGGCACGGGACCTGGACCGGCCGATCTTCCTTTCGGTGGGCTACGCCTCGTGCCACTGGTGCCACGTCATGGAACGGGAGGCGTTCGACGACGACGCCATCGCGGCCTTCCTGAACGCGCACTTCGTCTGCATCAAGGTGGACCGCGAGGAGCGCCCGGACGTGGACGCCGTCTACATGGACGCGGTCCAGGTGATGACGGGGTCCGGTGGCTGGCCCATGTCCGTGTTCCTGACGCCCGACCTGCGGCCCTTCTTCGGCGGCACCTACTACCCGAAGGAGCCCTTCCGTGCGCTGCTGGACCGCATCGCCGCCTTCTGGGACACGCGGCGCCAGGACGCCGTGGACCAGGGCGATCGGGTGCGGGAGGCCATCGCCGGATTCATGGCCGGGATGGAAGAGGCCCCCATCGACGCGGCGACGGTCCAGGCGGCGGTGGACGAGGCGGTGCTGGCCTTCGACCCGGCCTGGGGCGGGCTGGGCGGCCGGATGAAGTTCCCGCAGACGCCGCTGCTGGACCTGCTGCTGCACCGCCACCGGGCCGCCGGGTGCGCCCGGATCCTGGACCCCCTGCGCCGCACGCTGGACGCCATGGCCTCGGGCGGCATCCGGGATCACGTGGGCGGCGGCTTCCACCGGTACACGGTGGAGCCCACCTGGACCGTGCCCCACTTCGAAAAGATGCTGTACGACAACGCCCAGTTGGCACGGCTGTACGCCGAGGCGTCGGTCGCCCTGGACCAGCCGCGATACGGCGAAGTGGCCCGGGACACGCTGGACTTCCTGCTGCGCGACATGACGGGGACGGACGGCCTGTTCTACGCGTCCTTCGATGCGGACAGCGGGGGCGAGGAGGGCACGTACTACCTGTGGACCCCCACGCAACTGCGGCAGATCGCCGGGGAGCGCGACGGCGACGACCTGGCGCGCATCCTGGGAATCACCGAAAGCGGGAACTTCGAGGGGCGGTCGATCCCGACGCGTCGGGCGGAAGAACGGCCCGGCGACGAGGAACTGTGGGCGCGGTGGCGGCCGGCGCTGCAGGCGGCCCGCGCCGTCCGGACCCCGCCGGGACTGGACCGGAAGGTCGTCCTGGCCTGGAATGCGATGACCGTGACCGCGCTGGTCGAGGCCGGCGGGGTCCTGGGGGAGCGGCGGTTCCTCGAGGCCGCCGCGCGGACCGCGGATCGCCTGTGGGACGTCCACCGGGACCCGGACGGCCGCCTGATGCGGGCGTCGAACGACGGGGTTGCCACCGGGATCGGCGTGGTCGAGGACCATGCCTGGCTGGGGATGGCGTTGCTGGCCCTGCACGGGGCGACCGGGGAGGCGCGATTCCTGCACCGGGCCCTGGAGGTGGCGACCCGGGCACGGGACCGTTTCCGCCGTCCGGAGGGCGCCTACTACCTGACCCCGGACGACCACCAGGCGCCGCTGGATCGGCGCGTGGACGCCTATGACAACGCGACGCCCTCGGGGAACGGGGCGATGGCGCGACTGCTGACGCGGCTGGCGACCGTCACCGGGGACCCGGCCTGGGCGGGCGAGCGGGACGACCTGCTGCGGTCGCTGTCGGGCCTGGCGACGCGATCGGCGTTGGGCGCACCGTGGATCCTGGACGCGGCCGCCCTGCGCAGCGACCTGCTGGACGTGGTGATCGCCGGCGACCCGGCCGACCCGGCGGCGATGGCCCTGGCCGCAGTCGTTGGACGCCTGGACCCGTCCTGGGCCGTGCTGGCGTGGGTGCCGCCCGACGGCGCGGCGCCGGACCTCGTGAAACGGGCGCCCGCCCTGGAAGGCCGCGTGGCGATCCAGTGCCGGCCGACCGCCTACCTGTGCCGGGAGGGCGCGTGCCGGGCCCCGACATCGGACCCCGAGGTGCTGGCGGAGATGCTGCGGGAAGGCGAGGCTCGAACGGTTTGACAGTCCAGGTCGCGTGCAGCATAGTCGCCCTCGTCAATGGGGGGGTAATGACGATGCAGCGCGCGATGGGGTTCCTGCTATCCGCATCCTGCCTGTTTCTATCGATGGCGGCGCGGGCGGACACCGGCCCCACGGAAGCCGTCGCCGACCAGGCGCCTGCCGCACAGGATCGGGACAGTGGCGCCTTCACCACCCAGGCGATCGGCACCGTCGACACCACCTCCGTCATCCTCGTCGGGACCCGCTGGTACGTGTTCGACGACATGGACCTCCGCGACCACCTGGTGGGGGGGACGTTCCTGATCGACGCCCAGGGCCGGATCACCGACCGGTTCGCGGTCGGGGGCTCCCTGACCGTCCCGTTCATGATCGAGCGCGGCGGCAAGAAGTTGAATGGCGGTGCATTCGGAAACCCGGCGCTGTGGGCCCGGGGCAACGTCCTCGACGACGGAATGAACCGGCTGGGCCTTTCCATGACCCTCTATCTTCCGGCGCTGTGGAACCTTTCGGACGAGGGCGCCTTTGCGTTGGCCATGGGGATGACTGCCGGAAACTACGAAATGGCCCGGTACATGCCCGCGAGCCTGTCGTTGCGGCCGGACGTCCGGTACCAGTTCAACTACCATGGATTGCTGGTCAATACGGAGTTCGGCTTCGACTTCATGTTCACGTTCGAGCACGACGGTGACAACGTCAATACGCCGGAGATGACCTCGGTCGGGCTCCACGCGGGCCTCAACGTCGGCTACCAGATCCTCGGCGCCGTCACGCCGTTCGTCGAGATGCAGTTGTCCCGGTTGCTCCGCGTGGGACCGCATTCCTCGTTTGACGATTTCGATACGTATGTCGCGATCGGCCCCGGCGTCCACCTGGCCCTCGGGCCGTTCCTGGGCGACTTCTATGCCATGATTCCCGTCAGCAAGGACTACCGGAACGCCATCGACGCGATCATCGGGTTCCGGCTGGGCGGGCGGCTCTAGGCGGACGGATCGGCACCGGGTACCGACCTCGCGATGTCCCCGACCGTGACGAACCGCGCCCCCTTCCGCTGCAGCGCGTCCAGCAATCGATCCAGCAGGACCGACGCCCGTTTTCCGCGGTTCCGGCCCAGGAAGGGCCGGGCCCATCGCGGGATGTCCGCGGACGGCAGCCGGTCCTGGAACTCGTCGCAGTGCAGGTAGACCAGATGCGGCCTGCCCACGTGGAACAGGCGGGAAACGGGATCGAACGCCCGGTAGAAACTGAGCCCGAAGGGGATGCGCGCCACCGTCGCGTCGGGGATCGGAACCTCGACGATCGCGGGGTCCTCCAGGCGTACCGGGCGCTTGCTCTTCCACAGGTTGTGGTAGCCGATCGGGTGGCCGAAGCTGGCCCAGGACGAGTCGTACTGGTAGCCCGCCTGGGCCACCTCCCGCAGGATCGCGTCGGTCATGCAGAAGTAGGGCGACCGGAAGCCGGCGCACCCGCGCCCCAGGGATTCGATCACCGCCTTGCTGCGCGCCAGTTCGTCCCGGCGTTCTTCCGGCGTCATCCGCGTGAAGGGCCGGTGGCTGCAGGCGTGGCTGGCGAACTCGTGTTGGGACGGGACCTGCCGCAGCAGATCGCCGCATTCGTCGACCACGCGACTGGTGCAGAACAGCGTGGCGGGGATTCCCCGGGTGTCGAAACGTTCCAGCAGCCCGGGCAGGTGGCGCCGGACGGCCTCGAAGTCCCCCGTGTCCGGATCGGGCTCGACGTCGATGGTGACGGCGCACGGGAATGACGGGGGGGCGGGGTTCACGACGGCGCTCCCTTCGAGGGGTCCCGAGGGGGTGGGGAGGCCGACTCCGTGGAATCGATCGACTTGCGCAGTTTCCGCAACTCCCAGGCCAGCCAGAAGCACCCCAGCGCAATCGGGATCTGGGTCAACAGGATGGCGGTCGGCGTCGTCATGTTCCCCTCTGCTTGCGGTATCGCGCGATCCACCGCTGGGCGGGCACCCGGATCCGGCGCAACTCGACCACCAGGAACACGACGGCCGCCACGTACAGCACGTGCGTCGCGATCAGCAGGGTGCTCGACAGCGTCAGGTCGCCCATTTCAGGACTCTCCCCAGGACCAGGCCCACGCGGGCGGCCGCCCGCAGGAACCTACGCTTCCAGGCAGGCAGCCGCAGCTCGTCCACATGGGCCAGGACCCAGTGGTCGAACGCGTCGTTCGCCCGCACGATGTCCCGCAGTCCCACGCCGGTCCGGGCGGAGGTCCGCACCGCGACCGGCAGGAACGTCACCCGCAGCGCCCGCCGGTAGGCCTCCAGCAGTTGCATCTGCTCGAACTCGAACCCGCCGAAGGGAACCGTCGCCTCGGCGAACGCCCGGGGACCCAGGGCCCGAAACCCGCAGTGGGTGTCGGTGATCCGCGCGTCGATGCGCCGGCACCAGAAGTTCGCGAACCCGTTCAGCAACCGGCGGCGCCAACTACGGTACACGTTCCGCTGGCCGACGACCAGATCCACTCCCGGTTCCAGGGCGTCCAGGAACCGCGGGATGTCGGCCGGATCGTGCTCCATGTCCCCGTCGATCGTCACGACCGCCCGGTATCCCCGGTCGCGGGCGATCCGGAACCCTTCCTGCAGCGCCAGCCCCTTGCCCCGGTTGGGCGCCAGGCTCAGGACCTCGGCGGACGCCTCCCGGGCCCGGTCCGCCGTGCCGTCAGTGGACCCGTCGTCCACTACCAGCACGTCCACCGGGTGGCGCATCACGCCCTCGACGACCCGGGCGATCGTCGCCGCCTCGTCGTGGGCGGGCACCAGCACCAGGACCGTCCTGCTCATCGCCCCCCCCGCCACAGGGCCTTCCAGCGGTCCCACAGGAACCGCGCCCCGACCGCCACCAGGAACGCGATCGAGTGGAACGGGTGCGGGCGCAGCGTCCGCAGCAGCCGGACGGGGCGCACGTAGAACCGGCGCACGGCACGGGCCTGCAGCGCGTGCAGGCGGTCCGCGTCCAGCCCGCTGCCCGCCGCCAGGATCGGCGTCCGCCCCCGCAGATCGTCCAGACGCAGCGCCGCCATCCGGCCGTCCCGCACCGCGTCCCGGTACAGCGCGGTGCCGGGGAACGGCACCGGGATCTCGAAATTCAGGTAGGTCGGGGCCAGGCCGACGGCGAACCCGATCGTGTCCAGGATGGAGGCCTCGTCGTCGCCGGGCAGCCCGACCAGGAACAGCGCGGCGCTGGCGATGCCGTGGCGGTCCAGGCTGCGGATGCGCGCGCGGGCCTCGTCGGGGGCGATCGTCTTTCGCCCGTGGCGGGCCGACGCAGCCACCGACAGGCTGTCCATCCCGACCTCGGCGCTGCGGCATCCCGCCGCGGCCAGCAGGCCGACCAGCTCGTCGTCCAGCAGGTCCAGGCGGGTTTCGCATCCCCAGTCGACCCGGACCTTCCGCCGGATCAGCCCCTGGCAGATTTCCACCACCCGCGCACGATCCAGCGCGAAGTTCGGGTCCCGGAACAG
The DNA here is from genome assembly GCA_903847405.1 of uncultured Myxococcales bacterium. Taxonomy (GTDB): domain Bacteria; phylum Myxococcota_A; class UBA9042; order DTJE01; family DTJE01; genus CAIZWN01. Next base: position 2,781 of record CAINDP010000078.1, on the reverse strand, counting down.
GATCGACCGCACCCCGAAGCGCTCCACGAGGTGGGCCATTTCGTCCACGACGGCCTCGGGGCGGCGAGCCCGGAACCGTTCGCCCTGGGCCGCGGGGTACGGACAGAAGGCGCAGCCGTACGTGCAGCCGCGCGACGCCTGGACCGTGGCGAAGGGGCGCCGCTTCAGCAGCGGGAAGTAGCGATAGCGGGACACCGGGGACACGCTCCAGTCGGGAAACGGCAGGGCATCGAGGTCCTGGACCAGTCGCCGGCCCGTCCCCTCGGGGCCCCGGGGCGTGCGCCGCCACACGCCGGCAACCGATTCCGGATCGGGCCGGGCGACCAGGTCGGGGACGACCGCCTCGGCCTCGCCGTCCACCACGAAATCGACGCCCGGGCGGGCCAGGATTTCGGCCGCGAACGACGCCGCCGCGGCCCCGAACAGGACCGTCCGGGCGCCCGCGGCCCGCCCCAGCGCCCCCAGCAGGTCGACCTCGTTCCCCAGGTTCGCGAAGCTGGACGACGCCACGATCCACGCGGGCGCGTACGCCACCACGTCCGCCTGCAGAGCCGCCGCCGGCGGCGAGTCCTGGGCGATGCGGGCGCCGTCGAAGAACCGGACGTCGTGATCGGCCAGCACGGCACCCAGGTACGGGAACGCGATTTCCGGGATCACGGTCCCTTCGGACTTCAGCCGGGCCACGAACGAGGCGCCCGTGTCCGTCCCGAACTGGTCGTCGATCGCCATCCCCCCGAACAGGTCGCGGTTGATGAAGCTGCGGCCGGGCTTGGGCAGCGATACCAGGGCAATCCGCAATCCGTTCATCGGTCCACGACCGGGGTCCTGGGCGAAAGCCGGAACAGGCCTAGTCGCATCGCGAGGTCCTGGTCGGCGGTGTAGTCCAGCACCGGGGCGATCAAGGTCACCACGGGGTCGACGTCCCAGGCGGCCTCCAGGCGGGCACGGGCCTGCGCGGCGTCCTCGGGGTGCGCGTGATCCGTGAAGCCCTCCAGCAGCAGCACCGGACAGCCGGGCGGGATCGGGCCGTCCAGGTCGGCCGCCTGGACCACCATCACGCCGGGGTCGCGCAGGCACCCCGGGAACGTGCGGGCCCGGTTCCAGCGTCCGGCCATCGCCAACTGGTACTGCACGTGCCAATTCGGCTGGTCGGCGTCGGGCTGGACGACCAGGACCGCGTGCTCCGGAATCGATTCCAGGTGCTCGGACACGAACCGGTACTGGCGCTGGAGGGCCGACCACCCCCCCGCATAGTCGCGCAGGACCACCGGGGCGGACAGCACCAGCAGGACCACCAGCGCGCGCAGAGCCGTGCGGAACGACGGCCACCGCGTGGACTCCCACAGCCATGCCAGGGCCCGGGCCGCCCCCAGGGCCAGGAACGGCTGCGCGAACAGCATGTACCGGATGTTGGGCTCGACCCGGGACACGAACCCGCCGAACTGCGCCAGGAACACCGGGTGGAACAGGCCGATGACCAGCGAAACCCACAGCGCCGGCCCCCGCAACAGCGCCAGGCCCGCCAGCCACAGCACGGTCCAGGGCAGGTAGTGGTACGCGGGGTTCAGCAGCAGCGAGTGGACGGTGCCGACCATCCGGGACAGGGAGGGCTCGCAGGCGCCGCCGCAGAACCGGGCGATCGGGCTGGACGTGGCGGACAGGTACGCGTCGAAGGCCAGGGACAGGACGACCGGACCCAGCAGCGCCACCGCCAGGCGGGGCCGACCCAGGACCGCACGGAACGGACGGCTGGCGACGATCCAGGCGGCCAGCGCCAGGACCATCCCCGGGGTCTCGGGGCGCAGGTGGAACGCCAGCCCCCAGAGGATCCCGGCCGCCAGCCCCTCGGCGACCCGCGCCCGCCGCACGAACACCTCGGTGGCCAGCACGGCTGCCAGCAGGAACCCGGTCAGCGACACGGCGGCGTCGGAGGTCATGGCCCAGTGGATCTGCTCGGGCGCGCAGGCCAGGACCAGTCCCGCCAGCACGCCGACGGTCCGGCCTCCCCACGCCGCGGCCAGCAGGGCGAGGATCACGGGGGACGCCACGCTGACGAGGAGGTTGAAGACCGAATGGCAGCCGAACGGGTGCCCGAACAGCGCGACGAACGGCGCCAGCAGCGACGCGATGACGGCGCTGTGGGCGTCGAACGCCTGGCCCGTCAGCCGCTCCATCTCCACCGGGTTGACGGGCTGGGGATGGGCGAACAGCAGGCGCAGCCCCAGCGACAGCAGCCCGATCCCGACCAGCCAGGGAAGCAGCGTCCGCAGGCCGAGATCCCGGGACACCTCCCGGCCGCCCCGCAGGGCGGCAGCCACGGCGAACAGCAGCAGCGACCAGGCCAACACCGATCCGGCCAGGGGGGCCCAGTCGTCGAACCCCTTCCGGTCGTACTGCGGCATCAACTGCAGCGAGGCGATTTGCGGTTCGTCGGCGGCGGGCCCCGGGGCTCCGGACGGCGGGGCGGCGTTGGTCTGGGCGGAGGACGGCGAGGCGGAAACTTCGGAGGACGGAAGGCTCCAGGCGTCGGCCCCGGCCAGCAGCGCCAGGATTTCGTCCTTCAACGCGTCGGGCGGCGCCTGGACCAGGAACCGGACGCACCACGGTCCCGCCACGGTGCCCGCGCACTCGGCCGGCCGTTCCAGGCGGGACGTCCAGCAGGGGCCGGACGCGCCCTGGCACAGTTCCAGGTCGGCCTCGTTCCAGCGGATGGCCAGCGAACCGACCGTCAGGCCGCTGGGACTGCCCGCGACGGCCCGCTGGAGGATGCCGACGGCGTCC
>CAINDP010000077.1 GCA_903847405.1 uncultured Myxococcales bacterium | reverse complement strand
TCAGGACGGACCAACCCCCACCCCGAGCGGGCGGTGGCACGGCACGAATTCCTGCTGGACGTCCCGTCCCTGCTGGCGATCATCCGCGACCGCCTGGCCCCCGGCGGCCTCGCCACGGTGCTCTACCCGCCGGAACGGATGCCGGACGTGCGGGCCTCCGTCGACGCCGCGGGCCTGTCGGTGGTCCGGACGGTGGACCTGGTCCCGGGGCCCGGACGCCCGGCCGAGGTCGTCCTCATCGACATCGCGCCGGGCCGCGGACTGCCGCGCACCGCATCCTCGTGGTGCCTCCTCGGGCGGACCTGAGGGGTTGGCGATGTGGGCGGGCGTGCCTTGACACTCCCGGATCGCCGCATTAGATTGCTGCCCGGCGATGCTTTGAGAAACCACCTTCCCACCAGAGGAAACCGACGATGAAACCGGACCTGTTGTTTGACGTCCGGCTTGTGGACAGGAACGTCACCCGGGGGCGCATGACCCAGGTGGAACTGGACAAGCACCTTGCCGAACTGCCGGATACCGCCGAGCAGGCAGCCAACCTGGAAGCCAGCCTGGCCGAGCGTGCGGTCGTGGCCCCGGAACCGGTCGAGGCCGCGGCGCCCGACGCGAAGGCGGCTCCGAAGAAGTCCGGGAAGTGACGGCGGTGTCGGACCACGTGGAGGCCATCATGGGCGAAACGGATTCGGGCTGCGGCTGCGATGACGCCGGCAGCGAACTGCGAACGGTGGACTTCAGCACCTTCGTCCTGTCCCTGGGCACCTCGGCGCTGTACCAGTTGGGCCAGGGGGCGCCGGAAGGCGGTGAAAAGCCCGTGGTCAACCTGGCGATGGCCCGACACGTCATCGATCTGATCGCGATGCTGCAGCAGAAGACCCGTGGCAACCTGTCCGAGGATGAAACCGGGCTGGTCGAAACCCTGTTGTTCGACCTGCGGCTGAAGTTCGTCGAAGTGTGTCGACGTCAGTCCCAGACCGTCGAGCCGTGACGCTCGATTCCAGGAGGACCCCATGGCCGATTCCAAGAACCTGATTCCCCTGACCGACGCGACCTTCGACGCCGAAGTGCTGAAGTCGCCCGTGCCCGTCCTGGTGGATTTCTGGGCCCCCTGGTGCGGCCCGTGCCGCGCGATCGCGCCGGTTGTGGCGGAGATTGCCGACACGTACGCCGGGCGCCTCAAGGTCGGCAAGATCAACGTCGACGAGGACACCCGCGTGGCCTCGTCGCACAACATCACGGCGATCCCGACCCTGCTGATCATCAAGAACGGCCAGGTCGTCGACCAGATCGTCGGCGCCGTCGCGAAGGCGAAGCTGATCGAAAAGCTGGAGCGCCACCTGTAGGGGCCGTCGCCCTAGCGATGCCGCCATCCGCCCGCGCCCGCCACCGCCACACGCTTTCCGCCCGACAGGACCGCCAGGCCGCGCCGCGCCGTGATGGCGCCGATCGCCGTCATTCCCAGGGACTCGCACAGCGGCACCGACGAAGGACCTGCCACCGCCAGCAGCCGGTAGTCGTCCCCGCCGGACAGCGCCGCCGCCAGGGCATCCTGGCCGGACATCCGCGCGTATCGCAGCGCCTCCGGATGAATCGGGATTCGCGCGGTGTCCAGCAACGCGCCCACGCCCGACGCCGCAAGCACGTGCCCGAGGTCCGCGACCAGCCCGTCCGACACGTCGATCAGGGCGTGGACCTCCCCCAGCGTCGCCAGGCGCAGGCCCAGGTCCACCTGGGGCGCGGGGCGTCGATAGGACCGGGCCAGGGTCGGGAAGCGCCGCAGCCAGTCCGGATGCGTGCCCAGGAGGTCCAGGCCCAGGGCCCCGGACCCCAGGAACCCCCCGGCCAGCACGACATCGCCGGGACGGGCGCCGGCGCGCCGCAGCACCCGGCCGTCCACCGGCTCGCCCAGTGCCGTCACGGTCATCGCGAACACCGGCCCGGCGGACACGTTGCCGCCCACCACCGACGCCCCGTGGGCCGCACCCGCCCGGGCCAGACCCCGCATCGCGGCCACGACGTCCCGATCGGGCAGGGTTGCAGGGACCTCGATCGCGGCCAGCAGGGCCAGCGGACGGGCGCCCATCGCCGCGATGTCCGACAGGTTCACCGCCGCCGCCTTCCAGCCAACGTCGGTGGGGCGGCACAGGTCCCAGCGGAAGTGCACGCCCTCGACCAGGGCGTCCGTCGTCGCGACGATCTGCCCCGACCGCACGGCCAGCACCGCGGCATCGTCGCCAATCCCGATCTGCACCCGGGGATCCCCGGGACCGCGGACCACGCGACGAATGGCTTCGATCAATCGGAACTCGTCCAAGGCCGCTCCGTCACGGGCGCGCCGCGCCGCCCTCCAGGGGGTCCGCATCGGGAACCGGCCGGCCCGCCCGCAGGGTCCAGGTCGTCACGTCACGACCGGTCACGCGGCCCTGCTCCGCCTTCAGGGAGCCCGTCAGCCCCTCGGCGCCGGGCCCGGTTTCCAGGGCATGGATCACGTCGCGCCGGCTGCGGTTCGGGGCAGCCTGCAAGGCGGCGACCAGCAGTCGCGCCGCGTCGGCCGCCTCGGCCTCCAGGACCGTCACTGCGGGGTCGCCCGTCATCCGCACGTCCCCGAACCGCGCGCCCTCCAGAGCCGCCCCGCTGCGGGCCAACTGGGCCCCATCCGCCCAGAGGGAGGTTCCCGCCACGACCGGTCGCGGGCACCGGGAATTCTCGGGCGGCCCCACCACGCCCTCGGCCTCCAGGAATCCCAGCCACCGGCGCGCGCCATCGGCGTCCATGGGCAGGAACAGGGCCTCGGGGCCGCAGGGACCCGCCGCGCGTGCCGCCTGGACCTGGGCGCCGAACACCTTGCCCGTCACCCGGGGATCCCCGTCCTCGGGCCCCAGCACCCGAACCAGCGCGACCCGTCCCCCTGCCGCTTCGAAGGCAGCACGAAAGGCCTCGGCCGATGTCCGGCCGTACCGGGTTCCCGGCGCCAGCAGGTACGCCACCTTGACGCCCTCGCTGCCGGCCAGCCGGCCGGCCAACGCCGCGATGGGCTCGGACCGGGGGGTTCGCGCCCAGGTGACCCCCGGCCTGGGACGGCCGTCGGGCGCCGCGCCCAGGGCCAGCAGAGCAACGTCCTGACGGGACGCCGCGTCGGCCAGCAGCCGCGCCTCCTCGTCCCCCAGGCCTCCGATCAGCGCCACGCACCCCTCCAGGTCCGCCTTCGCCGCGGCCTCGGCCACGCCCGCCGCATCGCCCCGGTCGTCCAGGCGCCGGAACGGCACCCCGGCCGCACCCAGGACGCGCTCGATCCCCCGGGCCACCCGCTCACCCAGCGCCCCGTGGGGCCCTGTCAGCGGCATTACCAGGCACACCGGCCTGGCAACCGGGGCCGCCGTTGCCGCCGCCGTTCGGCCCGCCTCCGGAACCCCCGGCGCAGCCTGTTCCTTGGCAATCGCCGGCGACGCGGTCGCCCCGGTCCCGCCCATCGCCAGGAGGGCGAGGACACAGGACAGCGCTGCGGCGCGGACGGACGTGACGAATCCTGCAGGGGGCTTCGATGCGTACTGGAGTGGGGTCATGGCCGCGGACCCCTCCCGGGGGTGCCGGTCGCCAGGTGGCGCCGTCCTTAGCCCGAAGCGTCGCGATACATCAGTTCCGCGATGCGGTAGGAAGACTTTTCCAGGTTCTTGATGGCCGCGATGACCACGGCCGCGTCGTTGCCCGCCCGCGCCTTCCGGCAGGCGTCCAGATCGGTGTGGATCCGGGCGATTTCCTCGTCGGTGAGGTAGTTCAGGAACTCCTCCAGGGACCGCTCGGTCGTGTACATCAGCCCGTCGGCACGGTTCTTCAGGTTGGCCAGTTCCTGTCGCGAAACGTCCTCGCGCGTGGCCTCGCCGGCCTCGCCGATGATCCGCTCGATGTCCTTTTCCGTCAGGCCCGACGTCGGCCGCACGCGCACCGACTGGACGTTCCCGGTCCCCAGGTCCCGGGCCGAAACGGCCAGGATGCCGTTGACGTCGACCTCGAAGGTCACTTCGATCTTCGGAATGCCGCGCCGCGCGGGCGGGATGCCCAGCAGTTCGAACCGGGCCAGGGACTTGTTGTCCTTGGCCATCGGACGTTCGCCCTGCAGGACGTGGATGTTCACCAGCGGCTGGTAGTCTTCCGCCGTCGTGAAGACCTCGGCCACCGAGCAGGGGATCGCGGAATTGCGTTCCGTCAGCTTCGTGAACAGGCCGCCCTGGGTTTCGATGCCCAGCGACAGCGGCACGACGTCCAGCAGCACCACGTCGCCGACGTCGCCCTGCAGGATGCCCGCCTGGATCGCGGCGCCGACGGCAACGGCCTCGTCGGGATTCACGCCGCGGCTGGCCTGCATCCCGAAGAACGCCGCCACCTTCTGCTGGACCAGCGGCATTTTCGTCATGCCGCCGACCAGGATGATTTCCTCGAGGTCCGACGGCTTCAGGCCCGCGTCGTCCAGGGCCTGCTTGCAGTGCTCGATCGTGCGGTCGATCAGGTCCTCGACCAGCGTTTCCAACTGGGTCCGGGTCAGCGTCATCTGCAGGTGCTTCGGCCCGCTGGTATCGGCATGGATGAAGGGCAGGTTGATGTCGACTTCCCGGATCGCCGACAGGTCGATCTTGGCCTTTTCGGCCGCGTCGCGCAGGCGCTGCAACGCCACCACGTCCTCGCGCAGGTCGATGCCGTGCATGCGCTGGAACTGCGACGCCAGCAGGTCCACGACGCGGGAGTCGACGTCCTCGCCGCCCAGGAACGTGTCGCCGTGGGTCGTCTTCACCTGGAAGACGCCCTCGCCCAGTTCCATGACGCTGATGTCGAACGTGCCGCCGCCCAGATCGTACACCGCGACGCGACCGGCAGCCCGGCGCGACAGGCCGTGTGCCAGCGCAGCGGCCGTGGGCTCGTTGATGATGCGCAGGACGTTCAGTCCGGCGATGCGCCCGGCATCGCGGGTCGCCTGCCGCTGCGAGTCGTCGAAATAGGCCGGGACCGTGATGACCGCGTCCACGACCGACTCGCCCAGGTACTCTTCCGCGTACTCCCGCATCTTCGACAGGATGACGGCGGAAAGTTCCGGAGGCGAAAGCTGCCGGCCGCCCAGTTCGACGGACGCATCCCCGTTCCCGGCCCGGACGACCTTGTACGGATAGGAGGTGGTCACCCGCTTCACTTCGGGCGAATCGTACTTCCGTCCCATCAACCGCTTGACGGCGAAGACGGTATTGCGGGCATTGGTGATGGCCTGGCGCTTGGCCACCGCGCCGACCAGGCGTTCGCCGTCGTCGCTGATGGCCACGACGGAGGGCGTCGTCCGACTGCCCTCGAGGTTCGGGATGACCACCGGGTTGCCGCCTTCCATGACGGCGACGCAGGAGTTCGTCGTCCCGAGGTCGATCCCGATGACCTTGCCCATTCCATCCTCGCCCACGCGGGCTGCAACGATCCCCAGGACAGCAAGGGCTGTCCGACCCAAACAACGGCTGCCCAAGCCCCGGCATGGTAGCACTTGGACAGGCGCCCGTGCAAGCCAAATACCTTCCCTGCCAAGGGGAATCGACCCGCAGAGGGGCCTTTGGCTACAGGAGCGACTCCGGCACGAACACGATGTCGCCGGGTCGAAGGTAGAAGTTCTTCTGCCGCCCCCGACTGATGTCCTCGACGGGGACCTCGGACCGCGTTTCGGTGCCGTTCACGATACGGGTGACCACCGTCGCGTTGGGACGGCTGGTCTTGGAAAAACCGCCCGCCAGCGTGACCGCCTGGACCACCGACATCCCTTCCTCGTACCGGAACGTCCCGGGCCGCTCGACCTGGCCCAGGACATAGATTCGCTTGGACTGAAACTCCTTGACCTGAACCGTCACGAAGGGATCGTTCAGCAGCCCGTCCAGCAGCCGGGTGCGCAAGGTCAGGGCTGCCTGGGAAGAGGTCAGCCCCTCGATCCGCAGGTTGCCCACCAGCGGAAAATCCACCGTGCCGTCCGGCGCCACCTGGAACACGCCAGAAAGGTCCGGCTCCCGGTAGACACGAACCTCGAACACGTCCCCCGGGCCCAGCAGGGTGCCTTCGGCCGACTGCCGCACCAGGGCGCCCAGGTCCGCGTCGTACTGCACCGCGTGCCCGCACGCCACGACGCAGAGACACAGAGCGGCCGTCAGGATTGGGGGGACAAGGCGATGAAAGGGCATGGGCATCTCAGTAGAGGACGGTGATTTCGCCGAACACCTGGTGGACCTTGAAACCACCGTAATCACGGGTCACGACGCCGGCGGCACTGACGCCGTCCAACCGGAAGTCGGTGAAGATCGCGTCCATCTGGTACCCGACCTTCAGCGACAGGTAGCGCAGGGCCGAGTACGACAGGGAGGCCCTGGCGGTCAGCGCGTGATCGCGACGCCCGGTCTGGTTCGCAGCCAGCGTCACGAAGCCCGGCAGATCCCCGGGGACCGGGGTCAGGTCGGCGAAACTGAGGTAGCTGTACGAAACTGTCGCTTCCAGCTCCAGGCGGCGCAGGAACTGCTGCTTCACGGTCAGGTGCGCCGTGTCGGCCGTATACCAGCGGGCGTAGTACGCGGCGTCCTCGAAATCCCGGTCGTAGCCGATGTCCAGCAGCGTGAACTGGGTCGGCTTGATGGCGACGCTGGCGCCTCCGATGAACGTCTGGATGTCGCTGCCGGACTTGTAGAAGCCCTGGCCGTAGCCGGCCTTGACGTCCAGCGCGACCTTCTTGGTGATGTAGCCCCGGACGCCCAGAGCCGTCCGAAGGGGCATCGAATCGGACCGGTAGCCCAGTTTGTCCCGGCTCCAGTCCTGGTAGCGCCAGTTGGCGTCCAGGTACAGCATCGTCTTGGGGAAGAAGGCCCACATCCCCAGCAACCGCGCCTCGTGATACTGGCGGTTGCCGTCCTTGAACGTGTCGAACAGTTCGAAGTTGTACGCATACGACAGATCGAACTGAAGGGCGCCACCGGGGCGGATCTGGATCCCGGCCTCGGCGTGGTTGAAGTTCCGGTCGTACCGCGCGTTCGTCGAGTAGTTTCGGGGCTGTACCGAACGGACAAACCGGTCGGCGATGAAGAACCCGACCACGGACCGCACCAGGAACTCCGCCCGCAGATTGGTGTCCGCGGCCACGCGCCCCTGCTTGCCGGCGTTCGGGTCCTTGGAGAACCAGAAGTTCACGTCCACCGAGGCGTCCCAGGTCAGTTTCAGCCAGGACGGCGTCGGGTTCGACAGTTTGAACCCGGGGCGGATGGTCAGGATCCCGGCCTCGGACCGGCCCTCGCGGGAGTCCTGCCGGAACACGTTGCTGTTGTAGCGGCCCTCGAGGCTGATCGACGGGACCAGGACGAAGTCGCCAAAGCGCGCACCGCGGCGGGCATCATCGATGACCGGGGGCAGCGACAGGCCGACGTCCGCACGGGCACGCAGAGGTGCCAGCACGGCGACGATCGCCGCGAGAAGGAACGCCGGTCTGGCGATCCTGGAAACGTTCACCAGGTCAATCCTCCGCACGCTCTCAATAGAACGGGCTCGCCGACGGCGGGGCATCCATGCTGAACACCGGCTCGCTCAAGGCGGTCCGGACGTCCTCGATGGGAAGATCCTCGGCGAAGTCCTTTTCGACCACCGCCTCGCCCTCGAACACCGTGTCACCGGACGGACCGCCGCAGGACCGCGCCTGGGCCAGCAATTCGCCGACCTTCTGGCGCGCGATGCGCATCTTGACGTACTCGTGCTCGGCCCCGGGCCGGTCACGCGCGATCACCCGCTCCCGCAGGGACATGGCGTTCTGGTCCGAAATCCGCAGCAGGCCCTTGATCGAGGACAGGGCGGTCCCGATGCAGTTCATGCGCGCGAAGTCGTTCGCCTTCCGGGCGCTGGCCAGCGAATCCAGGACGTCGCGCACCGTGCCGTTCATGTCCTGCACGGACTTCTCGCCCTCGCCCAGCATCGCCTCCAGGCTCATCGCCTGGAGATCCTGGGGTTTGAGGGACTTCGACTCCACCACCACGCGATCCCTCTTCGGAATCGCGAAGGCGGGCGCCGCCACCACAACAACCAGGAACGCTACGGTCCAACGTGCCATGATCCACCTCCTGCCCCGGAACACCCGGGGAGGATCAGCCACTCTTCATCAGCAGGAAATGCCGCGTCACGATCACCAGACCGCCCTCGGGCGGCGGGAACGGCCAGTCCTTGATCTTCTCGGCGATGCACGACCCGACACTGCTGTCGCCGGTGCTGTTCTCGACCACCTGGATCTGCGTGACCGTCCCGGCAGCGCCGATGGTGAACTTTACGGAAACCTTTCCTTCGACACTGGTGTTTACCTTCAAGGCGCGTTCGTAGCAAGTCTGGATGGCCCCACGACGGCGCCGGAACACGCTTTCGACCGACGCTGCGCTGATCTTGCCGGGACCGGCCTGATCGCCGAAACCGCCGCCGATCCGGATCCGGACCGCGGCCTCTTCCTGGCGTTCACCGGCGGCCACGGGGCCCGTCTTGATCGCCTTGCCGCCACCGACGTCGTCGTCGGACATCTTCTGGTAGGTGTTCCCGCCCCCGCCGCCGCGCCCGCCGGAACCGCCGCCCCGGCCGCCCCGGTAGCCGAACGATTCGCTGGCCACCATGGTTCCGCCGCCGGACGTGTTGAAGGCGCCGGCCATGCCCTCGCCCGCCGCCTCGGCGCCCACGAGGCCCCGGACGCCCCCGCCACCGGCGTCGAGGAACTTCAGGATCGTCCCCTCGCGAACCTTGGCGACCTGGCGCTGGTAGCGTTCCTCGTCACTGCCGCCGCCGGCCGCGGTCTTGGTGAACCGCTTCGTCGGCTTGTCTTCTTCGCCCTTGCCCTTGCCCTCGTCCTTGCCGTTGCCGACGCCGTCGCCCTCGCCTTCGGTGACGGGCACCGCGACCGGCTTCTCTTTCAGGGTCATCTCGGCCTTCAGGACGCGGTATACGAACGATTCCCGTTTGTTGTGCTCTTCCAACTGGCCCGAGGCAGCCCACCACCACTGGGATCCGACCGTGAGGCCAAGGTGGACCACCAGGGAAATCATGACCGCCCAGGCATAGGGGCCGTCCAGCGCGGCCAGCGGACCACCGCGAGCGAGCGGCGGAATCGGCATCTTCTTGGGCTTCGGGGGCGGCGCGACCATCTGGAACAGGACGCGAACCTCGCCGAAAACGACCTTTCCGGCGTCGTCGGCGCCCACGGGCAGCAGGAAGTAGTCGCCGTCGGGTTTCGCGATCCCCTTGGCCCGGGCCTCGGACAGTTCCAGGACCTGCCCACCCACGGAGACCTTGCCGACCATTCCGGCGGTGAACCGCAGCAGGTAGCGCCCGTCCTTGTACAGGAACAGACGATAGAGTTCCGGGGGCTTGCTGATCGGCAGAATGAACGTGCACTTCGCGGACAGGCCGACGGTCACGTCGCCCGGCTGGCGCAGCAGGCGCTCCTCGACGATGCGCCCCTCGTGGACAATCCCCACGCGAAGCACCCTCGCCGCACCGGCCTTCCGTCCCGTCGATTCAGACATTCGAACTCCTCGCCGCCCGGGATCCCATCCCGACGCCGACGATTCCTGCCGCCATCAGAATGGCGGCGCCTTCACCGACTGCTCCAGGACCTGCAGAAGGTCGTGCTCCATCGGCAGGCCTTCGTACGCCAGGTCGCCCTGGGTGATCAGGTAGTCCACGCCGGGCTTCTGGACCTTGCCGTAGAAGACATCGGCGCTCGCCTCGTCGAAATTGATTTCGACGACCTTCTGGGAACCCTTCTGCACCCATTCACGGGTCTTCACGCCCTTCGGCGCCTCGCCCTCGGCAGGGGGCGGAGGGGTCTGGCCCAGGGCCGTCAAAGCCGTCGCCAGGACCAGAAAGCAGACGGTGAGTGAAGGCACAAACCGCATCAGCCTTCCGAGGACACGCTCGTTGCGATTATCCACTATTCACCACCCCAGATCAAGGAAACGCCCCTTCCGGCGCGCTGCTCCGCCCTTTTCACGGTGTGGTAATACCCCCCTCGGAGGGCACCTCGGGAGCCGTTGCCGGGGGGAGGGAACTCCCCTCGGACGACGCGCCATCCGGCGCAGGAGGCGGAGGGGCCTCCTTCGCTTTCAGACTTTCCTGCTCCAGGAACTCCGCCATCCGCCGCGCCTCGTCGATATACGCGTCGGCCACGGTGTCGCCCCGGGGGGCGGCTCGCCGCATCGCCTTGTAGCGCTGGAGGTGCTCGATCGCCTTCCGGTAGTGCGCGGGAACGTCCACGTCCGCCGGCTTCCGCTCCAGTTCCAGGACGCCGAAGTTGAATTCGCAGTCCGCGCAGTCCGGGTTCGCGGCGAGGGCTTCCTGGTAGGCGATCGCCGCCTCACCGAAATTCCGCTGAACCCGCCGGGCGTTGCCGAGATTCATCCAGGCCTCCGAGTACTTCGGATCCAGTTGGAGGGCCGCAAGCGCCTCCCCGGCCGAGGCCTCGGAGTCGCCAGCATCCTGGTAGAGGACGGCGAGGTTGTTGTGGACGTCGGCCATTGCCGGATCCAACTTGAGGGCTTCCTGGAAGAAACCCATCGCCTTGCGCGCGTCGCCCTTCCGCCAGGCCATCGTGCCCATCAGCGAGTAGGCGCGGGCATCCTTCCGGATCTCGAGGAGTTGGGCCAGGACGTACTCGGCCGCCTCGATCCGTTCCATGGCGACGTAGGCCCGGGCCATCACGAACATCACGTCCGCGTTGGTTTCGTCCTTGCGCAGGAGGTCCGTGGCGCGTTGCAGCGCGTCGGCAGGGTGCTTCGCGGCCAGGAGGGCCTCGATCACGCCCAGTTTCAGACCCGCCACGTCGGGCAGGCGCTCGGCCAGCCGTTCCAGGTTCGCGACGCCGGCTTCGGCCCGCCCCCAGCGCTCCATGACCTGAACGTAGAGCCTGACGGCCTTCGGATTCCCCTCGGACTGCTCGACGGCCTGCCAGGCATGCTCCTCGGCCGGTCCGAACTCCCCGGCCCGCAGGTCCGCCACGGCCAGGTTGTAGTAGGCCAGCGGACTGCCGGCCCCGGTTGCAACGGCATCCTGCAGTTTCTGGCGCGCCACCATCGGGTCGCCGCCCGTCTTCACCGTCTCCACGGCCTCGCGCGTCAGGGCGTCCGCCCGTTCCCGCATCGCCGGGTCCTGGACTGCCGCAGGCTCGCTGGCGACCGGGGGACGGGCCGTCCGGGCATCGACGGCGGCATCGGCCTGCGCCGGTGTGGTGGAGGCCCCCGGCACGGCATCCGGGGCCGCCGCGGACGGCTGGGCCGTGGACACGGAAGTGGACTTCACTTCCGCCCCCGCGCAGGCCAGCAGGGCGACGGCCGCGAGGGCCGCCCATGTGCCGCGCCCTAGCATCACAAGCCCTCCTCGAACGCCGGCGCCTGGTTCGACATCAGGTCCATCGCACGGCGCTCCTGCTTCTGCAGCGGGAACTCGGCCGGACGGTACTTGTTCAGCGATTCAATCGCCTTGCGGGTCCACTCACTGGCGAACTTCAGCCGGCGCGCCTCGGCCACCAGCGTTTCGTACCGCTGCTGAGCCATTTCCTGGTAGCTGCGGGCCTTGTCCTCGATCGCCGTCTGGTAGATGTCCATCTCCTCTTCGCTCATCTCGGGGATTTCCGCCTCGAAGAGCGCGCGGGCGAACAGCTCGTGAATCTGTGCCAGGCGATAGTACCCGGCCGTGGTCCATTCCAGCGCCTTGTAGGGCAGCACCTTACGGTAGTCGCCCTCCAATTGTTCCAGCAACCGGGCCTTTTCCTGCAGCAGTTTGCCCTGGACCTTCAGGGCGCCCCGGAACTGGATGGCCGCGTACTGCTCGAAGCGGGGCTCGATCAGTTCGAACCGGGCCCGGGCCGGGAAGGCCGCCACGGGGGTGTCCGCAGCGAGGCCCCGCCCGTCGAATTCCGCGATGACCTGCAGGGACAGGCGCTCGTATTCCTTGCGGTTCCCGTCGGCCTTCGCCATCTGCGCCATCCGCGCCAGCGACTCGACCACCAGGCCCGAAAGCTTCGCGTCGCCGCCGTGTTCCTTCAGCAGGCGCTTGTACAGGCGCACGGCCTCGGCCGCGTTGCCGGATTTCTCGTTCAGCGTCCCCGCGCGGAACAGGACCTGCCCGGCGTCGGTCGGGTCCGTCGCACGGTCAGCATAGCGCTCCAGCGTGCGCGCCGAATCCTTCAACTTGCCCTGGGCTTCCAGCAGTTGGGCCTGCGTGAACAGCGCGTACGGAACCTGCTCGCTCTTCGGGAAGCGCGACACCACGGCGCCCCAGGTGTTGATCGCCCGGTCGAAGTCGAAGACCTTCCGGGCGTTCTCGGCCAGTTGCACCAGGGCGCCCTCGACGTACTGCGAGGTCGGGTAGTCGCGGACGATGCGCTCGTAGATGGCCGCAGCCGACTCGTGCTTGTGGTCCTGCTGGTAGGCCAGGGCGGCGTTCTGCAACGCCTTGTCCGCCAGTTTGTGCTTCGGATCCCCGTCCACGACCTTCAGGAAGGCCTCGGCAGCCGGCGTGAACTGCTTCGCATCGAACAGGCCTTCCGCCTCCTTGAACTGGGCGCCCAGCTGGAACAGCCGGACCTCGGTTGCCAGGGCGGCGCGGTCCTCGGCCTTTCCGACCTTCATCTCGTCGACCTTCTTCGCCCAGATCTGGATGCTGGCCCAGTCGTTCTCCAGCCGGAAGGAGTTGATGATGCTGGCGGCGGCATACGAGGCCACCACGCTTTCCGGCCAGTTCGTCAGGATCTCTTCGAAGCGCTTGCGGGCCTCGGCCAGGTTGCGCCGCTTGTAGTATTCCGACGCCACCCGGTAGGCCAGCCGCGAGGGCAGTTCGGCGTCGGATGCCCGGGACAGTTTCTGCGCCAGGTACACGTCCACGTCGGCGATCCACTGCTGGACCAGCACCGGCACTTCCTGCGGGACGACCTCGACCTTGCCCGACGCGCCGGCCGGCGGCTTCTCGTCGGCGACCGCGCCCAGGTCGCCCGGGGCGTCGACGGCCGGCATCTGCCCGTCCCGCACGCGCTTGGCGGCCTCCTTCTCGGTCGAGTCGATCGTGTTGAACGCGGCACTTTCGAGGTACTGCGTCTTCAACGGCCAGTCGCGGACCTTGCGATAGATTTCCGACGCCCGCTGGAAATCGAACGAGAAGTAGAGGCAGTCCGCGTAGTAGTAGGCGTTTTCATAGGCGTACCGGCTGTCCGGGAAGCGGCGCAGGTACTCGGCATAGGCGTCCGCGGCGGACTTGTATTCCTGGAGGGCGGCGGCACGGAAGGTTTCGTCGCCCGTGCGGGAGGCCTGGGCCTTCATTTCCTGGGCCCGGCGATGGTGGAACTGCGCGGCCTGGTTCAAGGCCAGTTCCAGCCGGCGATCCACCCGGGCCAGGACCTCGGGATGATCCTTGTTCGCGTCGTACCAGGGGCTGCCCGGCCCGAACTGCTTCACCAGGTCCAGGCGCTCGCGGACCGAGCCTTCCGAATCCCGCATGGTGTCGTAGACCGCGATGACCTTTTCCTTCACGGCCGCGTTCAGCGGATTCAGCGGTTCGCGGGCGATGACGGCCCGGTAGGCCTCGATGGCCATCGGGAACTTGCGCATCTCGAATTCGTTGTAGAGAGCGTCGGCGTACCGCTCCAGGATTTCGCGCTCGTAGGGCTTGTTTTCGGACAGGTACGACAGCGCCCGGGCGACGTTCGCGTCGGGATCGGGCAGGCCGTCGCCGTTCCAGTCCTCGTCGGCCAGGGACAGGCCCAGGTACTCGATGGCCTCGCTGCGGACCTGCACGGCGCGGCCCGTCCGCTCCTTCGACGAATCGATGTACTCGATCAACTGCTTGAACGTCCGGATGGCGGTCGGGTACTCGTACATCTGGAAATACGACCACGCCAGCTTGTACAGCGTGATGGCGTAGTACCGGCCGTCGGGCTTCCCCAGCGCCCGCTTGTAGGATTCGACCGCCTCGGCGTACTTGCCCATGTCGAAGCTGTGCTCGCCCACCATCAGCCAGGCCTCGGGCAGCCACTCGCTGTCCGGGTAGCCGTCGATGAGCCGCTGGAAGACCAGGGCGGCGCGGTCCGGGTCGTCGGCCTGCCGCAGCGTGAATCCGAGGGCATAGAGGGCCGCGTCGGCGTGCTCGAACGCCGGGAAGCGGTCCACCAGCGTCTGGTACATCCGGATCGAATCCTCGAAGCTCTTGGCGGGCTCCACGGGTTCGTCCGCCACCTTTCCGCGCCGGTACAGGCGCAACTGGGCGTCGTATTCGGGCAGGGCGTTCAGGTAGTCGTCCTGCGACTGGTCGTAGTACAGCTTCGCCAGGCGGAACATGACTTCCGGCGAGTAGCGCGGATGGTCCGGGTGCCGGCCCAGGAAGGCCTCGAACGCCTGGATCGACTCCCGCCGCTGGACCTGCAGAACGTCGTTGATGCGCTTGGATTCACGCTTGTAGACCGACTGGACGTTCGCCTTGCGCCGGTCGATTTCCCGCTGGAAGACCGACAGGACGTCCTTGCGGAACTCGGCTGCCTGCTCGGCGTACTGGTGGGCGAGTCCCTCCAGTTCCAGGACGTTGCGCTCGCGGGACGACGGGGGCTCGGGCATGGCGGACGCCGACGCGGCGCCAAACAGCACGGCAGCGACGGCCGCGCAACGCGATGCGAATTCCCGGATCGCCATCAAGAACCCCTATGGTGCAACCGGCCCGGGAGCCTGGGGCGCGGCCGGCGGCGGGGCCCCGATGGCCTCCTCCTCCTTCAGCGCCCGCTCCAGGGTGTCCACCGCCTTCATCTGCGCGCCGAATTCCTTGCCCAGGTCACGCAACTGGGTCGCCACCTTCTCTTCGCGCTGCCACGCCATGTCGGCCAGGCCCAGGTCGGCCTCCAGCAGCACGGTGCCCAGGCGCTTGCGCACGACGTGCAGGATCCGCGTGCCTTCCGTTTCCGACAGCGCCTCGGCATCCAGTTCCGCCTTCTGGAAGGCGACCACCGACTCTTCCAGGCGGGACTTTTCGCGAAGGACCGCCGCCTCGAAGTCCCGGGCGCCACGGCCGGCGACTTCCATGAGGCTGGCGACCACCGGGCCCACCTCGGACAACCCGACGGCGCTGCGCCCCACCAGGCCGGTCGCCGCACCGGCGACGTCGCGGGCCGACACCTCCAAGCCCGGCGACGCATCCTTCAGCACCTGGGCCTCCGCCAGGGCCGCCCGCATCTGCGCGTTGCGCCCGATGTCCTCGGCCCGCAGCGTTTCCGGCGTGTTCACCGTCAGGGACTCCCGGGAAAGCCGCTCGCGCAAGGCGATCACTTCGCCCCCGAAACGGTCCAGGGCGCCGGCGTACGAACCCAGTTCCGACCTCAGCCCGGACTCCCGCTCCCCGGAAATCGACGGTCCGTCCTTGGCGAAGCGCTGCTCCTGGAGCCACTGCTCCATGGCGACCACCTGCTGGCGCTGGATGCCCACCAGGGAGTCGATCAGGAACACCTCGCGTCCCAGGTCCTCGATTTCCTTCGTCAGGGCCTTTTCGCGCTGGCGGTATTCGTCCAGGGTCACCGGGGTCGCCGTGCCGGACCGGGACGCATCGTCCGTCGCCCGGATCGCGCGGTCGTAGCGGGCCAGGAGGTCACCTGCGATGCGGGCGCGGATCACGGGACGGACGGCGCGGACGGCGTCCACCGACGCACGGACCGCCAGGCCCTCGGCCTCCTTCAACCGGAGGTACCGTTCCTTCAGGGCCGGGAACGCCTCCAACTGGCCGCCGGAGCGCAGCACCCACAGCAGCGATTCGACGATCTGCAGGGACTCGCGCACGTCGTCCCGCTGCTGCCGCAGATCGCCGAACATGCCGACCAGGGACCCCATGTCGTGGTCCGTTTCCAGCCACTTCATGGTCCGCTCGGTGATGGGCGGCAAGGACGCCTGGCTGTCCTGCTTGCGATCCAGGACGAAGTCGAAGCAGGCCTTCATGCTTTTCGGTTCCTGGAGCAGCCGGTCCAGTTCCGCGGCGACCGGGCCCAGCGTGTCCGAAACCACCTGGTACGATTCCTGGGCACCGTCCTGGTCGTTCAAGCGCGTCAGGATCCGCCCCCGGAGGGCATTGGTCTGCAGCGCCAGTTCGCCTTCCGGCGAGGTCATCAGGAGGATGTCCAGGGTCCTGGCGCCTCCGGCCAGATCCCCGGCCTTGTAGTGGGCCCACGCCAGTTCGAACAAGGCGTTCGGGAACGCCGCCGTCCGCCGGTCGACTTCCTGGAGCGCCTGCATGCATTCCGGCACCCGCCCCTGGGCGCAGAGGACACGCCCCTTGGCCAGGACGGCGGCGCCCTGCACGTCACGATCCGTGTCGTCGTTCAC
>CAINDP010000076.1 GCA_903847405.1 uncultured Myxococcales bacterium | reverse complement strand
GCGCCTGTCGCTGTGGGGCAAGGAGTTCGTCCTGCTGGACGAGATCAGCCGCGCCAACTACGCCATGCAGAACAAGTGGCTGGAGGTCGTGCGCTCCCGTCGCCTGATGGGGATGAGCCTGCCGGACCTGAAGCTGATCGTCGCGGCCATGAACCCGCCCGGCCTGGCGGGCACCAGCGCCCTGGACGAGGCGCTCGCGGGACGTTTCACGTTCCACGTGACCTTTCCCGACGCGCACCAGATGGATGCTGCCGATCTGCGTCGCGTGATCGAGGTTCCCGACGATGGCTCGGATTCGACGATGCTGCCGGATTTGCGCCCCCTGCTTGTCGCGATTCGCGCGGCATTCCCCGACACCGAGTCCCGGGACGGTGGCGCGGCCACGGCCTATGTCGAGCGCCTGGCGGAGTATTTCGCCGGCAAGGACCACCCTCTGGACGGGCGTCGCCTAGGCATGATGCGTCGCGCCCTGCTGGCACTGGCCGCGGTGCATCGCGTCGTGGGCGCGCCTCCCGGGAACCTCGATTCCCTGCTGACCCTGTTCCGCCACGGGCTGGACTGCCTGCTGCCCTTTGCCGCCGCAGGTGTCGAGGTCAGTCGGCTGATCGTGGAAGGCGCCCATGAATTCGCGTCCGCATCGGTCCGCGGGCACGTCCGGGTCCTGCCGCCGCATGACGTTCTGGGAGCGGCCCGCATGCTGGCGCGTCAGGATGACGTCGTCCCGGACGCCGATCTGTCGTCGCTGCTGGTCACCCGCATCTTCCAGGAGATGGAACACCCGCACACGGTGGAACGCGCAGGCCGTTCGGGAGCCGCCTTGTTGACCGTGGCACTCTCGAAAGTCGCGCTGTGGCGACTGGTGCCGGACACCCGCCATCGCGTCCTGGCCGGCTACCGGGATCTCCTGGACCTGGACGCATCCGACGTGGGGTGCTTCCAGACGGAATCCGAAAGCCTCGTGCGTGATTCGGTGATCGATGGATCGGTGCGCGACGCTGCTCTGCGACTCGCCTACGTGCTGACATCCCGCCTGGGACGCACGATGCGAGGCGGGTCGGAGTTCGAGGACATGGCCAGGTGCCTGGTCGAAACCTACTCGCAAGGAGGTGCTGCATGACCGTGAGTGGAATGAAGATCGTCTGGTCGGATGGGGACGTGATGTGCCTGGTTCAGGCCGATGTGCACCTGCCGCTGAAGACCTTCCTGGAGGACGATATCCTCTCGATGGAATCCTGCCGACTGGACTCCGCGGCCTTCGGAGCCCCCGGAGGACTGCCCTTCACCGGCCTGGACGTTCAACCCCTGTTCGTGGCGGATCTGCCTCCCGAGCATTTCGGACGGCCCGGACTGATCGTGGCCAGCAACCCGGTGCAGGCCTGCCAGTTCATGGCTGCACACTGGGTCCCCCAGGGCTTCGGCGCGCTCGACGTCGCGGTCCGTGCCACACAAGTTGCGGGTGACAACGGACATCATCGCTTCGATGCGATGGTCCCGTTCATCGAAAGGGAGTCCGACGACTGGCTGATGGACCCGAGGGAAGGCGAGCCGCAGGCGATGGTCATCCTGCGCAGCAAGTTTGAAAAGGCCTTTCGCCGGTTCGGAAAGGGCGTCGAACAGGTGTACCTGCCCGCCCGCAGTCGCAGGCATCGCCGCAAGGCGTGCGGGTTCGTCGCGGTGATCCGGGAGCATGGCCGGCGCATCCGGGGACGCTCCGTTCCCGGGTGGGACATGCTGCTGTCCGCCGGCGCTGCCGAGAGCGGCCGAGTGAGTTCGTGCTTTGACGGACGTTGGCGCGAGGGGCTTCTTCGTCAACTGGAACCTTCGATTCGCGAGCCCTTCGAGCGGGAGGGGCGCATGGTGGAGTTCATCGAGGGGGACGTTTCGCATTTCGGAGCCTGGGCCGCCCAGGTCCTGGTGAAGGTCCCCCGTCGCTGGCCCAGGCAGGCGGGCGACGTGCCGGTGGAGGCAGGACGGTTGCCCGCCGCGTGGCTCGTGGACTCCCGGTGTCCCCTGCAGATCCCGGCCGACGTCCCCCTCGTGGAACGACCGGCCGATGCCGCCGCCATCCTGTCCCGCGTCACCCGCAGCGTGTTCCTCCCCGACGGGGTGCCGGGTCCCGTGCCCCCAGCCATCCGCGCCATGGGTGGTTCCTGGCTGGCGCTGTGCACCCCTGCCACCTGGAGGTGAACATGACCGATGCGACCCTCGAGTCCCGCATCTGGCGTGCCATCGAACTGTCGGCCGATCCCTCGGGACTGGCAGTTGCGCTGCACACATTCCTCCCTGCCTGCAGCCTGTCCGTTCGGGCGGATGTGCCGACCGCGCGCATCCGCCGCAGCGGCGATCGCATCGACCTCGAATTCGGCCAGGCGTTCCTGCGCGAGCACCTTTCGGACGACCGCGACCTCCTGTTCGTGCTGCTCCACGAGGTCTACCACCACGTCCTGGGCCACCTGATTCTCCGGCCCGGGGACGAACTCTCGAAGCAGTGCCCGCAGGCGGCAAACCTGGCCGCGGACATGCTGGTCAACCGCACCGTCATCGACCGCTACTTCCCCGGGGGGGTGCCCCTGCTGTCGAGACTGTATGGAAACGGGCTGCCCGCATGCCTGTTGAAGCCGCCCGACACCTTCGTGAAGGGGGCCGGGAAGCGAAACCGGGAGCAATCGCAACGCGGGGCCTTCATCGATAGCGTCGCGGCGGCAGGATGCTCCCATGAGATTGCCAGGCAGGCCTGGGGAGTCCATCGCATGGGTTGGCAACGCCAGCCTCCCTACGAACAACTGCTGGACCACGTGGTCAAACTGCTGGACTCGGCCGGAGCCCTGCGCGTGGTCCCCGTGCTGCTCCTGGGGGATCACGATGGTCCTCCCGTGGATGGCCTGCCCTGGCCTTGCGACGCAACGGAACCCGGCGCAGGCGGGGCGCTGGACGAGTCCCGGGTGCAGTCCCGGGCCTCGATGGGTGACCTCGGTCTTGCCCAGGCCCTCCGGCGCGCCCTGGAAAAGGACCCCGCGCGCCGTCTGGTGCAGATGGTCCCCATGACCGGGGTGGTGTGCTCGCCCGGAAGGTCGGACTTGGCCTTTCTGGCCGCCGGCCACACCGTGTCAATCTTCCATGGGTCGCGGCCCGTGTCCGAGGAGGCTCTTGGGGCCCACGTGTACCTGGACGTGTCGGGTTCGATGGATGACGTTCTTCCCTGCCTGTTTAATGGCCTGAACGCCCTCCGCGATCTTGTCGCTACCCCCCTCCACCAGTTCTCCACCGAGGTCGTCGACAGCAGCATGGACGACCTGGCTCGGGGCGTGAAACGCACGACCGGCGGCACGCACCTGCGTCCGGTACTGGAGCATGCGCTGGCCCAGCGCTACGGTCAGATCGTCGTGATCTCGGACGGCATCGTCGGGGACCCCGGCAGTGTCGGGGATCGTTTCGCGCAGTCGGGCATCAGCCTGCACGTGGTCCTGACCGGCGCCTCCAGCATCAGGCGCAGGATGTCCCCGCTGGTCAGTCTGGCCCGCACCGTGACCAGTCTGGGGTAGGGGGCGTCAATGCGACGTGCGAGGTGAAGCGCGAGGATACTTTCTTCTCAAGACCATCGCGGCGCGCCAGGCTCGCGCAGTCGCGACGGTTCGCGGGTGGTCTGGGCGGGCGATTGATTCACCCCCGCCGGCAACAGGCCAACGATGCCTGGGACCTCGGCAAGGAAAATTTTCAAAAGCTGTTGGGTGAAGGGCATCCCTGGGTGTAACATAGCGAAGAGTTCCAACAATACCCACTCACACCATCCCATTCCGGGGCGGCCAATACTGCGCATGGTTCCTTGAAAACATGCCTGTCTTCCTAGCCATGGAAAACAGGGATCCATCGATCTTTCTGCCCGGTCTCCGGGACGCCCAGAGTCCATCCGCTGCCCTGACCTTCTTGATCCAGATGTGCGCCCGTGCAACATGTTCGTCGGCAATCCGTTCCTTCCCCCATCCCGTCCACGAAAGGCGGCGGTCCCAAGGAGAACAGCATGACGATTACAGCAGCCTCGGTTCTGCGCCGTCTGGATCCCGGGAACCCAGGAGAACCTTCCGAAGCGTGGCCAGACCTGCGCCTGGGCGGTGTCCTGCGCGCGCTGTGGGTCTTCGGGTGCGGTTCCATCGAGGACGCCATGCTGGCCGGCCTGGCCCGCCACTACGGCCAGATCGGCGTGATCACGGACGGCATTGGCCCCGGGGTCTGTTCCATGGGGGACGCCTTCATCTGATCGGGCGCCGGCATGCACTTGGTGCTGGTGGATGCGGGGCCGAGAATCCTGACGCAGTGCCCACTCGTTCCCATGGCTAGAAGTAGGTGCCACTTGGTGTGAACTTGGTCGCGCTAAACTTGGAGGTGAATCAAATGGACGACTTGTTGACGAGCCTTGTAGAACGAAAGAATGTGATCCTGGATTTCCTTGCCCACGTGGGCGCTGTCCAGAAGTACAGTTGGCTACAGACCCAGTTGCACTCGATCAATGTCTCAAGTCACGATGCCGGTGAGTTCCAGAGGCGATTCAAAGGTTTCTATCGTGTTCGACGCAATCAGGCCTTCTGCGGGCCTTTCTTTGGGCTGCTGGAACGCGAGAAGGCGAATGTTGGGATCGATTTCGCTTCAGTATTGCTGGAGGTTTCCACTGACCGGGTCGAGGCTTCCTTTTCGTCCAAACTGGTTGCTTCGATACGTCCCGATATGCCGGTATGGGACCGCGAGGTCATGCGCAATCTGGGGATCCGTACGACTGGCCCGGCGGGAGACAGGAACGACAAGATTCGGGCGACTCTGCAGAGATACGAGGATCTAGGTACGCGCATGACCCAGTTTCTCCACGATGCTCAATTTCTGGAGTTGAGACGAGCGTTCGACCAGAGATTCCCTGGAACCGTTGTTAGCGATATGAAGGTCATGGACTTCTTCCTCTGGCAGTATCGTCCCGGAAGTAGAGTTCACGGACATGGCGCACGAGTTCGCGGTTGCGGGGTTAGTTGAGGTCCTGAGTCACACGGTCAACTACCTCAGCCTTAAGCGTCCAACTTGACCCCTTGTACCCTTCGATGCCCCCCCTTGAAACTTTCTAGAATGCCTGCCTTTCGGAGAAGGCCAGTTATCGGTGCGTTTCGTGCGAGCACATGTTCCCCAACCTGGTATCCGTAGACCTCTTTTGCTACGTTTCCCTCAATGGAAGTTAGTTCTAGACCAGGTTCGCCCAGTCTTGCGTTTCGGCCATTTCCGTTTCTGGCGCCACCAGTTTGTGCCCATACGATTTCAACTGCTGCGTAAAAGGCCTCCCACTTTAGAAACGGCGCAACTAGGTTGCTGACAGTAATTCCGTCCGACGTACAATTGGCCTGAAAAGGAGGCCTGCCATTTAGGAGCTCTATATCCCTCGGGTTCGGTCCTTGAAAAAGCCCGAGCAGTCGCCCCTTTATTCCCGCCTTCTCGTCAAGATTCAATCCCATCTGCGAACCTCCTTTCTTGGTAGAGTAATAGAGAGTTGAGCTGTACCAACTGAATTATCACGATAGTCCGGAGTCCAAGAGACGTCAACTTCGTAGCAGCCCTGGCGGAAGTCGGCAGCCTTGGGATGGCCAGGTTCAAGCAGGGCTTGAGGTAGGCGGTGCCTTCTCTGGGTGATGGCAAATTCGCAGGTGTCATCAGGAAACGGAGCCAGTCGCTGGCACCCCGAGGCGTGACGGGCCCACGCGCACGGCGGGGAAGGAGGTATACGCTGACGCGGAACAGGCGGACGGCGCTGCTGGCGCTGTGCCTGCTGACGGAGAGCGCGCGGATGGTCGTGGGGGTGGGGCGCGATCTGCATGGCCGGGTGGCGTGCGGCATGGGACGCACAGCGCTTTCAGACCTGCTGTCGCGGCTGTCCGCGCCGATGGCGAGTGGTTCCTGGTGATGGCGCTCTACGATGCCAACTGGGAGGGGCCGAAAACGAAGTTGTTTATGGTCATGGGTTCAGCCGTCGCCTCCATTGCTCATGGCCCACAACGGTTGCCGCAGTTGATCCTGCTGGATGACGCGGAGTGTCGGGGTTCGGAGGAGTGATCCTGTATTTCCGCCCCAGAACGGCTTGAGCGGATCGACGTCGAGATCCGGCGAGCAGGTGGCCGAGCCTCGGCAGGACGCATGCGTGCAGCACCAGGGGTTCAGGAGCTCGAGTCCCCGCTGAGACTACAAGAAATCCAATGGTTACCCGCCCGGGCCCCTACTTCGTCACGAGGACGGCCTTGGTGCACACCGGGCGGGAGCCATCCGCGGCAACCACGCACCGGTACACGCCGCGCTGGGTTTCCTTGTCCGTCTGGATGTCCACCCAGACCTGCTCGGCCGACGGATTCGGTCCGATCGCCGTGACCGACTTCATGAGGGGCGCGCATCCCGAGGTGCTTCCCGCCAACATCACCAGACCCAGCACCGCAAACACCGACGAGCGAATCGACATGACGTTCTCCTGGCTTCCTCCTGGAACGACGGCACCCCCTTCGATGACACTACCCGCGTGAAGGCGAATCTGGACCGCGGGCCGGATCGAGTAAGGGGTGTATATAGCCCCCCCCAACGGTTGTCTAATCTTTCGTGATTGCGGGATTCCCGGCCGGAGACTACGTGCCAGCCGAACCTGACAGCAGCATGCCTCCCGCCGCTTGCCAACCCGCGCCCCGACCCCGAATATCCTAGGTATGAAGACTTTGGGACAGGCGATCCGTCGCCAGCGTCTGGAACTCGGATTCACGCAGGCGGAGGTGGCGCGGCGATCCGGGGTCAGCCTGGCCACCCTGCAGAACATCGAGGCGGGACGGGCGAACCCGGCCTTTTCGACGCTGTCGAAGGTCCTGCATGAACTGGCCCTGACCCCGGGCTGGCAAGCCGTGGAACCGGACTGGGACGCACTGTGCGGCCTGGGATTGCCGATGTCGGCGGCCCAGGCCTCCAGGAAAATGCCAGGAAGCGGGGACCGGCTGATCCGGGAACTGGCGCCCGCACTGGCCGCCCTGTCGCGTGATGCGGTGGCCGGGACCAGCCGGGAAGCAGAGGCGATCCAGGCCCTGCTGCTGGCGCTGCGACTGCACTTCCCGGACTTCTTCGCGGCGCGCTTCTCCCGCAGTTCGTTGGCGTGGAAACTGACGACGCGGGAACCGGACGGGAGGGTCATCAAACTCTACCGGATTGCCCGGGCGGCTCTTGCGGAGTACCTGTGATGACGATGGACGGCGACCTTCTGGAGCGGTTCCTGGACCTGGCCGTGGACCGGTTGGACGGCGACTGGGTCATCATCGGCGGGAGGGTCCTTCCCCTGGTCGACATCCAGCATCGGGTCACGCTGGACATCGATGTGGTGGGGCCGGAGTGGAACCAGCAGACGCTGGAACTGCTGCAGATTGTCGTGGCGATCGGACTCGCGCCCGAGGCCGTGAACCTGGCGGCAGCGTTCTTCCTGCACCGGATTCCGGGGTGGGGGCATCACCTGATCCCCGTTCGCAAGGGGCTGCGCGCCACTTTTCACCGTCCCGATTCGACCCTGTATGTGCTGCTGAAACTGGCGCGGCTGACGGCGACGGACCTGCAGGACTGCATGCAGTATCTGCAGTGGGCCGGTGACCGGAACGAGACGATCGAGGCGGACGTGCTGCGACAGGCTGTCGATCGCGAACTCGGGGCAGGGCCCGGGCCCGAAAAGCGGGAAAGGCTGGAGGCCTTGCGGGCCGTTTTGCCCTGAAGATCCGGTGATCGGCGCAGCGATCGTGCGTCTCACGCAGCCTTCGTGGCTCAACGATGCCGTCCTGCCGATCGCGAACACTGTCCGGAAAGTCACGAACCCTGGTACAAGCCGGCGCGCAACGTGCCGCGCCAGGACTGAAGCCGGGTTCGTGGGTCAATTCCGTTCTCTCGCGAGTAGATACAGGGAAGGGCGAATCAATCGCGATGGTGCGGTTCGTGGGTTCAGACCCCGCAGTATACGGCTACCAGGAGGTAGATGTCCTGGACCCCGACGAGGACCACGGCCGGTCGGTGGGGACCCAACGCGTCCAGCTCGTCCAGCCCCTCTTCCATTCGGTTGTTGTCTGGAACCGCCACGTTGCCCACCTCGGGCAACAACGTGTTATCGAGCAACGAGCGCGCCAACCCTTTACAGAGGCTCCACCCGGAACTCCGGTTCCTTCGGGCTGCGCATCCGGTTCAGGTCGCGCCGGATTTCCTCCAGGTGCCGGGGCTGAACGCGCCCGTAGTCGCCGGACATGATGCTGTCCGTTTCGTCGTAGGATGCTACCACCTGGTCCTTTTCATCCTTCATCGGCATCGAGTACTCGTCGCGGGCACCCACCATGTGGCCGAACTCGTGAGCGGCGGTCGTCCGGCCCTGATCCTCGGTGTCCCAACGAGTCTCGTTGGACCGCGAGGGGCCCGGGATGATCCGTACTTCCTGGTGGGACGCGCGCGGTTCCGGAGCGGGGATGAACAGGGGGCGGAAACGCAGGGGCAGTTTCTTCCTGCCATTCGTGACCTTGTACTTGCCGTTCCAGACAGCCGTGATGCCGTCACGCCATCGGGCCTTCAGGGCCTCCGGATCGCCGGCCGCGACGTCGGGATGCAGGCGGATTCGTACGCTGACCACCACCTCGTCCCGGGTGATGCCCAGCGAATAGGCCTTGTCCGCGCTGTAGGTGTTCGTGGTCCACGTGCCGTCCGGCTTCTGTTCGGCCAGTTCCTCGGAGTAGTGGGTGCGGACGTCACGTGTCCGGTCGTAGGTCCCGAGCCGTTCGTCGGGATCCTCTCCCCGGAGTTCCAGCGCACGAATCGCCCGTTCCCGCAGCGGTTCTCGGCCTTGCTTTCGGGCATGCTCCAGGACGCGGAGCAAAGGCAACGCCTGCTGCGCCAGGTCTGCATCGGACACGGAGGCGAGCCACGGATCCAGAGTGTGTCGAGCGTCGAGGTCCCCCACGACGGCGGGCAGGCGGGCCGCGTCCATTTCCGCAATCAGAAGCAAGCCTTCCAGAGTGTCCGGAGTCGCTCGACGCACCTTCAGTCGCTCGGTCGCCGCGGCGTATCCTGACGCGGCCAGCAACCTGGGGTCGGCAGGGAGTTCCGCAGTGTTGGCCTGGCCTTTCAAGACCGCGGCCGCCTGGGACGGAGGAATGCTGCGTAACCGCTCCCGCATGCCTCCGCGGGACTCGCCGGGCGCATACTTCGCACCCCGGTTCGACTGCGTATCGGACTGCGCGAGGTGATCGGGGTGTGCCATCAGAACCGGACCTTCCCGTTCGAGACACGAGCCGTGATCCCGAGGATCACCTTCTGCACCGCGGCAAATTGCGGCAGTGAATCGATTTCATTGGCCCAGACCTGAACCGTGAATCCGGCCTCACCGCCAAGGCCAAACTGGATTGAGGGCCGGGTTTCGTCCGGAACGCCCGTGGTTCGTTGCGACCGCACCTCCCATAGGCGCCCGTCCAGGACGCTCCGGGCCAGGTGACGGCACTCGACCTCGGCCAGCGTACCGTCCCAGGTCTCCTCCGGTCCCCTGGACGTCCGGCGCACTGTTACGCGCGCATTCGTGAATTCCACGGTCGTCCAGCCTTCCAGGCCGTTGCCGTCGCGATAGCGACCCTGAAGTTCCGAACATGTTGCGGTTCCATCCGCCAGGCGTTTCCATCCGGCCTCGGTGTCGTTCATGGAAGCCTCCTGCCGCGGTGACTCGACGGTCTGGGTGCGATTCGACTCGGGAGTAGGGCGGCCGCAAGCGACCAGGGACGCGATCAACGCAAGCAACACGCCGAGTCGGCCAGGCAAGGCACGCACCATCGGAGCCTCCGGGGTGCGCCCATTCTAGAATTGAGCGCGTTGGACTGGCAACGCCAAAGTACCCCCCCAAGTCCGGGCGTTTCCTCGGGACGCAAGACAGGTCTCAAGCACCCAGACCAACTGCGCCGCCTCCACTCCATTGGCAGAACGTTTCGGGGGGGTACTCGGACAATCCCGGGGTGTTGAGGCCGATCGCTAGCGATACTCGACCCGGCGATCCGCTTCCGACCACCCATAGTTCGCAAGCACGTCCACCATCGTCGCGCCGATCTCGCCGGCCGTCGCCGCGACCCGCCGCGTATCAACGCCCACGCCCTCCGCCCACAACCCCTTGACCAGGTAGGGATGCGCGTCGATCCAGTGCGCGACCGCGTCCGGTGCGGGCTTGCGCACGGTCAAATACTGCAGGTCGATCCCGCTGCGCGCCCGCCAGGTGGCGCTGGTGTTGCGGCGGGCCCCCTTGTGCATCGTCGATACCCGCAGCCCCGCGGGCCGATCCCGCTCCAGTCGGTCGCGCTCGACCCGGGCCCGGGTCCCGCTGACGTAGTGGATCAGGCCGGGATTCTCGGCCACCACGAAGTAGTCGATGCTGCGATCCGACGCCTGGAACAGCCCGTAGGCAAGCACATAGGCGTTGGCCAGGCGTTCGGCGCGCAGGTCCAAAAGCAGGCCCCAGCCGCCGTCCACCGAGGGCAGCCGGGGCCAGTCCGTCCGGGCCAGCAGTTCGGCGGTGCGGCGTTCCACGTCCTCGGAGCAACTCTCCAGGGGCTCCAGCAGTTCGGGGATTTCGGTATCGAACCCGCGGGCCAGCCTGCGGACGATTTCGGCGGCCCAGGTCGGCGGCAGTTCGGGGAAGCGGGGCAGCCCGTCCACGACCCGCAGCCACCGCTGGACCGGGTAGGGCACCGCCTCGCCGTTCCGCTCCCAGCCGCGCGCCGTCGCCTTCAGCAGGTCGGACACGACCGGGTCGCGGAACGCATCGAAGGTCGCCGCCACCAGGGATACGGCCTCGTGCTTGCCCGCGCGGTCGCCCAGGATCTTCGATTGCTCGGAAAGCCCCAGTTCCCGGCGCATCGTGGGTTCGTGTTCCACGGTTTCCGGGTGGTGATCGATCCAGGCGATCGTGCCGCCCGGGGCCAGCAGGCGGCGAATCCCGGCGATCAGGCGGTCGGCGTGCGGCGTGTGCCAGTAGGTATCGCACACATACAGGCGCTGGTAGGTCCGCCCGGCATCCGCGATTTCCTGCAGTTCGTCGGCCAGGTAGCTGCCCTGGGTCATGCAGACGTCCGGCCCGTCCGGATCGCCAATGGCGCGCAGCAGCGCCGCCCCCGAAAAGATGCCGTCGCGATCGGTGTGGGTGATCAGGAGGGTGTTTGTCTTCTTCATGGTGTCATGATGCCCGCATCCGTGGCACGATACATGCCGATTTGAACCTTTCAAACGACGAGGTCCCCATGAGTACCCCGGTCGCCGGCCCCGACTCCCCCCTCGCCCTGAACCTCGCCAAAATCCTGCTGAAACTGATCACCGAGCCCCGGGGCTGGCGCGTCGATGAACTGCAGTCCACGCTGGGCATCAAGGACCGCACCTACCGCAAGTACCGGGCGCTGCTGCAGGAGCATTTCGACTACCTGGTGGACAGCAAGGGGTCGCTGGTCATGGAGGCCAAGGAGGGCGACGCGCGGTACCTTCGCCTGCGGGACAGCGAGGAACCCATCGAGGACCACCCCCGCTTCCTGGCGCGCGTCGCGGCCCTCGAAATGGCCCGGCAGGCCTTCGCGTTCCTGGCGCCCACGGGCATCGGCGAGGACATGACCGCGTTCCGCCAGGAGTTCCTGGACCGCATCGGCGAGCGGACGTTCGTCTTTCGGCAGTTGCTGAAGGACCTGGATCGCAAGGTGCTGGTCGCCCCCGACGCGCCCAAGGACTACACGGGCCAGGACCGGAAGATCGCGTCCGTGCTGCACGGCCTGATGGTCTGCAAGCGTCTGCAGATCCGGTACGAAAGTGGCCGGGCGGCCTCGGGCCCGCGCCTGATCGAGCCCCTGACGCTGATGGTCTGGCG